>JAYTCW010000334.1:0-6264 GCA_043736295.1 Planctomycetota bacterium | reverse complement strand
CTGCCTCTTTCCACTCAGGTCGAAGGATTACCCTTCCCCTCCTTATCACCAGCAACCACTTAGGCGAGCAGCCAGTGGAAACTTACCGCTAGACTTCCGAAGTCTCGGAAGACTTCGGAAGTCTTTAGGGATGCGAAGTCTGGTAACTCGTTTTATGGCAGCGAGTCTTGATTGCGATAAGATCGGAGCATCAAACCGGTCCCAGCTGCCAGCAGGACGATGATCCCCAGCAGGTGCGACACTTTCATCGTAATGAGGAACTGCATCCGACTGAGTATCTCGACCACGATGATGGCGATTCCCAGAGACATGAGCGTCCAGCCCCAGCGCTGCCGGGAGTCGTAGAACAGAGCGGTGACCCCGATGAAGAAGGGCACGAAGACCAACCCGGATGAGGTTCGACTTCCGAGTAACCCGCCGAACATCCCATTCACGCCGCCCGCGATCATCCCGATGCCGCTGGTCACGACGACGGAGTCAAGAAATAAATACACAGCCAGTCCGGAGAGTACGAAGCCGACCGCGAACTCACCGATCCCGCCGGGAGTGCCTCCTGAACCACGCATCGTCGCCTCCGGATGAGAGCCTCTCGACGGAGAGGATGTTGAGCAACCACTCTACTCCACGAGGATCTCATGATGCCATCCAGAGGTTGTTCCAGCTAGGGCATGTGTGTGTGTGTGTGCGCCAGAAATATGGTTGGCAGCCAAATCCTGCACCCTTTCCTGCTTCTCCCGACGGAGTCGATACAACTCTGGGAGCTGCCGCAGCTCCGCTCGCTAGATTCCTCACGAAAAAAACCTTCGCCGCAAAGGATGCGGCGAAGGTTTGGATTCGACAATTCAGCTGCCGCAATGGAGGGCAGCGGTTCAGGAGGCTGGTGCGGCCTTGGCACGGCGTTCGACCAGGCGGGTGGCCTTGCCGATCCGATCGCGGAGGAAGTAGAGCTTGGCCCGGCGGACGATGCCATGGCGCTTGACGACGACATCGGCGATCTTGGGGCTGTTGGTCGGGAAGGTCCGTTCGACGCCTTCACCGTTGACGATGCGGCGGACGGTGAACATTTCTCCAACACCGCGTCCACGCAGGGCGATCACGACGCCCGCGAAAATCTGGATACGTTCCTTGTCCTTGTCCCCGTCAAGAATACGGGTGTGGACATCGACGTTGTCACCGACCTCAAACTTCAGAGGGACAGCCCGGAGATTCGGCTTTTCGGCGACGTGAATGAGCTTGTGCATGGCTTGGAAATCCTGACTCCGACCTCTGGGACGGGGAACGCCCCGGAATGACCTCCAGCGGTGGGAACTGGAAGGATATCGCATCCCGGAATCACCGGCAAGCGGGAGAGTGGTCAGTTTTCAGTTTTCAGTTGTCAGCCAAAGCCCAGGGGTTGCAACCTCTGGGCTTGGTCCCAAGCCATTTCGTGCCTCGGATTTCCTCCTCCAATCGACAAACCATAAACCATAAACCATAAACCATCCCTTATCCGCCCATCTGCCACTGCTTGATCAAATCCAACGGATAAACCAGCATCACGACGTTCAGGACCAGTGAATCCCGAATCCAGGCCAGCATCAGTAGCTCCACGCCTAGGAAAAATGCCAGCGACCATTTCCAGGGCAGTTGCTCCGCCAACAGATACCCCCCCACGCAGGCGGCCAGATCGCACAGGGAATTCGTGATCGAGTCCCCCTCATACCCCAGGGCCATTGTGCCGGTCCGATAACGATCGATCACAAAGGCGGAGTTCTCCAACACCTCCCACGCCGCCTCCAACGCGACGCAGCCCCAGAGCCGCCACGCCCCCCCGATTTTGCCTCGCAGGAGCCAAAACGCTCCGTAAAAGACCACTCCATGCAGGACGTGGGACGCGGTATACGCATCAAACATGTGCTGGGAGCAATGCTGGCTGTTCACATCGAACACCCACGGCACCCAGCTGCCACAGCCGCAGAAGAAGACTCGGCCCTCGATCAGCAACCCCGCCATCATCACGATCACGGCGACCGCATGGGCGATCAGGTACGGGCGCGGCGGCGGGTTCCCCGCGAGTGAGACTTCCGAGGCGGCCATTACATCCCCAGTCGCTGCTGCTTGAGATCGACCAGCCACAGCCAGTCATCGAACAGGAATTCAAACCGAATTCCCAAGAGTGCAATGCGGGCCATCACTGTATTCGCGAACGCTGCCCCGAAGGTAATCATCAGTACCAGCACCCCGACACGCGAGACCTTGCCGAAGACCCCCTTGTGTTCCCAGGAGAAAAAGAAGTAGGTCAGGGCGGCCAGCATGCTGACCAGCAGCAGCGTGCTGGAAATGCTGTCGAGCCACACAATCGAGCCGTTCGCATCCACCACCAAGAGCGGCTTGATTGAGGCCCGAATCTGGCTCAGAAAGTCGGCCTGCAAAAAACTCACCAGCTTCAATCCGGCTGTGGTCCCGATGATAAACGCCAGCGGCCAGCGCGAGATCCACGTCCCTTTCGGAGCCAGCCGCCAGAGCAGCATCGCTCCTAAGACCAGCGGGACGATGTTGATCCACCAATGCTCGTCATGCACCGGCGACAGACCCGGCATCGCCCACGACTGCGTCAGCCGCGGCAACAGCTTCCCCATCAGATTCGGGACCAGTACCGTCCAGAAGCTGACAATCATCCAGTACGCTGCCGATACGCCGATGAACACTGACTCCGACAACTTGTAAACCACATTGTCGCGGTACAGAAAAGACAGCACCGCCAAGGTCATGAACGCAGCTGTCCAGATGCCAGCGGTCTGAGACCAACTGGTCTCGGCGAACCCGAGTTGAGCCTGGGTATAGGTCGCGGACTGAGTAATGCCGTCGACCGTCTCGGTGTAGCCGAGTCCGACACCAGTCGTCGCCGCGCGGGCGGCAAGATACAGCCCCGCCACGGCGAAGATCACTAGCCAGACTTTGGTTTCAAGCTTCATGGGCCAATCCGTTGAGGACACACGGGCGGTTTCCCACGACCCGCCGAATGGCGTTATAGCCTGCCGATCACACATTTGGCGAGAGTGCGATCCGGCGGACCCGCCTGCTCCCAGCTCGCACCCTTGCCTAGAAGAGCCCGAACACTCACCGCGATCCACTCACCAACCACGCCCCGAAACCTTCGCCATCCGTGGAGGCAACCGGCAAAAGCTTACCGAACTCGCCACCGATTTCTGGCGCAGCTCGCAAACTGACAGGGGGTGATTCGTAGGAGAAATTAGAAAACCCGGCGTCATCCGAAAGGCTGTGATTTTTCGATTCGAGGATTTTTCTGGATGAGGTTTGGGGCAAGCTGACATTCGATCGTCGATCCGATGCGGTGCTGGGAGGTCGTTTTTTGCCAAGTCGCATCGAAATTCGGAAACTGCGAAAAAGTCACACTCTCTCCCTGTCGCTCCGTCTCCACGTCGCTCAAATCGGTGTCAGGTTCACTTGAGATGTCGGGCCGTCGCCAAGGAGTTGGCGCGATGGAGGAAAGGTTGCACCGGGGCGGTATTCATTTCAAACCCACGATCGCTTCTAAAATGTCCACGGCTTGGCTGACCTCCTCGGCAGTCGTCCACCGACCGAGACCAAATCGAATGCTGGAGCGAGCGAGTCGGTCGGAGACTCCCAGTGCTGTCAGAACATGACTCGGCTCGCGGTTCGTGGAGGAGCAGGCTGCCCCGGAGCTGACGCACAGATCGGACTGCTGGAGCCGGACCAGCAGGGCGTCGCCGTCGATCCCGGGAATGCCGACGCTGAGATTATGTGGCAGCATGCAGGGCGGTGCCGAGTTCCCAGCGACAGTTGATCCTGTCACTCCATGACGAACGATTCCTGGAATCCGCTGGACCAGTTCACTCCACAGGCGGTCACGCAGCGCGGCCAATCTCGTGGCGGTTGCCTCGCGCTCCTGCTCGCACAATTCCAGAGCCAACGCAAATCCCACAATCAGAGCCAGCGGTAACGTGCCGCTGCGAACACCCGACTGTTGGCCTCCCCCATCGATCTGCGGTGCCAACGGAATACGCCCTCGATCGCGACGGACGACCAAGGCCCCGATCCCCGGCGGTCCGTACATTTTATGAGAGCTGAAGCTCAGCAGATCGACCCCCGTTGTTCGCAGCGAGACGGGGATCTTGCCCACCGCTTGTGTCGCGTCCGAGTGCAGCCGCACACTCTTTTGTTCGCAAATCTTCGCAATCTCCTGCATCGGGGCGATGGCACCCATCTCATTATTGGCCCACATCACGGAGACCAGTGCCGTCTGAGCAGTGATGGCGTCACTCAGTTGATCGAGGTCAAGTTGCCCGCATCGATCGACGGGAAGTACCGTTACCGGATGACCCGCGCGAGCGAGGCGTTTGGCCGGATCGAGCACCGACCGATGCTCCGTCGCGACCACCACAAGCCCCCGTCGAGTAGCCCCTCCGGACAAGTGTCCCTTCAGCGCCAGATTATTCGACTCCGTCGCTCCGCTGGTCCAGACGACTTCATTCGCCTCCACTCCTAGCACCCCGGCCACCCGCTCACGCGCGGATTGCTCGACGGCAGCTGCGGTCAGCCCACGTCGATGGCTGATACTCGATGGATTGCCGAATTGCCCCGTGAAATAAGGCAACATGGCCTCCAGCACCCGAGGATCGAGCGGCGTGGTCGCATGATGGTCGAAGTCGAGCAGCATCAGAAAGCCACAACAGAGGAACTCAGTGACCACCACGCGAACTGGAGGAAATGTACAGATCGCGTGGGCTAGAGCAGTATCACAATCTCTCTTTAGTGAACTCACGAGCGGTCAGCCGTCAGCGGTCAGCTTTCAGCCAGAAGGTTTTGTTGCGGCTTCTGGCTGACGGCAGATGGCTTAGACTGAAGATCAATTCTGAACGTGCCCTAGTGCACTCGCATTCCCGGTTTGGCTCCCGAGTCGGCGCGGAGCAGGAAGACCTCGTTGGCTCCGGGGCCGACCGCGAGGACCATCCCTTCGCTGAGGCCGAACTTCATCTGCCGAGGCTTGAGGTTCGCGCAGCAGATCACCAACTGACCGACGAGGTCTTCGGGGTTATACGCCTTCTTAATGCCCGCGAAGACGTTCTTGGTCACATCCCCGCCGAGGCTGAGCGTCAGTTGCAACAGCTTGTCGGCTCCAGCCACGTTCTGCGCTGCCAGGACACGGGCGACGCGGAGATCGGTCTTGCCGAGGTCGTCGATGGTGCAGTGTTCGGGGACGAGAGCTTCTTTGGCCAACTCGTCGGACGTGTCTCCGAACGAGTTGGCAAGCCCACCGGTTGCAACCGGTGGGCTTTCTGGCTGAGGACTGACAACTGAAGACTGAACACTTTCTGCTGGCTTCGACTCTTCAATCATCGCTTGGACCTTCTTCGTGTCGACTCGTTTCATCATGTGCTGGTAGGGGCGGACCATCTGCCCCAGAACTGGTGTGTGGACATCGCTCCAGTGCGCGATCGGCACTCCGAGCAGTTCACCCGTCTGCTGGGCGATGCGCGGCAGGACTGGGGCGAGGTAGATCGCCAACTGGCGGAACAGATTCAGTCCCACCGTGCAGATGTCGCGGACCTCTTCCAGCCGCGTGGGGTCTTTCTTGAGGGTCCACGGCTGATTGGAATCGATGTACTGGTTGGCCTTGTCGGCGAAGAGCATCACCTCACGCAGTGCGGCATTCGTGTCGCAGTTCTCGTACAACTCGGCGATCCGTTCAGCGGCCTCGGCGGTGAACTGGAACAGGCCGCCATCATCGGGGTAGGTTGTCGCCAGAGCCTGCCCCTCCAGCAGCTTGGCACAGCGGCTGGCGATGTTGACGAACTTGTTGACGAGGTCGGCGTCGACCTTGGTCTGGAAGTCGACAACGCTCAGGTCGAGGTCATCGACGCGAGGTCCCTGCTTCGAGGCGTAGTAATACCGCAGGTACGCCGGGTCGAGGTGCTTGAGGTACGTCGCCGCACTAATGAACGTCCCCTTCGACTTCGACATCTTCTCGCCATTGACCGTCAGGAACCCGTGAATGTGGACCTTCGACGGCAACTGGAATCCGGCGGTGTGCAGCATCGCGGGCCAGAACAGCGTATGGAAATACGTAATGTCCTTGCCGATGAAGTGGTGGATTTCGGAGTTCGGATTCTTCCACCAATCATCGAGCTTCTCGCCGGTCCGCTGGCACCACTCAGCGGTACTGGCGATGTAGCCGATCGGGGCGTCGAACCAGACGTACCAGTAGTTGCCGGGGCTGTCGGGGATCTCGAACCCGAAGTA
>JAYTCW010000333.1:0-7658 GCA_043736295.1 Planctomycetota bacterium | reverse complement strand
AGAGGTCGGACGACCAATCCACCGACGAGAAGGCCACTCCCGCCCCTCGCCGCCGCATCCTTGTCGTGGACGACAACCGGGACGGTGCGAGCAGCTTGGAGATGCTGCTCGAGATCATGGGCCACGAGACGCAAACCGCGCACGACGGCCAGGAGGCCGTGGCGATGTCCGAGACGTTCAAGCCGGACGTGATCCTCATGGACATCGGGATGCCGAAGTTGAACGGGTACGAGGCGTGCCGTCGCATCCGTGAACAGCCGTGGGGCCAAGATGTCGTCATCGTGGCTCAAACCGGCTGGGGGCAGGAGGAAGACAGGCGGAAATCGCAGGAAGCGGGCTTCGATGTCCACCTGGTCAAACCGGTGGATCCGCAAGCGCTGATCAAGCTGCTGGCTGAGTTGCTGCCGACCCCGGGCCCGAGCTTGGTGACCAGTCCAAATTGAGCATCCGCTGGTGACAGAATTTCACGTTGGTGAACGGCAATATCATCTGAGACTGGCTTTCCGCGACCCATCCTCCGCCGCAAGCCAGTATCTCAGCACTGGATTCCGGCCAGGAAAAGTTGAATCGCCGTCTTAACGCCCCGAAGGAGAAACACACCATGTCCAGGGTCATGACGCAGGAACGCACCCTGGGAATAGCGTCAAGAAAGCCAAGATCCCTCAGTTCTGGATCGGCATCCTCAATGCCATTCATCAAGTGCAGCGCGCGCAGCGGCTCGTCGGAAGTTACCTGAGATTCAATGACATCTGCCAGATGAGACGCCAGCGCCCGCAGAACCTCGCGATTCCCCGTATTGCTTACCAGTCGGTTGCGATCCTCAGTTGTCTCAAGCGTCGCGTGGAGCAGGACTGGACAGGGCAGACGATCGCGTGTCGGAAAGTAGACGCATAGACAGTTGTTGTCTACCGGGTACTCACACGATTCCGGTACGGCGACTGACGTTTCAAACTCCCGCCGTCCGCCAGAAATGTCCTCAGCTGCATCGTTCGATACCTTCCCGGCGCGATGTGACACGTCCCAAAGCCGATCCGTGGTTCCGTCATGAATGATAACTTGATACTGGTCCGCCTCGACCTTTTGCCGCAAGATCTTCCAGCGTCGGTCGATATCGCCTTCTATCGCGACTTCGTTAAAGTGACGACAGAACAGCATCGAGCTTGTCGGTAATACTCGTAGCTGCTGCTCCGCGTCCAGATAGGAGCGGGCACCACACTCTCCCTCGTCGAGCGGCAACACCAATACAGTGTCGTAACCTCGCGACTGAAGGCTGCGGGCGAAAACCACTTCTGCGTCGTCAGAGGCGGCTGATTGAGGCAATCGAATAATGGGAGCCGGCCAGAGGCCCTTCGACTCTTGAAACCGCTGAATGACATCTGCACCGGCTGCGTTCCTGGCGACAATGTCTCGGACCGTCGCCAGTGCGTGTGCTTTGTCGAAGCGAACGCACAACTCGCCACTCACAATCAATGGCCGCGTCGTCCATGTCAGCACGGAACGAAATCCTAGCCCTTTGCAACCGATGAAACGATTTCGTTTAAGCTGTTTGGGACTGCAGTCGCTAATGACCAACGACATCACACCGTCGCGGCTGAACGGAGATCCAGTGTAGGCGACGACGAGGCGATTTGAGGTGCTGTCGGGCGATGCTGTGAAGGATTCAGCAGAGCAATGGTTCACCGTTGCAAAACAGAGTGTTAAGACGCGATTCAGTACGCTTGGCGGAAACAATCAAAATCGACATGCTCGTCAGAATTCCAGTGAGTTGATTCTTCTTTTGCGTCCTCGCAAGGTCGCTCATATCAAAAGGAAGCCTATCGGCAAGCACTACCGCGATTTGACAGAAGCAACTTAGCGCCACTCTATGGCTAGCATTTAACTCAGCAATCGCTGACATCGTTTCGGCAGACTTCCCCACAAATCGCTTTGCACCAACCATGATGATTTTGCAGTAATCCGACGCATTTGCCGCTCGGTGATCCGATCTTTTCCCCATTCTACCGGCTCCAGGAACACAATCTCCTCCTGAATCTCCGGAGCCAGCAGCAGCAGGTCCATGATCTGCGTTACCCGCGCCTGGCTGATGTGGGCCAGGCGGGCGAGGTCGGCTTGGTTGTGGACGGTGCCATTGCGGATCAGCTGTTCGAACCGGAGGGCCAGGGCCATCAGGCGGGAGATTCGGGGGATGAGGGCCGCTGTAGGGTGACCCGGGGTGGGGCGGGTGGGGCTGTGTCGCGGACCACGCGGTGGCCCGTGCGACCGGTGGAGATGTGGAACTTGCGGCGGAGCGTGAGGGGCGAAGCGATCATGGGGTGTCCCTGTTCTGGTCATCAAGGCTTGGATTCCGTCCAGGTGCAGCTGCAGCTGGATCTCGCTGGCGGGGCCGTCGTAGTCGACCTGCTCGATCAACAGCCGGAGTAGATCGTTCTGTTCCTGAAGCGACATCGCGTTCCACAGCGGATCGAACCGGGTGAACGCCGCTGCGACCTCATCGGGCTGGATCTAGCGGTCGGTCAGGTGATCGAGGTCTTGCCGAATCTCGCTCAGTCGCCGCTGGTGGCGGTCGATCTCGGTCTGGATCGTGGCCATCCGGCCAAGGGCACGGCCCTGGACCCGGTTCCTGCGCACCGCTTCGCGGAGCTTCGGCAATGATTCGCGACAGTTCCCCATACGCCGCGTGAACCTGGCCCGTGAGCAGGCGAGCTTCCTGGTTCAACCCCGAAAAAAGACCTGTCCTCTTTTTTCCCCCCTTTTTTCTGCCCCTTTTTTTCTCGCGGACGAGCGCTACTCCGCCGTCCAGAACTTCACGCAGACTGGCGTAGGAACCTTGGCTTGGCTGCCGGTCGGGGTCAGCTGGCCGGTCTCCTGATCGATCTTCAGGACGACCACGGTGTCGGTGTCCTGATTCGCAGCCAGGATGTACTTGCCGCTGGGGTCGATACAGAAGTTACGCGGAACGCCGCCTTCGGTCGACTGGTTGCCGACATGAGTCAGCTTGCCGGTCTTCTGGTCCACCGTATAGATCGCCAAGCTGTTGTGGCCCCGGTTCGAGACGTAGACGAACTTGCCACTGGGGTGGACCTGGGTCTCGGCGGTCGAGTTGCCGGGAACGGGCTTGCCGTCCGGCAGCGTACTAAGGGTTTGGATTCCGGCCAGGACGCAACCGGTCTGGACCTGGAAAGCCGTGACCTCGGAGGTCATCTCCAGATTGGTGTAGGCGTACTTCCCGCTGGGGTGGAAGGCGAAGTGACGCGGTCCTCCGCCCGACTTGGTCGAGGTCGATGGTGGCTCGTTCGGGACGAGTTGGCCGTGGTCGGCATCGAACTTGTAGACCAGCACCTTGTCGAGGCCGAGGTCCGCGACCACCGCATAATCGCCGGTCGGGTCGACGTTGATCGAGTGCGCATGCGGAGCTTCCTGCCGCCCCTTGTCGACACTCGTCCCGATATGCTGCACGAAGCAACTGGTCGGCTTCAGTGAGCCGTCAGTATTGATCGGCAGGCAGGCCACGCTGCCACCGCTGTAGTTGGCAATGAGTAGATTCTTCCCGGTCGGGTCAACCACCAGATGGCACGGTGCCCCACCGCCGGTGATCTCTCCATTGAGCAGTTCCAGCTTCCCGCTCGCCGCGTCGATCTTGTAGGCCGAGACGCCGCCGCCCTTCTTGCCGTCGGTCGAGTCGACCTCGCTCACGGCATACAGAAACTGGCGGTTGGGATGGATCGCCACGAACGACGGGTCCTTCTGTTTCGCAGCCACCCGCGCCTCAGTGACGGTCCCGGCCTCCCGGTCGAGTTCGAGGACGTAGACCCCTTGGCTCCCTTTGCTCGTATAGGTGCCGACATAGGCCCGCACCGTATCTCCCGCATGACTCATGGCCGAAACTCCCAGTGCCAGACAGACACTCCACAGACTCACATTCCCACGCCGCATCATGGTCCTCGCTCTCAAAAAAAGTTTCGCTTGTGGCCTCAACGGCTCGACACGCTGTGCAGTTGAACGCAGTTGAGACCAGGGGACAAGGGAGCGGGTCTCTCGCTAACGGAGACGCCCCAAAAGACCAAACCTCGGATCGTCCCTGAACAACACTAAAGTCAGACCACGATCAGCTCTGCATGCGAAGCAACCACGTGAGTCCAGTTTGTCCGACACGCGTTGTGGTGGAGCAGATTCTCGCGGATTGGCAAATGGAAAATGCCCCATTGATTCACAATCTGTAAAAGGTTGACAGGCACCTGATCGCCAGCGTATTCTCACGCCGCATCAGGCATCACCTTCGGACAGGGCATACTCGTCAGGTGGTCACTGTTCCTTTTTTTGACTCGGGGCTCACATGGACAGTTCAACACTTCTCGCGGCTCGTGGACGAGGGATCGCATTGCTGTTTGAAGCTGCGATGGCGGGAGAATGGTGGGCGATTGGGATCGTGGCGGTCATCATCATCGCCGTGGGTGCGAGTATCTGGTCGAAGGTGAGAGGGAGTGGGGGCGAATAGCCAGTTCCGTCGATAGAAAACATCGAAGCCTGGGTTTCCAGCGCGTGATTCCTCGGGTTTCACGCATGGGCAAAATGCCCATGCCACGTTTTTTTTGGCGGACTGCTCGGGCCTGGCCCAGCGGGATTCGATTCCAACAGTGCCCAGACCTTTTCTCAACTTCCGATTGATATCACGGTCGGACAGGGTATACGCGTTCCCTAATGCGACCGGCCAGATTTCGCGTACCAAAAGACTTCCGAAGTCTTCGGAGACTTCGGAAGTCTGACGGGGAGGTTTCCACTGGCCGTTCGCATAACAGCCGATGGAATAGTCCCCAGTACGAGCAGTTCTCTCGTGCGACAGACTTTACTTTCCACTCGGAGGCGTCATCGCCCGAGAATTCGCAGCATCGCCCGCCCGATCTGATCGCGGCGCTCAGCATAGGCAGCGGCTTCGCTCGGCAGGCCATCGAATTCTTTCGGGTCTTCAAACGGCATCGAGACCCGCAGGCTCGCTCCCAAGACGACCGGGCAGTTCTCATCGGCATCGGTGCAGACCATGATCGCGCAGTAGTCCTGCTGCGGGTTGGAAGCGTCGTCGTAGCGTTTCGAGAATTCGACGATCGAGTCAGACTCGCCCGCCCCCCAGCGAACCCGATATCGCGGATTCTGCTCCCCTCCGGGACCGGGAGGAGCGAGTTCTCCCAACTCCTCGACACGCACACCGATATCTCGCAAGGCCCGAATCGTCCGTGGGTTAAACGCCGAGGGGGCGGTCCCTCCACTAAAGAACCGAATACCACCATCCCCATTAAACGCCGCTGCGATGTTTCCCAGCATCGCCCCGAGGCTGCTCCTCCGGGAGTTGCCGGTACAGACGACAATAACGTTCGCGGTCAGTCCGGCGTCTCGGCGCTGTCGAATCCAATTCGCCACTTGTTGAGCCGCCAGTTGATGGCGTTCAGAGAGGGTATGGCGGGAGGCGACCAGCAAGCTCTCGCAATACGTTCGCAGTTCGGGAAACAAAGCGGTCGTCATGAGTGGCATCGCGGGGCATGTCCGAAGGGGCGGGCGGGCCAAGCCACAGCTGTGAATAGGATTGAGTCGCGGGGCTGGCTTGAATGTCGGCGATTTCTCTGAAATCGCTGCTCCAGCTGGCGACTTCACGAATCGCTGGTCGTCGTGTGGCACCAGCGATTTCGGAGAAATCGCCGACAATCAGCGGGTTCGGTGACACCTCACCACGAACCGCATCCCGAAGTTGTGACCGTAAGTCGATGTCGGAGGTTTCGCAAGCGCCCCCCCACCGAGTTCATCAAACATTCATCGAAAACCTGCTGCCGAAGCCTCCTTGGGAACCGCATCTTTGAATCCGATCTGGAAACTGGCACCCTGCAGGGATATTGTGGGGACTCTTCGTTCGAATCCCAGTTCTTCCCTCACCACACAAGGTCATTACACACATGAGCATCGTCGACGAAATCATGAAGCAGGTTGGAGTTTCCAAGGAGCAGGCCGAAGGGGGCTTGGGCCTGATCTTCAAGCTGGCCAAGGACAAGCTGGGAGCGGACTTCTCCCAAGTCAGCAGTGTCGTGCCCGAAGCCAATGGTCTGATCGGCAAGGCCCCCGCTGAGGAGCAGGAAGCGGGGGGCGGACTGATGGGAATGCTCGGCGGTATGGCCAGCAAGATGGGTCTCGGAGACCTTGGAAAGTTGGCCGAACTGGCTGCACAGTTCAAGAAGCTGGGCCTCGACATGGAGACTGTGCAGAAGTACGTCAAGGTCGTCATGGCATTCGTCGAGTCAAAGGGCGGAACGGTGGTCAAGGATCTGCTGAACAAGGTGTTGGCCCCCAAGTAGCGATGGCGAGACGCAGCAAACTTCCGAAGTCTCCAAAGACTTCGGAAGTTTTTGAGTTCGGCGATTTGTCCCACCCCGCTGCGGGCGGGCGATGGTTTACTTTCCATGATCGAGGCTCGCGTGAACGCTCCGAACCCTGCTCTGCCGACTCGCCCGCTGGCCCTCAAGCCCAAATGGATCGTCGCAGCTTGTCTGCTGCTGGTGATGTATGTGTTGTTGCGGCCGTGGCTGGTCGATCGATTTGGGCTTGATCTGCCGGGTTTCACCGACCTTAAACCGCCAGCTCAAGCACCGGCCAGCGACCCCGCGAAAGCGGCTCAGCAGAAGAAGGAAAAGAACCGCCCAATTGAGGTGCCCGTCATTCCGGAGCAGTCCGAGCCGGTCATCCCCGAGGAGTCGGTCGCTCGGTCCGAGACACCGGTGCCCCGACCGACTGGCAACTCACCGCGCACGGAGAATGGGGGGACGAGTTCCCGGCCTTCCACGACGAACCCGCCCAAGACCAGCAAGCCGCCCGGTGTGGCCAGCGGGGGCACGCCTTCAAGCACGAACTCCCCCAAAGTCGAGCCCACGAAGCCCGCGACGAAGCCGCCGCTGGCCAAGACCAATCCGTCCCAGCCCAAGCCGACTCGCCCGACGACCACCACTCCCCCCGCCGAGCCCGAGAAGCCGAAGCTGGGCGTCCTCACTCCCGCCGGGCGTGGCCGCTTCGAGTCGACCGCCGGGCTGATCTACTCCCAACACCGCATCGACCACGTGATGGAACACAGCCAGGACATCCCGGATAAGCCGACCCACGGGGTCTTCGAGGGGAGCAAAGATGAAATCTTCGCCCTGATCGACGAAGCGTACGAACTCGCGAAAAAGAGAGGCCCTCCCCAGGTGGTCATCTCCCACGAGGGGGACCGCACCACCTACACCGTGAACCTGAATCGCAAGATCGGCCACGGTGGTGGCCAAAGCGGCGCCCGCCGCCGCAACCCCCCGCTGAAGTTCGTGAAGATCGTGCTGGAAGGGGACGAGGTGATTACCGCGTTCCCCACGGATCGGTAGCGCCCCTTTGATCCAGAGGGAGTTCTCCGAGAATCATTTCGGCGTCGCCACGTTTCGCCAGAACGTGGGCGAATTGGATCGCGGGCTCGCCCTCTGGCGAGGGGCAGCGACGACTCATTTCGCCCCGTGTGAAGTCTCAGGACCATGTCCAAACAACTTCTCTCCGGGAAACGCAGCGCGGCATCGCCGCAACGCAAGTGATCTGCCGCACGCGGACTCTGACAACTCGTCGTCTGCCCCCGCCTCGTCGAACAGCCTGATCGGCGGGGA
>JAYTCW010000332.1:0-10089 GCA_043736295.1 Planctomycetota bacterium | reverse complement strand
CGTCCTGCTTCGGAGAAAAAGGCGACACTCTCGGAGGCTGCGGTCTGAAGAACCAGTTCCGGGTTCCAGCGAATCAGTCGCAACTCGCGCTGTAACCTGGCGATCTCCGGTTCCAGTGGCGGACCGGCCAAGCGTTCAAAGAGCCGTAGCGTGGCCGTGGCCAAAATAATGTCAGGCGGCGTCAACCCCAGCCAGCGCTGCATCAGGGTATCGGTCAGTTCGTCGTACTTCGCCCCGCCGATGCCGTGAACAAAGATCGACCCGAGCCAAACGCGGCAGAAGAGTGTCAGCGTCAAGGCCCGCGGGCGGATCTTCCAGCCTTGCTGGCGAAGGTCACTCAGTGCTTGCAGTCCGACTTCCCCCGAGCGGGTCGAAATCGTCCCTACCTCGCGGCTGCCATCATGCAGCCTGAGCAACTCTTTCCCCGCTACTTCCACGAACAGCCGACTCCTACGAGACTCACCCGCCCGCCAGACCCAGAACGGAACCTCGATTCCCTGCCCAGTCGCATCCAGGGGTGGCACTGGATGGCTACGGCTACGAATCCGATTGGTCGCGCGGTAGTCCGCGAGCGATGAGTTGTAGGCTTCGCGGAGTTGGGAAGCCTCTCGCAATACCCCGAGCAGAAAGCGACGAAAGCACTGCGTATCGGCGAGGTCGGAGACTTTGAGTTCGAGATTGCGGATCCCAGCGGACTGCTCGAACCGACATCGCAACTGCACCAATCGATCGACAATGCCCCGCTCGGGTGAGGCCCCCCAGTCTTGCGAGGCCGCCAGTGGTTCCATCCCCCACGGTCGCAGTTGCTCGCGGCACCGCTCGCCGAACTTTGCGAATAACTCCGCATCGGGTGCAGGTCGTTCCTCCCACGGAGATTGCGGATGAGGCACATCCCAATCGAGGTTCGTCATCCCCGGCGAGTCCGACCCGAATGGCACTCGCACCGAAGACCCTGCACACACGTCATTGTCCACGATGAGGTTCAGCCCCACTCCCCCGAGTTGAGTGGCCAGCCCGGCGATGACCGCATTCTTGACCCACACGCCGGGGTGAAATAACTCTGGCTGGTGCCCGCCGATGATCCAGTAGGGGGGACCGAGAGTCGTCTTTTGCTCCGCAAAAGAACGGCCTTTCGCGGAGCGAAAGGCGACACTCTCCGGCCCGATGAGATCGCTTGTATAGCGAGACGCCAGCTGTAACACCTCGGCTCGGGCCTCTATCCGGATGCTGGCGAGCGAGCGCCCCCAGAGTTTCCCAGCGGCCAGTCGAGCTTCATTGGCTCGTACTAACTCGGCCAGCGATCCCTCGGGAGACAGAAGCAAGTCGCCGTGCTGGGCCGGAGCGCGGAGGTGATTCGGCACGGAGGGAACCCTTCACGACAACAGCGAACAGCGGTCCCGTGGGATAGGCTTCCAGCCTGTCATGCTGTGCCAGAAACGACAGGCTGGAAGCCTATCCCACGAATTGAAGCATTCGATCTACATCCCCGGACAACCGCAGTCGAGATGCTGCAGGGCCATCTCCTTGCGAATCACTTGCTGGTAGTACGCCATTCGCTTCTGGGCATCATCGAGCGATCCGCCGAAGGATCGCTTCTCGTCCAAGTAAATGCGGGGGACTGGGAACTCGCGAATCACCATCTCATGCCGCACAGCTTGCACCCAGTGCTGCAGCGGCATGGCATAGCCGAGTTCCGTAATCTCGAACTTCGGCAACGACTCGACACGATACGCCTTGAACCCGCAGAACGAATCAGTCAATGAGAGCCCGAAGCACTCGTTGAGCTGCTTCGTAATCTGCATATTGATACGGCGGCGATCCTCGGGAGCGAAGTTGTCGCCGTCGAAGTCCTTCAGATAGCGGCTCCCCGAAACGATGTCGGCCAGAGTCCCGTCTTCCGCGACCAGCGCATCCACCATCGCGGGGATCAGCTGAGGTTGGTGCTGGCCATCGCAGTCAATAGTCACCAGTGCGTCGTACCCGTTCGCAATCGCGTAATCGAACGCCGTTCGCAGACCCGCTCCGTAGCCTTGATTCTTGGCATGGCGGATCACGTGGATGCCATCCATCTCGGACAGCAGGAAAGGCGTGCGGTCGGTCGAACCGTCGTCGACCACCAGCACGTCCTGCGAAAAGCGGCGGACCTCGGGCAGGACATCCAGAAGATGAGCCTCTTCATTGAAGACCGGCAAAGCCGTCAGCTGTCGCATCGCCATCAAGGAACTCCTTGGGAAGTCGTCTTTCCATGAGGGAACCGCACCCATCGATCGAGTTTGATTCTACGACCGGACGGCCCGGAAAACCAATTCGGGGAGGCCCAGCGAAGACGAAAGCCAGGAATGGCTGGTCGTAATCTGTTTATCTGTTACAGGTTGCCGCTACTGGCTTTGTGACGGAGTGGTTGGGCAGCAGGCTGCCAGGAAGCCGGACAGTGTGCGACTCACCTCAAGAATGTTCGCGATTTTGGCAAAGCTTACGGCAATCGTTATTGGTTCTCGGTACCCCAATAGGGCAACGCCGTGAAGGATTTCTCAGGGATCACGCTGGCCAGGTGGCCAACATATTTCCGGCCCCCTCTCCCCCCCGCGATCGACGTGTCTTTTGCCCTGTGCGTGTTGCGGGGGAGAGGGCTGGGGTGAGGGGGCTTGAGCGAGCGAGATGGCCCCCTCACCCCGGCCCTCTCCCCCACAGTGGAGTCCACTCAGAAAGCGGCATCGAATGTGGGGGAGAGGGGGCAGAGCCAGGGGAAACGCCTCGCAGGAATCCTTCACGGCGTGGCCCTTCAGGGGTTGCCGTAGATAGTCCAGGGTCGCGACGCAGGAGCGCACTCTGGGTCAAATCGGTGGTGTCCTGCATCAACCCTGAAGAGGTTGCACCTCTGCTTGCCAAGAGTGGCACCCCTTGAAAGTTCGTTCCCCGTTGGCCATTCCACTCAGGGTAGGCTCCCGCTGGTCGCCCATATTGGGTTATCTGGTGCGACTGCTTGCGGGATCAATAGCTTGGACTTCCACTTGACTCGATGGGTGAACGTGAGACACCCCGGCGGTTTGCGATGGTGTGTCCGATGAAGATTGAATGATCCCTCGCAGTCCCTCACATCGCTGCAATCCCTATAAACGGCATCAAGGTGTTCGTACTCGGCTCGATACCGAGTTGTATCGGCTGTACCCAATCTTTCGACGGCTCAGCCCAAACCACGCGGGCGAGCGACCTTTCCTCAGAAAATTCTTGACGGATACGCTCCGGACGACGATCCTAGGAGAAGTGGGATCGTGCGCGATCGGCGGGTCGCCATTGCCAACTCGGTTCTCCTCGTCCACACTCATTCGGTTCAGTCGCCAGCTTCCCCGTCGGATTCTCATCCGCCCAAGCTTCCAGGAGTATAGATTATGATGGGACAACGCACGGTCCGGTCACTTGGCCGTTGGTTCGCTCTGGGAGTCGTGTCCGCCTCGACCGCGTGGACTTGCGGAGATCTCTGGGCAGCGAATGCCGTCGACGATCAGATCCAGGCTCATCTGGCTGCTGGCGAGTTCGCTCCGGCGTTCAACCTCGCTCAGACCATCGAGAACGGGGCCGACCGCGACGCTTCCCTTCGCAGCATTGCCCGGGCACAAGGGGCTGCTGGTGACACCGCAGCCGCCCGACAGACGCTGGGCGGTCTCTCGAATCGCAAAGCTGCAGCCACGGAACGGGCTCAACTGGGCGGAGGGACGGGAGCCGACTTTGCCCCACTGATGGCTCTGATTGAACAGGAAACCGCCGGACCGTGGGATGCCGATGAGCCCGGCACCGGAACCATTAGCCAGTTCGAAGCCGGTGTCCGCGTCGACCCCAAGGGCGTCCTCTATCGCCTGACGAAGGAAGAGCAGACCGGGCGTCTCGCTGCCCTCGGAGTGCAAGCCCGCACCGCCGACATCAACGCCGATATGAGCCGTCAGTCCGACCTGCGGATGGTCTCACTGACTCGTCTCGAAGCCGAAGTCAGCCGCCGCGTCGCCGCTGGTGAACCGGTCGTCGAGTCGATGAAGAAGCTCGCTGGTCTGTCCCAGATCAAGTATGTCTTCGTCTATCCCGAGTCGAATGAAATCGTCATTGCCGGACCCGCTGAGGGCTGGAAGTACGACGCGAATGGCGTCGCCGTCGGAACAACCTCCGGCAAGCCCGCTCTCCAACTGGATGACATGGTCACGGTATTGCGAACCTTTTCACCCGGTGCCCGGCAGATGTTCGGTTGCTCGATCGATCCTCGTCCGGAAGGGCTGAAGGCTGTCAAGCAGTTCGTCACCGACTCCCAGAATGCGGGACCACTGGCAGCGGGTGGAGCCAAGAGCTGGGCGACGAAGATTGGCGACAAGCTCGGGCGTCAGGACATCACGATCTACGGTGTCCCGAGCAACTCGCACGTCGCCCGTGTGATCCTCGAAGCCGACTACAAGATGAAGCTGATCGGCATCGGCAAGCTCGAAGGCGGCTCGCAAGTGCCCGACTACTTCGAACTGAACCAGCAGCACCCCGAGTTCGCGACTGACAGCATCGAAGCTCTCCGCTGGTGGCTCTCGATGAAGTACGAAGCGGTGCTCCACAGCCCGGATCGCACCGCGTTCGAGATCGCTGGCTCCTCGGTCCAGTGCAAGTCGGAGAATCAGCACCTGAAGGAAAACGGCGAGCGAGTTCAAACCGGGAAGTCTGAGCCACTCAACGAGATGTTCGCGAAGAACTTCACTGACAACTACAACGAACTGGCTGCGAAAGAGCCCGTGTTCGCGGACCTGAAGTCGGTCTTTGATCTGGCTCTCGTCGCCGCTCTGATCGAGCGCGAAGACCTCGACGGGAAGACGCACTGGAACCGTGGAGCGTTCGCTCTGAACGGAGCCTACAAGTCGGCCAGTTACAACGTGCCCAAGTCGGTCGACACGGTCGTCAATCACCGCGTCTACAAGGGCAAAGACATCGTCGTCCAGGTCGCCGGGGGAGTCCGGGCCGATGTCGCCTCGATCGTCTCCGATGAGTCGCTTCAGAAGGAATCGACCAACTCCACCAAGCCCGCTCTGCCAGAAGGCCGCTGGTGGTGGGACGCAAGGTAATTCGTCGCGAAGTGATGGCTGAACATCAGAACGCCTCGCAGCCGCTGCGGGGCGTTTCTGTTGGCTGAGCGATCGACCCGAAGTGTGAGTACCCGGTGGAAGTGGATCCCTCCTGTCCAGCTTCAGAGCTGATGCCATGGTTTATCGGCCCAGCGCATCGTGTTTGTGTGACCGGATCTCTGAACCTCTCCACGTTCTGAGCCTCACACCTTGCGGATCAAAACGATCCTGCATTTCACGACCGCAGACAGCACGTGCATGCCAGGGCGTCAGGGGCCGATCACCACCTCCGGAGAAGTCTTCGCAATTCGTTCCCTGACATGCTGGAACACGGAGTCCAGCATCGATTTGAGGAGAGATGCTCCTGCGGGAGAGACATGGTCTGCATCTCGGTACAACACCTGCCCGGCCAGTTCCGCACTGGACTTCCCCACAATTCATGCGTCCTGTGACTTCGGTAGAGAGAGCTGGTACATCCGCTCCCCGGCCGGTGTCGGGTACTCCGCCGTTAAACACGCTTGGCACAGCTTCTCCGGAGGCATCTGCACCGCTTCAGCGATGGCCGATCGCGGCAGGAACCGCACCGAGGTCGCCCCCAGTTCCTGCGCCATAGCGTCTTCGATCTCGCGAGTCAGCGGTCCCCCTTGGAGAAACTTGTAGGCGAACAACTCGTCCACACTCTTCATATCAATCCCGTAGAAACACGGAGCAACGATCGGCGGACATGCCACGCGCACATGCACCTCAGCGGCTTCTCCTCGCTCGAAGATCTGAGAGATCAAAATCTGCATCGTCGTTGAACGGACGATGGTGTCATCAACGAGGAACACCTTGCGTCCTTTCAGGACATCGCGGAGCGGTGTGTATTTGGCCTTGGCGGTATTGCCGCGTTTGTTCCCCTCAATGAAGGTGCGACCCACGTAGCGGTTCCGGATCAGCCCCTCCAGAGACGGAATCCCCATCCGGTGAGCCATCGCATCGGCTGCCGCCTTCGCGGTGTCGGGCACCGGAACGACGATCGAATTCCCGTCCTGATAAGGGATATCTTCCAGGTCCGCGAGCTTCTCCCCGAGAGCTTTCCGGCTCAGATACACGCCGCGACCATCGAGTGTGCTGGAGACGTTGGCGAAATAGATCCACTCAAAAAAGCAGTGAGCATGTCGGGGGCTTTCGGCATATTTCTCGACACTCAGCTGGCCGTTCTGAATGATGACCGCGTGGCCGGGTGCGACGTTGTGAATGCTCTCGCGTGAAAAGCCCAGGTTGGCCAAGGCGACGCTTTCACTCGCCGCTGCAAACAGCCCCTCTTCCATCGCGTAACACAGGGGATGAAACCCCAGCGGATCGCGAGAGACGAACATCTCTCCCAGAGCATTCAGAAAGACGATGTTGTACGAGCCGTCCAACTTTCGATGCAGTCGCTGAAGCAGATCCAGCAGATCGCTCTTGGACTGCTGTGAGATCTCCTGACTGAGCAAATGCAGCAGGATCTCGGTATCGGTGTCCCGGGTCAGATGAACATCGCCCGAGGCCAGGATCTCATCCCGCAATTCCCGGTCGTTGGCCAATTGCCCATTAAACCCAAAGGCAAAGCACTTGCGTTTTTCGAGGTGCTGTCGCTCGAACGGCTGGGCGTAACTCACTTCATCTTGGCCACTGGTCGCGTACCGCACATGTCCGATGGCGACTGGCCCCTCGTGCTCGGCGAGCAGCTTTTCGGCCTCCGCCCCCCGGCTCAGGTGGAATACCTCGCTGACAGAACCGACATCCTTGTAGGTTTCCACCAGCAGCTTTCCGCCGGGATGATAAACGGACATCCCGGCGGCCAGTTGGCCTCGGTTTTGCATATCGAGCAACAGCCGGGGAATCAGCCGCGAGGCGGCCTGGCTCCCTTGCTTGGGGGCGAGGGTGCTGGGCTTTCCGTCGGGTGTCGAAAAGTGATAGATCGCGGCGACGCCGCACTCGTGAAACAACTCGGCCATCAGCGGGGTCCGCTTCCGTCGAGAGGAATCGCAGGAGGCCCGCTGAACTCCAGGGCGGAAGCCGAAGCGGGCCGTATGGAGGGCAACTGCCACCGCTCCCACTTGAGTCTCCCAGGGCCAGCCGCGCGGACCGGTCCCCAGAATTCACTCAAGCTTCACTCATCATACTGGCCGGAAAAGCGATTGCCAGTGGGGGAAGTAATTCGCCGGATCGAGTCACCCGGATGCACGGTTCAGGCCGAGTCAATCTGAGACGGTGACTGCCTTTAGGGAAACGCTCTGTTGCGGGCAATGGACGCGCTGGTCCCCGGAGGCGGAGCGATCATCGACACCAGACAGCATGCAAGATGACGCTGCATCCACCGACATAATTGCCTCACCAACTTGTGCCTCCTCCTCTGTAACCGCATCCGCCAGGCCCAACGCACCCATACTGGCACCCGCCGCGAACTGGACGAGCAACTCGGCGTCCACATCGATCTCACCAAGTCCTGCATTCCGGTCAATCAATCATGAACAACAGACTTTTTTTCACACCGTACACAAAACTGGCTTTGTCCAATTCGACAGCTTTGCCCGGATGAAAAAAGGGTTGAATTCGAGGTCTCTTCGTGCCTGCTTGCCTGGGGCCGTCTTCAGGGAGTTCACTCTGGACCGAGTGGCAGTGGTGTTGATTCCACATCAGCGATTACGTACGCTCGTACGAACCGTGTTAGTTTCAAAACGCTGCTCAGCGGAAAGGGGACACCATGTTTTGCCAATGTTGCGGGATCGAGGCTCCCATCAAGAAGACGGCGTTCTACCAGAACATCGGGGCGCTTGTGATGCGGTTCTCTCAGAGCGTGGAAGGGAACCTGTGCAAGGATTGTATCCACAAAAACTTCTGGAAGATGACCATGACCACGCTCTTTCTGGGCTGGTGGGGCATGATCTCGTGCATCGTGACGCCGTTCTTCCTGCTGAACAACATCGGGCGATATCTCATGGCGCTCCCGATGCCGCCGGTTCCACCCGATGCGTCTGTCCCCCGGTTGACGAATACCGACCGCGAGAAGATCGCACCGCACTTGGATTCGATCATTGCCCGTCTCAACGAAGACGACGCCGAATTCCAGGAGGTCGCCAAAGAATATGCCAACCGCATCGGCGTCACCCCCGGCCAGATCGCACTCACTCTGCGCGAACTGGCCGACAGTGCTGAGTCCTAGACTCCCGTGGGACGGGCACGTTTGCCCGTCCTGGCTGGATATTCGGTCAGCCGCTCGACCCACTCACCGTGTCAGCCGCATGAAATGCAGGGCCAGCCGCAGGTTCGCCTGCGTCCAGAGTAGCGGCGTAATGTCGTTGGGAACCCATTTCCCCGCCTCACAGAAATACGACTCTGGACAGCGATAAGCTCCGAACCGAGACTCACTCGTCGTCAATTGTGAGAGCGACCGCTGAAGGTGGAGCAGTTGGGACTCGCGGTCGCTGGCCACTCCAAACTTCAGGAACCGACGACCGTAGATCACCGACAGGATCGGGTCGAAGATGCACCACTGAGCTTCCAGGCCGGGCTTCAGCAACCTGTCGCGGGCATCTTGGTTATCGCTGAAATCGGCGGTCCGCTCATCGGCCTGCAGCAGTGTCTTGTAATCGGCACACCAGTAGGAGTCGCCCAGATAGCGGCGGATGCCAGACTCGCCCATCAAGTGGTTCCGCACGTTATCCAGAACTTCGCCCCGCACCTCACCGTCCCACAAGTCCACGGGGTACATCAAGAACAGCAAGGCCGCATCGTACGGACGGTCCGTGACCAACCCATACGGACCACTCTCGTGCGGCAAGCTTTTCCCGAGGGTCTCAATCCCCTCGTACCAGAGTTCCTCCACGAGCGAATCGACCTCGGGAAGAACCGCTCGGGCCTGTTCCCCAGCCGGTGTTGCCAGCCAATGCTTGAACTCTCGCAGTGCTCCCACAGCCACCCCGACGCTACTCATCGCCACCTTGCGGGTCTCCTCCCAGTGGCCACTGTCTTCGTCCCTCCAATACTCAATCGTCTTCCAATATTTGAGCAGCAACACCAGGACCGCCACGTCCTCCCGCTCCAGCACCAAATCCCCCGCGCTCGCCAGCTTACTCGTCAGCCAGAGCCAGTACCCCAGCGCATCGTTCTGAGCATGCGACCACTTCTCTGGCAGTTCAGTCAGGTCGCCGCGAAATCGCACATGGGGACGCTGCATCGGCTCGTTCGCATCGGCCCGCCCCTCAATGATGTCGGTGAACCGATGTTGGGACTTGCGGTAGAAATCGAGCAGCGCCCGTACCGTCTTGACAGCTGCGATTGTCTCGCCAATGACCCAGTGCGCGTGGGCGATATGGATATTGTCGCGGACCCAGATGTTCGCGTACCCGGTCAAGGCAAAGTCGTCCCCCTCGCCCGCCGCAGCTGAGAACAACCCATTCGGCAAGGAGGGGAACCGGAAGGTCCCCTGCTCGGTGAGAAACGCCACGATCCTGTCGACATCCGCGACCGTGGAATCGATCCCGATCCAATCGCGAGGTGAGGTGAGTGCCAGGTTCAAAGAGTCAACTCCATTCGGTGTCTCGAGGCCATCCGATGAGAGCGGCGAATCGGCCAAGTCAGTTGGCATCGTAGAGCCGCGACGTGCCGTTGGGGAAGTGACGGACCCGCCCGTTTCGTCGCCGAGCGGTGAGCCGAAGACGATGTGCTGCGCGTCGTAATGCCGCTGCGCGTGGAGCAACCCGACAGGGCGATTCATGTGCGAGGAGCTGCGGGTTCGGCCTGCCGAAGATGTACCAGGTGTGCGAGAACCATCCGCTGACGTTCACGTTCGGCTTGACCACGAACAGGCCATCCAGTATTTGATCCGGGTGAAATATTCTCACACCACACGCCGACTTGAATGGGTTCCCGTCTTGTGCGGATGGCAGCAAAGAACTGCGAAGCGAACCCATTGTGACCTTCTGTTGAAATTCCACGGGGGCAAGCCGGGAAGTTGCTTGGACCATATTCTGAG
>JAYTCW010000331.1:0-5652 GCA_043736295.1 Planctomycetota bacterium | reverse complement strand
AGGCCACGATGAAGATCGTCTTCGACGAACACCTCCCGAAGTGGAACTACCGAGCCCTCCCCCAGCCCACCTGATATCGGGAAGTTGTTTTGGACAATTCCTAAGCGTACTTTTGGCGAGATGTCCCGAAGCGACTCTCACTCGATCGAGTGCTCCCATCCGCCGCGAGGCAGGGGTTCGACCCCACTCGGCAGGCGAAGGCGGCAGCCTAATTCTTCGTCGATCATACCGATTCGAATCGGTGTCCATCCCTGGGGAGGGTGGAAAAGCAGTCGCTGACCCTCTAGCGGAGACACCGTAAACAACAACTCAAAATCCTCGCCATCAGTCAGCGCCCGTCGCAGCTGTTCCCATTCCGGGAGGGTGCGATCGACATCGGAGTGAATGGGAATCGAGCGAGCGTCTAAAGTGGCTCCGACTCCACTCTGGTCGAGGATGTGACGCAGGTCCGAAGCGATCCCGTCACTGAGATCGAGCATTGAGGACACCTGCACCCGCTGCACGAGATCAAGCGCCTCGTGGACGCGCGGGATGAACGTCAGATGCCGACCACTGAGCAGGCTGTCTCCCAGCGGACCGCTGACGAAGATCCAGTCTCCGGGGCGGGCTCCGCTACGAAGAATTCGTCGTCCGCCCACCGTCTCACCCAACAGCGTGATGCTGATGACCAGCGGCCCATCCCAGCTGTTGGTGTCGCCACCCGCGATCGCAACGTTGTACGACTCGGCGAGTTCAGCCATGCCTTTGAAGAGGGATTGGGCCAGTACTCGCCCTCCCTGTCGCGGCAGAGCCCAGCTAATGAACGCCGCCAATGGCCGTCCTCCCATCGCGGCAATGTCGCTGAGATTGACCGCCAATGCCTTGCGTCCAATCAGTTCTGGAGGCGTCTGACCCACGACAAAATGCCGACCGTCCATCAGCATATCGGTCGTGACGAGAATCTCTTCCCCCGGTGTCGGGGCCAGCAGCGCAGCATCATCGCCGATGCCGACGGGCACCTGCGGATGAAGGGAAGATCGCTGTCGAATCCAGTCAATCAGCTGGAACTCGCCGAGACCGGACATGAGTAGTTTCCTGGAAGATAATGACGAGATGTTCCGTGCAGACCATTCGACCGAGGCCAAGTGTTGAGTTCGGTCCAGCCATCCGACCGGCACGAATTCAGGCCTGCATCATAAACTCCGACACCCCGGCCCCGAAGACCTCTGAGTGTTTTCCAATCACATTGTTAGCGATTTCCAAGGATTTGGTGAGAGGTTTTTTGGCTTGATCGAAGGCTTTGGCCCAGAGGCATCAGAGTCGAGTGACCTTCCATCGCGCCCGGGTGCGCGACCTGCGGCAGTGAGATGTGACCCCGTCAGGGGGCAGAGCGCGGCTCGAAGTATCAGCATTTAGAGCATCCCACAATTCGGTGAGCGCCCTCCTTGCCTAGACCCCGAGGTCCGGGCGGAACGGATCTGGGGGTCCAGGCTACAAAGGCGCTCACCGAATTGTGGAATGCTCTTGTGATGGACACACGCCAGGGCAAGTTGCCCGGCGACGGATCACTTTGTAATCAGCATCACTGTTCATCCATCGGTTCGATGGCCAGACTGCGAGATGTTTGGGATAGTCTGCCTTTCCAGTCCATCCCCCACCCAGCGACTCGGCCCATTGTTCGTGACCACACCGGCTGCCCCCCCCGTCCCCACCGAGAATCTCAGCCTCCATGAGATGCTGCAGATTATGGATGTCGCTCGCGCCATCCGGGACGAGCAGCTGACCGTCGAGCAGCAGTTCCAGATCGAAGAGACGCGGGCCAAGATTCGTGAGCGGTTGATCGCCTCGGCCCAGGTCGCCGGGGACAACGTCACAGCTGCTGAGGTCGATGTGGCGATTCAGCTGTATTTCGACAATCTGAATGTGTATCGCGATCCCCCGTGGGGGTTTCAACGCCTACTGGCCCAGTTGTATGTGTGGCGGGTGCGATTGGTCAGTGCGCTGGCAGGCGTGGGAGCCATCGGCCTTGGTGTGTGGCTGGCGTTCTTCAATCCAGCAATGCCGTGGTCGCCGACGAATCGGGCTGCTCAAACTGTCCGTCTTGCAGAGCAAGAAGCCCGTAGCCTTCTCGATCGGCTGAATAGCTTTGCGAAGAAAGACGAAGCCGCCACACTCGCGATCGACGAACTCATCCAAGAGTTCCTCAATGCCGAGGCCACCGATCACGTCGCTGTAATCCAGCAATCACAGCGACGAATGACAGAGCTTCTGGCTTCACTTGAGGAGCAGTACGAACTGCAAATCGTGACGGGAGCCGGACGCTACAGTCTGGTGGCGAAAGAATGGACCAAAGGGGAAAACTCGTTGGGTTACTACGCGATTGTGGAGGCCCGCTCCCGCGACGGTCGCATTCTGTCTCGGACCATCAAAGACGCCGAGACGGGCGAGTCACGGTCCGTTTCTCAGTGGGGCGAGCAGATCCCGAAGGAAGTCTACGACCGACTGCGGGCTGACAAAGCGTCCGATGGCGTCCTGAACGAAACCGGTTTCGCTGAGAAAAAGCGTGGGTCGTTGAATGAGCAAGTGCTACTCCCCGGCTCCGATGGCCAGCCCGTGAAACGCGGCATGCAAATCACCGACTGGGACCGTTCGTAGTACAGAATTCATCCACACCCAATCCCCCAATCCCCCAATCCCCCTACTCCCTACTCCCTACTCCCTACTCCATGATCGATCCCCAGTGGGTGTCCCGCCTCGCCGATTTCCGTCCCGCGTGGTGGCTGCCGGGGGGGCACGCACAGACGCTTTCGGCCGCGTTCTGGAAGGGGCCACAACCTATCGAGCAGGGATTCGCTCGGCAGATCACCCTCCCCGACGGCGATGCACTCGTCGCCTTGGATGACCAGCCTCCGCAGTGGAAGGCCGGTGACCCCGCGATCCTGATGATGCACGGGCTGGGCGGTTCGGCCCGCAATCCGTTCCTGGTGCGGGTGACAGCCAAGCTACTGCAACGCGGCGTGCGAGTCTTTCGCCTGAACCTGCGCGGCTGCGGTACTGGTGCGGGACTGGCTCGACTGCCCTACAACGCGGGTCGGTCGGGGGATCTCAAGGCCGCTGTGGCTGCGGTCATTGAGTGGTGCCGCGAGCCAACCCGTGGGATAGGCTTCCAGCCTGTCATGACTTGGAAGGCGGACGAGGTGGCTGAGTCAGGCAACGCGACATCTACGCTAGGCAGCCAGAGCCACAATTCCGGTCCCCTCTCCCCCCCGATCGACATGGCTTTCACAAACGACATCACTGGGGGGGAGAGGGTTAGGGTGAGGGGGACCACCGTGAAGCTCACGCCCCCTCACCCCGGCCCTCTCCCCCATAGCCACGATCACTCCACAGCCCACACCGATTGTGGGGGAGAGGGGGCAGAGCGTCGAACCGATGAATGGACGGATGGACGACAGGCTGGAAGCCTATCCCAATCCCCGTTGACCCTGTTCGGCATGTCACTCAGCGCGAACCTGCTGCTCAAATATCTTGGCGAGGAAGGCTCGCACGTCCCCACCGAGGTCCACCGGGCGATCGCCATCAACCCGCCGATCGACCTCGCCCGCAGCGTCCGAACGCTCGAACGTCCGCTGAATCGCGGCTACGACCAGCACTTCGTGAAGGCACTCATCGATCACGTTCGTCAGCAGTCGATCCACCGACCCGACTTCGCCGCGCTCCCCGACCCGCTGCCCCGTACGCTGTTCGACTTTGACGACCGCTTCACCGCCACGCACGGCGGCTACCCAGGCGCTGCCGCCTACTACACAGCGGCCAGTGCCCAGACCCGCATCCCCCACATCCATGTCCCGACCCTCATCCTGACAGCTGCGGATGACCCGCTGGTGCCTGTGGAGATGTTCCACGAGCAGCGGGTGAAATGGCCGGAGTCCGTTCAATTGGCGATCACGCGCGGTGGAGGCCACCTCGGGTACGTGGGACGCGGCCATGATGACTCCGATGCCCGCTGGCTCGACTGGCGAGTCTGTGAGTTTGTCACCAGAGGCTAAACCGACTCTCACCACTCTCGCACAGTCGGCCATAGTTACAGACAGCCTGCCGCCCCTACTCCCTACTCCCTACTCCCTACTCCCTACTCCCTACTCCCTACTCCCTACTCCCTACTCCCTACTCCCTACTCCCTACTCCCTACTCCCAGATCTTCATACACCGCCGTCAGCATCTCCCGGAACCGCCGGTTGTGCGGCACTTCGCCGGGATACCCATTCGCCACTGCGGCCACCGCCAGACGGTACTCCGGGTCGGCGAATCCGATGCAGGACTGTGAGCCGCCGTGACCGAACGACTCGGACGACGCCCGCCGACCAAAGCCATACGGGATCGTATTCGCCCCGTACTGATTTGAGTTGATGATCAGACCCAGTCCAAAGTCGACCGTGTGCTGGAAGGTCTGGTCGAACCTCCCCCGCCGATGTCGTGCCGTCATCTGCCGCACAGCTGCCGGACTCAGCAGCGACCGCCCCTCCCATGTCCCCTCGACGAGAAGCATCTCATAGAACCTCGCCAGTTCCCGAATCGGCCCGCGACAACTGCTGCCGGGCGCGGGTGAAGTCACCGTCTGTTGCAGATGACTGTGGTTCATTTTCAGTTCACCGGCCCCGGCCACATAAATGCGTCCGAGTCGCGACTCGTACTCCTCATACTGCGAATCCGGCACCGCCAGCCACGTATCCCGCATCCCCAGCGGCTTGAAGAGGTCACTCCGCAACACCTCCGCAATCGGTCGCCCTCGCAGCCGCTGAATGATCTCGCCGAGGATGAACCAGCTGCGCTGCGGGTCATAGGCATGCGCGTCGCCCGCGACCGCTCCTGCCCTCAGGGGAGCCGCACAGATGCGGGCGATGATCTCGTCCCACGACGTACCCGGCCAGCCGAGTGCGACCGCCTCGATCCCCGCCGTGTGGGTGAGCAGGTGCCGCGTCGTGACGCTCTCCTTCCCCTGCTGGCCGAACTCGGGGATCACCTCGCAGACCGGTCGATCGAGATCGAGCAACCCCTCCTCCATCAGCTGCATGACCGCCAGTGCCGTGATCGGCTTCCCCGCACTGAGCCACGGCAGGATGTGATCGCTGGTCAGCGCCTCACCCGACTGATTCTCCCCGATGGCTAGGTCAACCACAGGTTGCAGATCGTTAGACACAAATAGCTGTACCCCGAAATGCAGTCCCCGAGTGATGCCGTTTTGGATCACTGCTAGAGTTTTCGGGAGCCAGCTCTGGGCCGCGTCGAGGGTCGTGATGGGTTGGTGCATGCGCACGATTGTCTCTGAGCAGGACCGGTTTCTCAACCGGTCCTGACACTCTTCGCCGTCACAGGCGAGCCGGGCGGTGTCCGCCCCATGGCACTTGGTTTATGGGCAGTGGCAGTGGTTTGTCGCCTTTTTCTCTGAAAAAAGACGTTGTGTTTCCACACTTCGCACCGAAGCCGACAGGCTGGGGCCGCCAAGTTGCGACTCACCGCAAATCAATATCGATATGCAAACGGCATCCGCGTCAGCTGCCAGTTCCTCTGCGTCCCGCCAGGGACACCCGACACTAGCCCACCGTTTCAGCGGTGGGACCATATTCCCTCGCGACCCCAGCCCCGGCAGGGGCGACAGAAACTCGCCGCGTA
>JAYTCW010000330.1:0-22166 GCA_043736295.1 Planctomycetota bacterium | reverse complement strand
TACGCGGCGAGTTTCTGTCGCCCCTGCCGGGGCTGGGGTCGCGAGGGAATATGGTCCCACCGCTGAAACGGTGGGCTAGTGTCGGGTGTCCCTGGCGGGCCAAAAACACGCATCAGCTCCCGATCGTTCTAGAACGATGTGCCGTTTTTCGGAGCTTCAAAACGGCATGCAGCAGGCCACGCGACATCCAATCGTGTTCTCAGCACTGGGGCGAAGCTCCACCCCCAGCGAACGTGATGTCAACGCACAGTCGTAAATTTGGAGAATACAGGCAAAGTCGCCTGATCCAAATCGAACTCGCTACGTGGAAAATCAAACCCTCTTGGCGGATCCCACTTCTCGGGATTGGCCCGTCCGGGTAGGATTCGCCTGAGACGCTCCTCGCGTTTCCTGGGATCGAAGCCTCATCAAAGGAGTGAGTCGTGCAGTCACGTCTGTTGAACAATCGTTTCGTCTTGTTGGCCTGTGGGCTGGTCATGGGCTTGGGAATTTCCTTTTACTGGCCGCATGAGCCCCTGAAGGCCGACTCGACCAGCCTCGATAAGTTTTCTCTCTGCACGACCCCGACTCTCCTGAACCAGAGTGATGCGGTCTTCGTACTCGATTCCGTCACCGGGCGACTGGTGGGCGCGGCCCACAACGTGCAAACCGGAACGTTCTCCCAAGTCTGGGCTCGCAACGTCGCAGCTGACTTTGGTGTGGTGGAGAATGCGCAGTATCTGATGGTCTCTGGTTTTTTGAGGACGCAAGGCGCTACCGGAGGGACTCCCGCCCAAAGCGGTGTCTACGTGGCCGAACTGACCAGTGGCAAGGTGGGACTGTACGGATTTCTGATGAACAATCGGAATCAAGCGTCCGCAGCGGAACTGGTGCCGATCGCGGACTTCTCATTCCGAGAGGGAAAGTAACCTGACCAGCGGTCGGGCAGCCCGGACACTTGATCGGGCTTCCCACCATGTCGATTCGATCTGGGGCATCAAAAGGATCGGGCTGGCTTACTGACCGATTGCGAGTTCGCGCCGTTGCGAGTGTTTCTCTGCCTCAGTCAGGTCTCGCCAGTCCCGATCCTGAAGACCAGCCTCCAGCGCCCACAACAGGTTAAGACTGACTCCCTGTCGAGATTGAGCGACCAGTTGATAGGCCGTCACCGAACCGAGTGAGCGGAGATCCTCGACGGTGCAAATGCCGCATGCTCTCAGCCACTCACCGCTCTTTGGCCCGATGTTCCGCAGCTTCTCAATCGCGACCGGCATCGCTGACTGACCCCGTTCATCAATCATCTCTGGCACCAGTCTCAAGCGACTCACCCTTACTGAAAACTGATGACTCAAAACTGATGACTGAAAACTGATGACTTTCCTACGGCAACCCGTTCATCTTCCGCAGGACCCACTCCGTCATCAACAGACCGCAGAAGACCAGAAAAATCAGCCAGTGATTCCACAGCGGGATCTCGTTCCGCTGGGAGTGCTGTTCTTTGACCTGCTGGAATTTCTCGGTCACCGACTTGGCCTCATTGATGAGGTAGAACTTCCCGCCGGTCGTCGTCGCGAGCTGTTCCAAGAGCGGACGGTTGCTGCTGACATCGGCCAGTTCAGGTGACAGCTTTTCAATGACAGACAGATCCGCTGTGATTGGGGTGGGTCCGATGTCTCCGCCGGTGACGATCAGTTTGACAGAGTATTCGCCCGCACGCAGCGCGTTCGCGCGGCCCGCCTGGACCAGTGGTCGGTCGGGGTCGGGTTGGAGGTCGACGCTGATTTCCGGGTGCTTGCTATCGAGGCCACCGAGCTTGAGGACTGCCCGCGCTTTGAGGTTGGGGAACCGCTGCAGGAAGCGTTCATCCCAGCGAGCCACGATGACGCCGTCGTCACCCTCGGCGATCATCGGCTTCTCGAGCCCCAGCCGGACAAATTCGTTCCCGGCACTGGCCTTGAACTCGGACGCCCAGCGGCTGATCTGGCCCCAGAACCGGTGGTGATAGGCATCGCCGACGCGAAAGCGGAAGCGCCACGTGCTGTCGATCCCCAGCCAAACGACCTGCCCGGTGCCGAGAAACTGCTGGACGAAGAGGGCGTTTTGACGTTCCCAATCCAGACCGGGGTCGGCCTTCTCGCTCTCGACCGAAGTCCAGACGCTGGCCCCCGGCTTGGCTTCGCCCAGGATCGCCCACGGGTGCCCCGGCATCTCGTCCCAAATCTTTTTATTGGCAATCGGATCGGTACTGAACTGCAACATCGTCTGTCGGTCGCCATCGGGTGTCAGCGCGAGCTTGAAGCCCCGGTCCTGTGGGCGGCGACGCTGTGTGGCATCGGTCAGCTGTTCCTGCCGCAGCTTGGTCACGGGGAGTAGCCCGTCCAGTACGGGGTTGTTGTAGGCCAGGGGGAAATAGTTCTTGCCAGCGGAGAGAATCAGCGTGCCGCCCTCTTCGCGGACGTAGCGATCAAGCTGGACCCACACCTCATTCGGCATATCTCGCGGAGAGACATCGCCGACCACGACGAGATCGTACCCCTCGAACGGCGTCGACTTGGATTGAGCATTGAGGCCCTTACTCGCCAGCTCGCGAGGGAAGAACGTGTCGGGCAGCACCCCCATGTAGGGCTGATTAAAGACCACCGCGTCCATCTGCACATGCTCGTCGCGGGACAAGGCGGCGTGCAGGTAGCGGAACTCCCAGCGGCCTTCCCCTTCGATCAGCAGGATGTCCGACCGATCGTCGACGACTTGCAGTGCGAAGTCGCGCGTGTTGTTGTCGCTGCGGGTTTCTTCGGGAAGTTCCTCAGTGCGGACCCGATACCTCTGGCGACCTTCCTTGTCCGCGGTCAGATCGAACTGGACCTCCTGACCAGGGTCTTTGGCGGTGATGGTCTTGCGAATCGGTTCTCCGACCGGGAGACCATCCGCATCCAACTGGTCGAGGAACACCACGATCTCCTGGCCATCGAAGCCCGAGGTGCGAATGGTCGTCTTGAGGACCGGCTTGTCGTTCTGGAACACCGACGGCGGGAAGTCGACATTGGCGATCGACAAGTCCTTCGGTCGGCGTTCGGACCCCATCAGCACGGGGTAAATCGGAGCCCCCCCGGCAAACCTCTTGATGTAGTCAGCGTCACTCGGGTGGGCATTGTCGCGCCCATCGCTGAGCAGCACGACACCCGCCAGCTTGAGTCCTTCTCGCTCCGCTGGTGACGCGGACATGACCTGCATCAGGTCGGTCTTGTTCCATTTCATCGTGTCGCCCGGCGGTTCTAGCGGACGTTCGAGTGACTCGGCATCGAGCAGCGACGCCTCACCCGCGAAGAGGCAGACCTCGACCTGACCGAGCTTGGACAACTCCTTCAGCAGCGGCAGTTCTCCGGTCTTCAACAAGCGACGGGCGATCTCGACTCGTGTCAGCTTGTCGACCTCGGCCATCGCGAGTTGTGCGGTTTCGCGACGAGAGTCGACGAGGGCCTTCAACCGGGCAGGGTCAGACTCCTCAGCCAGTGAGGCCCACTCCGGTTGCTTCTTCGCCTCGTAGGCTTTGCACCATTCCTCCACCGGGACGCCAGCTCCCAGCAGCCCCAGTGCCTGGGCCGTGCGCAGCTTCTCGGCTTCGCTCGCCTGCTCGTCCTTGGTCTCCATACTTTGCGACACGTCGACGGCCACCACGATCCGACCCGACCGCTCCAGGTCGAGCGTCCACGCCAGCACCGGCTCTAGCAGAATGATCCCCAACACTGTCAGCACTGCCAGACGAAGGGCCAGCAATGTGTATCCCAGCTTCTTCGCGATCAGCTGGCGTTCATACCGAAACAGGATGGCGGTGCAGGCGATCGCCAACAACAACATCAGCCCGAGCCCGGTAAGCCAGAGGGCGGACTCAAGTCCGTGGAAGACGAGTTGTTGTGTGATCATGAGGGAAGGATGAAGGGGGAAGGATGAAGGATGAGGTGGGAGGTGACTGAGCGTTTAGCGACGGAGGGATCGCACGGAGAGTTCTTCTAACCCTCCGCATTCATCCTTCATCCTTCCGCCTTCATCCTTCCCCTCATACGCCATCTGCAGCAGCTCTGCCGGATGGTACACGGGGAGGGGGTGGCCAGCGGCTTTCAGCATCGATTGAATCTGGAGCGTACAACCCGCGTTGGCCGACACGAGTGCCTCGGCACCGCTGGCGATGATGTTCGCCACCTTGCGGTTGCCCAGGCGATCGGCCATCTCGGGCTCGGTCAGGTTGTAGCTGCCGGCCGCTCCGCAGCAGATGTCCGACTCGGCCAGCGGCACGAGCGTCATGCCCGGAATCAGCTTGAGCAGGTCGCGCGGCTGTTGCCGAATTCGCTGGGCGTGAGCGAGGTGACACGCATCGTGGTACGCCACCTTCATCGGCACTGAGACTCTCGGTGGGATGGGACCGAGAGTCGCGAGGAATTCCGACAGGTCTTTGACCTTGTGAGCGAACTGCTCGAAGCGCTGGTGGAGTGGCTTGTCGTTCGGCTTCAGCTCTTCCGCGATGTGACCGTAGTCCTTGAGCATCGACCCGCACCCGGCGACGTTGATGATGATCGCGTCGACATCATCCGGCTCGAATGACTCGATATTTGTTTCGGCGAGTTGCAGCGCTGGCTGACTCGCCCCGCTGTGGTAATGAATCGCCCCGCAACAGCCCTGCCCCTGCGGCACGATCACGTCGCATCCATTGAGTTGCAAGACTCGCGCGGTGGCCCAGTTCACATGGTCGAAGAGCGCCTCCGCGACACAGCCCGTGAACAGCGCCACCTTGGCCCGCCTCGGTCCAATCGCCGGAAGGATCGCGGGCAACTTTGGCAGCGGCCGCTTCAAGGTCGGCAACAGCCGCTGCATCCGCCGCAGCTTTTCCGGCAGCAACCGGATCAACCCCGTCGCCTCCATCAGCCGGTCCAGCCCCAGCTTCTGCATGATTCGCGCGGGGAGTAACGCCCACGCCAGCCGCTTCGGATAGGGGAACAGACCATACAACACGATCCGCTGGAACCAGCCCGGCGGATTCTTCGCTGCCGCCCGCTGCTGCATCTCAACCCGGAACGGCTCGATCAATCGCCCGTACTGCACTCCCGAAGGACAGGCCGTTTCGCAGCTGCGACAGTCGAGGCAGAGTTCCAGATGCCTGCCCACGGTCGGCGACATCTCGATGCGGCCATCGGTGACTGCCCGCATCAGGTAGATTCGCCCGCGGGGGCTGTCGTTCTCGTCCCCGGTTTCCAGATAGGTGGGGCAAGCCGACGTACAGAGTCCGCAATGGACGCAGTCGAGGAACTTGCCGTAGTCAATGCTCGCCCCCAGCCGAGGCAAACCATCGGGGGAAGTCGAGGTGGCAGTAGGTGGGATCATGAAGCAGGCAGTGCGGCAGGGCAGCGTAGCGATCCCGTGAACCTCTCCTCGGAGAAGCCCTCGACGCGAACGCCACACGGTCATTCTGATGCCCCCGCCCACGGCGAGCAACCATCGCCGAAAAATGCTGACGCCGGATTCCATCACCGCCAGCGAACGGGCTCTATTTCCCCGTCCGGTTCCAGTACAGCTTCAGGTTATGCGTCGCCCGGCCCCCGGCGATGACCTCGGGATACCCATCCCCGTTGAGGTCGCCGGTGACCAGATCCTCGGAGGCCATCCCGCCGAGGTCGAGCGGGTGGCGGTCCCACTTCGTTCCGGCGTCGTTACTCGCTCGATAGTAGTAGACCGCGACCTGGCCATCGCTGTTCGGCTCGCGATGACCGGCGATCACTTCGTCCACTCCATCGTGATCGAGATCAGCACACCCCAGCGCGTGGCCTTGCTTGAATGAATCATCGATCACCTGCCGATCAGCCAGTTGCCCTTCCGGGAGCGGCATCGGACCGGTGTAGACGACGACGCTGTGGCCGTGCATCGGCTCGATCGTGGCCAGGAAAAACTTGTCCTTGCCGAGTCGACCGAGTTTGACCTCGCCCGCTCCCGTCTCTTCGGGTTTGGTGCCTGCCGCCCCGGTGCCGATCTGGCGCTTACTGAACTTGCCTGCCCCCTCATGCCGGATCAGGAACACCCCCTCCTGGCTCGCCGCCAGCGTGCCATCCACCTGGTCCCCGTTCAGATCAAGGTGCCAGTGGTTATGCACCCGGTGTAACGACTCATCGATCACGGTCAGCGGCCAGCGCTCGGTCGCCGGGGCCTTCGGAATCTCAAACGCCAGCAGCCGCACCCCGGGGGCCTCACTGGGGTTCAGCGGCGAGACCACCAGCTGGGGTCGGTCCTGGCCGAGGACATTGCCAAACCGCATGCGATGGGTTGAGACCTCTTTGGCAATCGGGAACACCTGCCACTTCTCATCGAGCGAGGCCCCTCGCTTCAGCCAATACATCGTCCCGATCTTGGTCCACCCCGCCCCCAGCGCGAAGTCGATCTGCCCATCGCCGTCAATGTCATGCGCAGCAATGCAGACGTGATCGCGTTCAACCTGGTCCTCAATGATGACCCGCGGCTTCCACGTCGGGTTCTCAAACCACAGCACCCGGTTCTCCGCTACGGCCACAATGTCCGGCTTCCCATCCGTATTCACATCCGCGATGGTCACCGCGTAACAAGCGACCTTGGCAATCGCCGGGTCAAGCTCCTGAGCCTCGAACTTGATCTCAGCTGCAGTGAGAGTGGTGGAGAGGAGCAGCAGGCAGAGGAGTGAGCGCATGGAAACCTCGGTGAGGGAGAACTCGGATGCCGTCAGCCTACACCAGCCCGCCCCCGATTCACCAGCCCGCCGCGCCAGCAAGGGCCGCGTGCCGGTAGACTTTGTTTGGCGAGTCGGGCGGGTCGGAGCGGCGACTTTTGTGTTCGGATGTGGATGGGCAACAGGTTTCTGGTACGTGGCCCTTGCTGGCGCAGCGGGCTGGGCGGCGGGGAAATCCTCACACTCCCCATACGGTTTCATCGACGGTCGTCAGCCGCGCAGCCCTGGCTGCCTCTCGCAGTTTGCCGACGAGGAACTGCTTGTGGTTGGCAACCGTCTGCTCGCTGATGCCGAGCTGAGCGGCCACCTCTTTATTTGCCAAGCCGCGTACGAGGAGCAGTTCCAAGCACTGGAGCCGTTCCAGCTCGTTGCCGCGTCGCCAGCCCTCGATCTGCTGGCGGAGGCAGTCGGCCAGCACCAGTTCTTCGGTCTCGCGGTGTTCGCGGCTGCGGGCGATGCTGCTGGCCGCACGGGCGCGGTGGCTGGGAGCGGAGGGTTCCTGGCCGTCGTCGCCGATCACGGGGACCAGCAGCGGACGCCGACCGGTCTGCCGCAGCCGGTCGGTCAGCTTGTGGGCACAGATCGAGAACAAGAACGCCTGGAGCGGCGTCGACGGGTCATAGTTCGGCAGCGCGGTCAGGAACCCGATGAACGTCTCCTGCACCACATCCTCGGCCAACTGGCGGTCCTTCAGCCGACTCATCGCAAACGCCAGCAACCGCCCCTCGTACTCGTCGATGAGCCGCTGCCACGCCGCCGCTTCGCCCTGGCGGATGCGGGTGAGGAGGACGGATTCGGAAGTTGATGGTTGATGGTTAATGGTTGATCGACTGAGGGACGTTGTGGTGTGAGGCAAAGCCCAGAGGTTGCAACCTCTGGGCGTTCCGGCGAGTGGTTCACTTGAGCGCTCGCAGATAGAACTCGACAAAATTCCGGTGGAAGATCTTCGTGATGTCGTCGCTCGTGTAGCCGCGTTTCTCGAATGTGGACCGCATGTGGATGACATCCGCGATCGTGTCGAGGTCGCCGGGCGATTGCTCGCGGCCGTAGCCGCCGTCAAGGTCGGTGCCGATGCCGCAGTGGTTGGCGTTTCCGGCCAGTTGGCAGATGTGGTCGATGTGGTCGACGATCTTCTCCATCGGGACATCGGCGGAGGGGGTCACGTACTTCTTGTAGCCGGGGACGATCATCCAGTTGTCGAATGCAGCCCCGATCACCGCTCCCCTGTTGATCAGGGCTTTGATCTGGTCATCGGTCAACTGACGATCACCGGGGACGAGGGCGCGGCAGTTGTGGTGGCTGGCGACGACCGGGCCGCTGAAGACATCGAGCGCTTCCCAGAACGATTGGTCGGCGAGATGAGTGGCATCGAGCAGCATGCCGACGCGGTCCATCTCCTTCAACAGTTCGCGCCCGTCGGCACTCAGTCCACCGACGCTGCCGGTTCCGTGGCAGTATTCATTCGGGCCGTAGTGCGCCGGGCCAACGATCCGCAGACCCCAGTCGAACCACTGCTGGACCTGGGCCGGTTCCTGAATCGGCGGAGCCCCCTCCATGCTGAGGATGAACCCGAGCGGCGGGTCAGCGGAGACATCGTCGGGCTTTGCCGTAATCGCTGCTTGCCAGCGATCGTACTCGCGCTGCAGCGTGGCCTTGTCGGAGATCTCGACGAGGACACCCTTGCGCACGAACGCCCGGTAATAGGCCATCTGCCCGAGGGCCATCGCATGGGCCGCTTCGCGCGATTGATAGAAGGTCAGCTCCTTCTGCTTGCGATGCAGACGCGGCAGGAGCGTGGCGACGCACAGCCCGATGCGTCCCCGACGCATCTCGGGGAACGAGACGGTGCAGTCTCCCGGCACGATCTCCGGGAAGTGCTTCTCGAACTCGCGGATCTGGGTACAGGGGAGTTCCAGATTGCGGTTCCACTCGACCCCGTTCCAGGCCAGATCGAGGTGGGCATCGAAAATCAGCATGAGTCAGGTCCGGAGAGAGTGGATGGTTGATCGACAGAGGTGATCCGAGTTCGGATCCGTCAATCAACCATCAACCATAAACCATAAACCCTCCACCCTCCACCCTCCCCGGCAGTTCCTGCCATTCCCGAATCCGAATTCAGAGCATTTCCGGGGCTGCAATTGCAGCTGACGGGCAGTCTGGCATACATGACTCCATTGGAAACCCTCCTCGCACTCCCTGACAGTTCACTCTCTGGCAAGGCAGATCCATTCACCCGTCTTCGGCCACTCCCCTGTTCTCTCGCCGCGAGGCCCTGCTCTGGGGTTGCTCGTTGTTATTGCCGGGATGCCAGCGACTGTTTGCCCGGAATGACCCAAAACCCGAAATCGACATCGCGGGCCAGCTGCTGAAACCGATTCCTCAGATGATGGACGGCATCCGTCTGGATGTTTTTCGAGTTGACCGGCACGTGGGTGATCCCCGGATTGGGGAGTCGATGTGGAAGGCGGTCAGTCAAGGGGGATCGCTTGAACCAGCGACGATCCGTCGGTTGAACGAGCATGGGTTCCGCTTTGGCACCGTCCCCACCAATCCTCCCGTGGCGCTTCAGTCTTTGATTCTGGCGAAAAACTCTGGTTCAGCGGAGCGTACGGATCATGTCTCCATGCCTTTTCCGACAGGGGGGCAGGCGATCCTGGATGTCATGATGCTTCCCGAGGGGATGGACATTCTCATCCCCGGCCCCGAAGGAAGTCGCCCGCTGCGGCTGCATGCTGCCAAGGCAGTCTTAAACATCCGGGCGGACAAAATCGAAGAGGGCTGGGCGCGTTTGGAAGTCGTCCCGGAAATCCACCACGGCGAGGTGACCAATCGTCCCGTGGCCGGAGAGAGCGAATGGCTGCTGAGAAATTCACAAGCTGTGGAACCGCTCTACCAATTCAAATTTCATGTCGAGCTGAACCGCGGGGAGATGGCCGTCGTGGGACTGCATGATCAGGCGAAATCGCCCGTCGGACGGTGGTTCTTCCGGAACCAGCTGGAAGCCGCTCTCGAGCGGGTGATGATGATTCGCATGGCGGATGTGTTCACTGTGCAAGGGCAATCTGTCGGATGACGGGCAATGTTCCGGTGGCGTGGGCTTTAGCCCACGCGAGTGTGTGAGACCCAGGAATCGTGGGCTAAAGCCCACGCTACTTGGCCTTCTTCTCTTCGGCGATCTCCATGTGGAATTCTTTGACCTTCAAGGGGTCGAGGTGCAGGATGGCCGTGTCGGTAATTGTCTTGCACATCCGCACGATGCGAGATTCCTGAGCGCGGTCTTTGTTCTGTTTGGCCACTTGCACCGCCGGGTTTTTCAGGGCCTCAATGCGGGCGAGAAACTGCTCCAGGTTGGGGAGTGCGTCGACCTGTTTCTCCAGAGCCGCCACAGAGTCCCAATCGGCTTTCTTGGCGGCACCACGGGCACGGGCCATGATGACCGCGCGTCTCGCCACGAGGTCGACGAGTTCGCTCTCCAACAGTTCCGTCTCCGCCTCGACGGTCAGACGGGGCGAATCGTCCGGTGCCTCCAGGACCAACCGGGCCACATGTCCCGGATAGACGGGAGCTTTAGCCAGCGGGGCAAGTCCGCTATAGGCGATCAAATAACGGATCGGCTTTTCTGGATCGGCAGGCAGGACGATAGTGCCATCTCGATCAGTCCGCAGAGTGACGCGATCGGTCACTTTGTCGTCTTTGGTTTCCAGGCGATCGAGGACTTCGACCCGGTAGCCCGCCATGGGAGATTGAGGCTTGCCACGCGGGATGACCTGTACTTGGGTCTGCGTTAACATCGGGCGAATTTTCAAACCGAGCATCTCCATCCGGCGACGGCTGCCCGCGAGCGGAGCCTTGAAGGCCGAGATGATCGTTCCTTCCATGTACCCGCGTTCAACCATGTCCATTCGGATCGTGGTCCATGGGATGTGCTGCATGCGTTTGAGTTCTCGGTTCTTGCCCAGATGCCGCACGAATGCCGTCACATGATCGCCAGCTGCGTAGGGGGTCAAGCTGAGATCCGGAGGGAGATACTCACCGCCTCGAATCCGCAATTCGACATGATTCTCGAGGACCTTTTCGATCGAGACCAACGGGCGAAACAGTTCGAACACCAGACCCGCTGCCAGTGCTGGCACGAGTCGTCGATCGTAGGTCGTTCGTTCTAGAATCGATGTCACCGTCTGCGAGGCACGGTCCCACTCCACACCGGAGAGCCGATATTCTGAGCCGCTCCGATCGAGTGTGAGTGTGAAGTGCTTATCCACGGAGTGGGATTCAAGAGCTGCATTCCAGGACTCGGCGGTTCGCTGAGCCAGCATTGCCCGGCTGAGCGGCTCCCCCGCCGGAGCAACACGAATATCGCACTGCCACCAGACCCCAATTCGCGATGTCACCAGACCTCTCAGTTGATCGACCATTCGCCCGGCGTTTCGGTCTGGAATACTCGCTTCGGGAGCCACCCCCAGCGAGATCGAGACTCGATAGATCTGCTGATCGTAAGGGATGACGACCGGTTTCGGGACGACCACAGGTTTTCGAGTGTCCTTCGCTAGCGGATCTGCCGAGGCCGGAGCTGGAGCAGCCGGCGGGGAGGCAGCTGGCACGGGAGCAGCCGGTGTGGGGGCCGTTGCTGCTGGACTCGCAGTTTCCTGCGCCCGCACGGACTCCGTGTTCGCGGGGGCTAGCTGAACTGCCACGGCGATGATCGCACTCACGATCCAGCCAGTTGCCGTCGATTTCATTTCCTACTCCCCACATGTCGTCGAACTGAGTCTCACTGGGACAGCCATTTGAATGATCTGTCTCAGCCCGAATCACTGACCCGTGAACCAGGCTTCCAAAGTCCAGCGATCGACCGAGTCGTAGCAGTGCATCGGCAGCGGAGGAAACCCTCGGACGTTCTTTCGCACCACCATAAAGTTGTCGACTTCAAACAACGGCAGGTAGGCCGCATCCACCGACAGTCGCCGATGCAACTCCTGTGACTGAGCGACCACGCGAGTCCAATCCGCCGTCCGGTCGAGCTCCATCAGCTGTTGCCGCAGCCAGTCTGGCTTGCCAGTCAGGTCATTCAGATTCGCCCGCGGATTCACGGTGACAATCGGCCACCAGTCGATCACCGGTTCCGGCAGAATTCCGACGCGGTAGATCAGGTCGTACTTGGCTTGTGGCCCTTCCTCATCGGGGACCAGGACGACATCAATCCCGATTTTCTTCCAGCTGCGAATCATCGATAGAGCGGCCGCACGCTCGGTGACGGAAGGTGGGGCGACCATCCGCAGGGTGGGCATCTGCTGATCTTTGGGGGCGAGAGTCTGGGCCGCAGCGACCGACATGGCGAGAGCGGCGGAGAGGTCATAATTGAGAGGGCGGGCGAGCAGGCTGTTGCCATAGCTTTCTCGGGGAAACGGGGATTCGATCAGGCGACCATGGGCCGCTGTCGCATCGCGCAGGATCACGTCCTTCAGCAACTTGTCTCTCTGGATGCTATAGGCCAGCGCCCGGCGCAGTTCGCGGCTCTTGCCCGCCGGGCTGTTGGGATGGAACAGAACCAAGTGAGTGGTCGGCACGGCATAGGGCAGGATGAAGAAATCCTTGAGGACCTCGGCATCCGCTTGCAATCGCCTCACATGCCAGTCGGGCAGGTTCGGAGCCATTGAAATCTCGCCCCGTAGCAGGGCTTGCACCACGCGGTCGTGACTCGGGTATTTATGTTCCACCACTTCTGAGGTGTGGTAGAGTTGGAGTCCGGCGGGCTCCATGCGGCCTCTGCGGAAGACGGACTGCTCGGGTTCGTCCTGGACGATTTTGAAGCCCGAGTCCCCTTCGGCATCATCGGATTGGGTCGGGGGATAAATCCCGGCGAAGACGGCCTCAATCCGAGAGGGCACCCGCTCAAAAGTGATGGTGAACTCCGTGGGCGAATGGACTTTGATGGAGCGAATGAGCCCCGCCAGTCGTTCGTCGAAGTCGGAGTTCTCCGGCTGTGTACGTTCCAGCAACACCTGCGCCACCGTCGGGGCATCGAGCAGCGGCTGCGACTCCCAGGGCTGGCGGTTCTCCTTGAGTTCGAACCGCATGCGCCGACCGAGGTCGAGGGGTTCCCACTCATTAAAGTAGCGCGAGCGGTACTGCGCAGTCCCCCGTTGCATGCGGTCCAAAGAGAAGAGCGGAATCCGGTGCAGGTTCTCCTCTCGCAATTCCGCATCAACCGCCAAGGGATAAGCACTCGCCTCTCCGGTCAGACGCACGACGCCCACATGCAGACGCTGGTAGCGTTCGACCATTGGCTTGTGTCGAGCCTTCAGGTTTTTCAGCTTCGGCCACATCAGGGCCGCCATTTCGGCGAGGGCGGGGGCCTCATCAAACCGACCCGCTTTGTACGCCTCCTCCGCCTGGGCCAACTTCTCAAGACTCCGCTGCTCCAGTCCGTTCGAGATCGTCGCCACCTGCGGATTGTCAGGATACAGCGAACGCAGTCGCTCCAGATGATGGTGAGCCTGGGGATAGTCCTCTTTCTCGGCAGATGCGAGTGCGAGCGTCTGCAACACGTTCCCAATCTGATCGCTGACACCCGGGAAATCTTTTTGGAGAGTATAGAGTTCTTCCAGGGGAACGAGAGCATCCTCTAACCGTCCGGCGTCCATCCGGATCTTCGCATCGGCCATCAGCAACCCTCCGCGTTTCTCGCCGAGGCCAGGCCAGTCGGGGACGTTCTCCAGCATCCAGTTCAGGAATTCCAAAGCGACATCGATGTTCCCTTCCTTCGCCAGCAGTTCCATCCGGCGCAGCATCAGATCCTCGTGATGCACGATCTGAAGAACCTGATTCACCGGAATGCGATATTCCGGCGTTTCTTTCTCGCCGGGAACCGTGACATACAGAAAGTTCAGATTGAGCAGCTCTTCCTCGAATTTATCCAGTTCCGCTCCCTTGAGTCCGGCCCTCTGCTTCTTCTTTTCTTCGAGCGTGGTCTGTTGTTTGGCCAGTGTGTCGGGACGGGGGGCGAGTGATTCGACCACCAAGACACGGTGACTCTCCAGCACCACCCAGTCTCGCAGTGGACCATTGATCAGGGCCGCAGCTGCGGGCACCTCCATCTCTTCGTACAGGGGCAGGTCGCTCTCCGTTTTCACGGAAGGGGCCTTCGGAGCTTCGGCTGCGGGGGTCTCGGCGGCCGGAGCCTCAGCCGGTGCCGCTTCTTGGGCCCACCCGACAGCTGTCAAACTGCCGAGGCACACCAGACCCAGACTCCAGATTGTGATCCATCTCCCGACCATCGGGCACGACCTTCTAAACAAGCCACCGAACAAGACCTAGACCGAATGCCCGCATCACTACTTCGCAGTCGGGACCGCCAACGGGATCAAGCTGCCATCTCCCGTGATGACGAACGACTGAGTCCCCAACTGGAGTGGACCCGAGTCTAGGCTGCCAGCGGCCAGTTGATCGGAGAGCAGCTCTCCGGTGTCTGGTTTGACACGCAGCACACGTCCATTCTCCAAGGCGAGTACGAGAACCCCATCGACCACAACGGGTTGTCCGGCCAGCGAGGAGTCAGGCAACTTCAACTGCCATTTGGAGGTCAGATCCGCGTCTGGATTGAGACATTGCAATTCGGAGTGGTTCGTTTCGACCAAGACACCGATGTCTGTGGAGTATGCGGCTCCACTGGCAGGATTCTCGAGAGTGCGTCGTCCCACCGGCTCGAATTTGGTGGCATCAAACAGAAACACATCGCCGGTGGAGCAGGCGACCGCGAACCGCCCCTGGTGCATGACCAACTGCCCCACAGCCGGACTGGGCAGCGGCTGACGGGCCACTTCCGCCAGATGTGGTCGAGGATTCGACTCTAAGCGGACCTGCAACAGTTCTCCGGCCTCAGTCAGTCCAATCAGTGTTTTGTCATCGGCGGCTAATACTTGTTTCCAGACCGGCGGAGCGTCACCACTGGGGAACTGAAAGTCTTGGATGATCGTGTCGGCCTGTCCGGTCCGGGCCATGTGCAACTTGCCCGCGACGGGGACCACGATCCGCTTGCCGAGTGGCACGGGATTGGCCTGCGGGTTGGCCGGGAGCGTTCCTTGTCGCTCGATCTGCCCCAGACGATTGATGACCCAGATGCGCGGCTCCGGGTCGCCGCAGACGACGGCGATTTGTGTCTCGGGCAAGGCACAAGCCCGCAGCGGAAGAGTGGTTTCCTTGTTGATGGGAAGCAGGACTGCGGCTTCCGTTTGGAATCCCGGCTGAACCAGATCTGCGGCAGTCACGCGGAACGTCGCTCCGCCTTCATTGACTGCCAGCAGGGAGGCTGCCGCTCCCTCAAAAGCAGAAACGGCCAGAATCTTCGCCCCCGAGATGACCTGCCATTCACTGTCGAGCGTGTCGCGGTCTGTTTGAGTCAAGGTCACAGCGTCGGAGAATGGGCGACGACGGGCATTAAACAGCAAGGCCCCTTCCGATTGATTGGGCTGCGAGGAGATCCCGTCAGCGACAAATTTCGGGTCGGCCTGAATTGTCCCGGAGACGAGTTGCAGACGACGCAGCGCGCTACTGGACATCCAGACTTGTCCCTCGGGACCGGCAGTCAGGAAGATGGGACTCCCCTGGGCTCCCTGCACTTGAAACGTCGGACCCTGAGTCAGCGCGGGCTCATCCGGGCTGTCAGAGACTGAGAAGGCGTTCACGCGCTCGACCGTGGAGGGGACAAACAGATCGCGTCCATGGATAACCGCCGCGTCGTCCATCACCATCCCGGCGATCTTGCCGGTGGCCGCTTCCACCAGACTCGGTTTGATCCCGTCCCGTTTGACGAGATGCAGCGTCGAACTGGTTTCGGAATGGTTCTCGACGAAGGCGGCATAGCCCCCCATGGAAATCAGCGGCGCGGTGACCGACTGGGACTTCTGTGCAAAGTACGAGACGGCCACGCACTCCAGTGGTCGCATAGTCAGTGTGTAGACCACATCCTGATCCCCGACCACGACCAGGTGGCTGGCCCGCGGTTGATTGTCTCCCATATCTTTATCCGTAATCATCACCGGTCCATTGACCGGCTGCGAAAACGTCAAGCGGCTGGTGATGCTGCCCGATTGCAAATCGATTTTCAGGAGTGACCCGCCGATCGTGGTGATGTAAATCTGCCCCTCTTCGATCAGCGGCTTACCCGCAGCTCGTTCCCCCAGAGCTTGACGCCAGACCAGCGATCCATCCTGGCGTTTCACTCGCACCAACTCGTCGGTGTCGGAGTCAAAGTAGATCAAGCTGGGCAAGCTGCGATCTTCGACGGGGAAGAAGGCGTGATCGCTTCCCACGATCCGTCGCCAGACCGGCAGACCAGTGACGGTATCGACTCCATAGAAGCAGTCTTTGCTCAAGACCCAGACGACTTGATTGACTGAGACCTGATCCGTTTTTGAGCGCGCATGGAACATCAGAGTGCGGGGAACTGGCAGGGTGATGGCGACTTCGGTTGTGCTGGCCAGGGTATTCGGACTGTCCGACTGGACGAGCAAGCGTTCCGCTTCCATCGCGTCATCGAGCAGGGCTTTGATGCTGCGGTCGGCGGCGTATTCCGGGTACTGAGCGACAAGTTCTCGCCGATGTCGGAGAGCTTCCATCGGCTTCTTGTCGGTGATGGCTTTCTTGATGTGGGCCGTACTGCCGTTGTTGATTTCGAACTTGAGGATGAGTGTCTCTGAATTGCGGAGTGTGGTCTCGATCTGCTTTATCATCTCCGTCGGCTGGGCATCCTTGGGGCTGTATGTCTTGAGCAGCGACTTGGCATCGCCCGACACAACCAGCAATGGCCGACCGACTCGCGGCGTCTTTCCCGCCAGCAAGGCGGCCCCCAGCGAGGCACTCCCCGCGCGCGAGGCAAGTTCAGGCTTCATTTCTTCGAAGCTCTCGTGATCGTTGTATTCGCTCACGAACTCTCGAATGCTTTTGACCCCCTCGGCATAGTTGGCCGCCCCGGCCCCCAGGTGTTGGTCGATCTTGGCCAACCCGATGAGCAGTCCCGCTTCCGGGGTCTTTTCGTGCTTCGGATAGCTCTTCACGAAATCCTGCAGCGCTTCGATCCCCGAGTTGAACTTGCCGTCGGTCACGAGGGATTTGGCCTGATCGAATTCCCGCTCAGCGACGCGGCGAAATGCGATGAAGTAGAACGTCAGTCCCAAAATGACTGCCAGGACGCTGAACCCCATGATCGACAGCACCAGCCGCGACTTCAGCGGTTCCTGCTCGCCGGGTCGCTTGGGTTTGGTTTTTAAGACCTGGACCAATCCCCCGACCATTCCCGCTTTCGTGGGGGCATCCTCCTCATCGGGGTAGTCAATCACCTCTTCGAAGTCCGCTTCGGCCTTCCGGGGGATCACCTTGGCCACGGACTTCGCTGCCGGTTTGGCCGGAGCCTCCTCCGCTTCATCCTCGACGATTTCAAACATGTCATCCGTCGCCGCAGCCGCTTTCTTCGAGCTACCCGCTTTCTTGCTGTCGACGGCCAACATCTCCAGACTTTGCATCAACTGTTCGTCGGTCGGAGGCGATTTGGTCTTGTCCGAAAGGGGAGTACTGGACTTGGGAGATTCCGGGGTCTTCGGTTTGGTGAGCTGACGATTCGCCAGGATGGCCTCGTCCGAGGTCGGCTTGATGCCAATCGTGTCTTTGGGCGTGTCTTCGACGGTCGCCCCCCCGTGAAAGCGAACATCCACGGTGCCAAACCGCAGGGTATCTCCCGATTTCAATGTCGCTCTCTGGACTGCCGTTCCATTGAGATCAAAGGGGGTTGTCCCGGCGGCGACTGCTTCCCAATTGTCCTTGTTCCAAGAGATACGGCAGTGCATGATCTCGACGCCCTCCTCGTCGATCCGCAAATCGCAAGAGGAGTGACTGCCGATGGTCATCGGTTGCCGTTTGTAGAGATCCCGTCGCTCCACATCGCCGGTCAGGTGGATGATTTCCAGGAGGGCCATACTGTACGATCTTCCGTTGCGTGGTCCGCAGAGAGGTGGTCCAAATTTCAGTCCCCGTCAACGGGGGGCAGCAGGTTTGGGAGTCACCCATTCTTGCGGGAAGTCTGGCGGAGCGGTGTGGGTCATGTGGTCTTGAGGGGTCGGGTGGTTCGCATTCCGGGTCATCATTTCAGGTACATCTGCCGCGTCACCTGAAACTCGTACCCGGCCCCCTTCGTGTTCACCACGAAATAGGTGCGACGGATTTCTCGCAGATTTCGCTTGGCATACGCCATTTCCAGCTGCACCAGCATCTGCTCCGTTTGCTGGGGGTAGAAGTGGAAGATCACGTTGCGACCGACCGTGATCCCGGCCTTCTGAAAGAGCTTCTCGTCGGCCTTCCGGCGGTCCCCCGCATCCCACTTCATGTACAGCCGCTTCTCGTCTTTTCCCGAGGTGCCATAACGCACTTTCGGGGTGCCGGCCAACCCCGTGATGTAGGCGATTCGCGCATCCGGCATCACCGCTCCGAGTTCGATCTGGAAGAAATCCAATTGCTTCGCATACTCGGTCAGTGACGATCCGTCGGCAAAGCGGATGAACCAGCGCAGCTCCGCCGCCACTCCACCGCCATTGCCCGGACCGAAGCCCAGCGGACGGCGGTTTCCGGTCCCCTTCGAATTCCCATTGCGTTCGCCCGTCCCGATCTGCGCCGCTTGAGCCTCGCCCGATTCCGCTTGAGTCGCCGCCAGATCTCCCGAGAAGTTGTCCATCTGGGCAGCAGCAACGTCGGCGAATTCACTGACGTTGGCCACTTCGACGATCTCGTCTTGCTGCTTGACCTCATCCGAGGTCTCTTCCGGGGATTCGATATTGAGCGTTTCGTTGGGGTCGCCGTCCTCGACACCGCCCCCGGTCATTCTTACGACCTCCATCGGCACAAAGACCGGCGGTTTGGGCGGGATCGTGGTCCAAAACAGACTGAACGCCCACACCACCCCTCCCAGAATTGCCACCCCGACCGCCATCAGCAGTGAACTGACAGTGTCGTAGCTGGAAAACTTCAGGAACGGCATCCGGACTTTGGGGTCTGGTCGGAGAGTCCGAGACGCAGCGGGGGCGGGAGACGGTTTGGTCGCTGCCATGGCTCACTCGGATCGGAAGGGGACGGAAAAACAAGCCACTCGCGACTCCGGAGAAAAGAGTCCGAGACAGGCACTTGGAATTCGGGGAAATGTGTGTTCCAACATGCTATGGCTGCCCAGAGTGAGTGTCAACGAGGCCAGTGAGCGGCACGGCGCTAGCCGCCGGTTTCCCTGACCGCTCTCCCACCCGAACCCGTTGTCCCGACGAACCACGCTCAGCAGAACCGGCGGCTAGCGCCGTGCCGCTCACAAATCTCGATCCATTCGGTCCTGGGCTTCGGTGACATACTGAACCACTCGCTCCAGATTCTCTACGCCATCCACGATTTCACTATCACCGCCTCGGGTCCAAACCGTCTCGTTCTTGATGGCCCCCGGTTCCTCACGCAGGACTCGCGTCGCGTTGGCTTTGAACTGGTCTCGAACCAGTTCAGCTTTTTTGTCGGCACTCACGACCACATGGACATGGTTAGACCGGGCACTTACCGCATGCAGCACCCAACTTCGGATAGTGGCATGCTTGCGACAGACAGCTTCCACCCGCAGACGCTGAGCCTCATTCAGCAGGACAGGATTCTCGGTCATTCGGCTGCGACACCATTCTTCCAGGAGCGGTTGCGGGAGTTGTTGGCCTCTGCCTGTTTTACGCCACCCTCGGGCGTCACCAGGGAGCCATGATCCGTAGATGGTCCACGTGATGAAGTAGGTCAGAGGATCGGTCATAGAAGTGTTCCCATCAGTTCCAAATCTGTGAGCGGCACGGCGCGAGCCGCCGGTTCTTCTGACCGTGTTTTGTCGGGACAACGGGTTGTGGTGGGAGAACGGTGAGGGGAACCGGCGGCTCGGGCCGTGCCGCTCACTCGTCGGCCTTGCGCGAAATACGCCGAACCTTCTGCATCCCCACATCCATCGCCACGTCGGTCACCGAGACGACCATGCCGTGCGTCGCCTGGTACTGGGCCTGAATCAGCAGCTCCGTCTTGTCTTCGGTCGTCATCTTGGTCGCCAGCGTCTCGCGCAACTCGTACAACCCGGCGATCGGCTGGCCCTCGATCTCCATCTGGTCATTGGCATCGATCTCCAGGATCACGCTTTTACTCTCCAGATCTTCCATCGTGCTGGCCGACGCAGCCCCGCCTTCGCCTTCCTGTTCGGGGGGAGAGGTCTCGAATACCTTCTGAGCGGCGAAGGATGCGGTCACCATGAAGAAAATGAGCAACAGGAACGTCACGTCGACCATCGCGGTCATGTCGACGGTGTCGTCCATGAACTTCTTTTTCTTATGAGGCGTGTGATGCTCACCCTCGTCTTCGTGCTCTTCATCCTCGTCGTCGTGATCGATGGCCTCCTCGAACAACGGCTTGTGCGAACCGGTCGCCCCCTTGGAGTAGGCAGACGCGACAGGACGAGAAGGGGCCGACTTGGCTGCTGCACTGGGTGCTGACGCTGACGACTTTGTGACGGGAGTGGTCGCCGGTGACTTGGTAGGCGGGACCGCTGCCACATCATAGGCAGCTGTGGCATCGCTCGGATCGGGGACGAGCGCTTCTTCCGTGCAGGCCGGACAGACGATCATCGAACCAGCACGTCGGGTGCTGATGCTGAGCATCTGTTGGCAGTTCGGGCAACGGAATTGAATCGGCACGGAACGGTCCTGAAGACTGAGCGTTGGGAACGCCCAGGGGTTGCAACCCCTGGGCTTTTCGCGGCTGACAACTGATTACTGAGGACTGACAACTTCCTCTTCACTGGGTTTCCGGCTTGCTCATCACTCCCACCAAGTAGCGTTCGATCCCTTCGATCTGGCTGGCCGACCGGGCGACATCCTCGACAAAGCCCGAGGCGACCATCTTGTCCGCCTTAATCAGCACGATGTTTTTCCCAGCGGCGATCTCTTGCTGAATATAGGCGGGGACATCGGTCAGCTGGGCGACACCATTCTTCCCTTTGCCATCCGCGAGATACAACTCGGGGCCGGCATCGGTCTGGAAGATGGTGATGTTGATCCCCTTGGTCAGATCGGGGGCGATGCCGTTCTTGGCCTCGGGCATGATGATCGAGGCGGACATGGCGATCGTCGAGGTCACCATGAAGAATATCTGGAGCAAGAACGCCACATCGATGAGCGGCGTCAAGTCGAGCTCTTCATCAAATTCGGCGTGGACGGACATGGGGAGTTCTCAGTTTTGAGTCGTCAGTTTTGAGTCTTCAGTTCTCAGTTCTCAGTCAGAGCGGAGTCGGAACGCCACTCCCTCTGGCCATCAGCCATCAACCCTCTACTTCGCCTTCAACGTGTTCTCATAGTCTCTCAGAAACTGGCTCAGGTCTTCCTTCACCTGGTCCGTCAAGCGCCCAATCTGCACCATGATGTATCCCCCCAGCAGGGTCATCGGGATGGCAATCACCAGTCCCCACATCGTGGCCATCAGCGCCAGACCGATCTTCGCAGCCAGGGCATTCGGGTCGCCGCCGCCCGACTTGGAGATCGCGCTGAACGACCCGATGATCCCCGTCACCGTCCCCAGCAGCCCCACCATCGGACTGGTCTTGGCCACCACGGCCATCCCCGCATGCTGATACGCCAGCTCGGCGATGATCTCGCGCTCAAACTTCTCGTTGAGCAACACCTTCAGCTTGGGCAGCGACATGTCGCGATGCTTCATGCCGATCAGAATCAGCTGGGGCACCGCCTTGGCCCAATACGCGGGCGTGTCACAGATGGCCGAGACGCCGTCGTAGTCCTGTGTTTGCAAACACTCGCGGACTTCGCTCAGGAACTCGTCGGCAGCAGCCTGGTTCCGAAATTTCTTCTGGCGAATCTTGCGAGTCACCAGCACGACCAGAAAAATCCCTAGGATTCCCAACAGCCCCATCGAGAGGAAAATGAGCGGCTCGACATAATGCAAGATCTCATTCATAGACATGATGGATGAACTCCGACGAACAGTTGAGCAGATCAAACAGGGAGGGAGACTCTGGCAACTCAGGGGAATGAGTTCGAGACGAATGCCCGGAGTTTGGAGAAAACTCGCGTCGCCATGCTATTGCTGGCCTCTGCATGTGTCAACGAGTCGCCCATCCCCGGCAACTCCCTATTTCTTGAGTACGTCGGTTATCAGTCGTCAATTCTCCGATCTCCTTCAGCGAAAAGTTGCTCCACCTCACAAACTGCGTGGCCCCTCACCCCGGCCCAAGCCAATGAAAACGAGTGAATCTTCGGGGGCCAGCTTCTTCTTGGTGTCGGCGCTGGTGTGAGAGGCTATCCGAAAAGCAGCGCTGACGTAACCCAAGGAAAAAGCTATGGTTGAGCCGTCATCGAGCAAAGGAGTGCGGCAGCATGGCGGATGGAAT
>JAYTCW010000329.1:0-5272 GCA_043736295.1 Planctomycetota bacterium | reverse complement strand
CCGCGAAAGGACGCTCTTTCGCGGAGCGAAAGGCGACTGTCATCCCGCATAACGGCGGTAGTGAAACTCGCCGGGTCGCAGGCCCGCTTTCTGGGGGTTCTCGGCAATGTATCGCCGCAGGTACTCGTACTGCTCCGGGCTGCGGACGAGGTGGTCGAACGGTTCCTGCTGCCAGAATTTGCCCGTCTCACCAATCGCCTGGTTGATCTTAACGGCAGTCCAATGCAACCACGACGCACACTGGTCGCTCATTCGTTCCACCGACTCGAATACGGCCAGCAGATGCACATGGTTGGGCATCACTACGAAATCCCCCATGCGGTAGCGCTGGCCATCGAAGTGCAACAGCGAGTCGGCCACGACTTTTGACAACTCCGCTTGACGCAGCCAGCACCGCCCGTGGCACGTATCCAAGAAGTCTTCGCGGCAGCGGCGGAACTCCTTCTGAAACTCTCTCCGTTCCGGCTCCGTCAGTGTCGGAACGACTTCCGACCAGTGACCCACCGGGTGCCTTCGGATTCGCAGCCACTCCTGCTTCTCGCGTTCCCAACGGTCCAGAACCTCTCGCGGAATCGAATCGTGGGTACGAAACGTGATGAAGACCACCGTCCCGGCTTGCGACCAGTGCGGGCGGCAATGTTCATGGATCTGAACATCTGCGTTTGGGTCAAAGATCTCACCGAGCATTGGTCGATCTCTAGGTTGGTTTTGGATAGTCGCCTTTTGCTCCGCGAAAGGACGCTCTTTCGCGGAGCGAAAGGCGACTGTCACTCCGTCCACTGGGCTCAGTCCGAACTCAGGCAGACGCGGAAGCCCAGGAAGCTGAACCGGTTCGACGGGTCGTCCCAGTTACGGTTCGCCGACCGGCAGTACCCGGCGGAGTAGCGCCAGCTCCCGCCCCGGTACACCCGGCTCGAGCCCGTTGCAGGTCCACCCGGATTCGTGCCGCCCGCGAGTTTGTCGCCGAACCAGTCCGCACACCACTCCCACACGTTCCCGTGCATGTCGAACAACCCCCACGGATTCGGCTTCTTTGCCCCCACCGCGTGGGCGTACGTCTCGCCGATGTCAGTCGCGTTCTTGTCGAACCACGCATACTGCCCTAGACGCCCGTCGTCATCTCCATAGCTGTACGCGGTCGTGGTCCCGGCCCGGCAGGCGTACTCCCACTGGGCCTCCGTCGGGAGCGCGTACTTCCACCCGCTGAGCAAGCGCCCGGCTTTCCGTTCGAGCTTCGACAGTTCGTCGCAGAAGGCTGTGGCGTCGATGTGGTTGATGTAGACCGCTGGGTAGTTCGCTCCGACCTTGTAATACGACTTGTCCCCGTGTTCGACCCACGGGGTGGTCTCCATGACGGCGGTCCACATCGCCTGGGTGACCACGGTCTGGCCCAACCAGAAGCCATTGGTCAGTGTGACTTGGGCGGGACGCTCATCATCCGTGGCTCCGGGTGTGCCCATCGTGAAGGTTCCGGGTGGGCACCAGATGAGCTTGTGCGGCACGCCGGTCGGGAGGGTGATGTCCTTGGTGTCGCCGAGTTGAGCCACAGTCGCCTTTCGCTCCGCGAAAGAGCGTTCTGGTTCGTGGGAAGTGACTTTTCCCGATGAGGAGTCTTTTTCTTGAGACGACGCTCTTTCGCGGAGCGAAAGGCGACTGTCTGCCGGCACAGCCGTCAGCGACTGGACCCACTGAGAACAGGTTCCGGTCCGGCGCGACTTGTCGCGCGAGAGTCCCGCTTCCAAAGCCAGTTGGGCTTCCGGCGGAATGTCGTTGATCGTCGGCAGCACCGAACGTTCATCGGTGACAATCGACTTCCACTGGTCCCAGGAGTGGGCCTCATACGGCAGCTGTCCGTCGAGGAGTTCGTAGGCGACCATGGCCAGGGCGTACAGGTCGGTCTGGGCACTGGCCCGCTGGCCGAGGAACTGCTCCGGGGCCATGTAGGGGTAGGTGCCCGAGGTCTTGGTTTCCTTCCCCGTGAAGCGAGAGACGCTGGCTCGGATTTCCGATGCCAGCTGGAAATCGATCACGCGGACCTGCTGGCCATCGGGGCTGACGAGGATGTTGCCGGGCTTGATGTCGCGGTGGGCCAGGCCGACGCCGTGGGCGTAGTCGAGAGCCAAGGCGACCGGGGTGAGCAGACGGACGACTTCGGCGACGGACATTCGACCCTGCTTCGCGACATACTCGGTGCGGTACTGGGACAGCGTAATGCCCTCGAAGAAATCCATCACCAAGAAGAATCCCGTGCCCCGATCGGTGACCAAGTCTTTGACACCGCAGATGTTCGGATGCCCCAGCTTGTGGACCCGCTGGTACGAAGTGCGAATTTGGTCTTGGGCCTCGTCACTATGCCGCAACTCGGGCGGCAGCATCTTGAGCGCGACCTCGATATCGGCCAGCGTATCCTGCGCCAGCCAGACCTCGCCCATGCCGCCGCGTCCCAAGGGACGCAGGAGTAGGTATTTGCCCAGCTTCCGCTGCGGGGTGTCGCCGCCGGTGGTGGAAAGGTTGTTGATGGAGTCGTGTGGCATGGGGGGGGCCTTGGTGAGCTGGTGAGCTGGTGAGGTATGAACAAGAACTCGGACGGGCCAGATGGGCTCGTCCCACGGCTCAGTCGGGGTCCATTTCGAGCTGAGCGCGGGGGGCGAAGAGGACTTCGACCTCGCCGAAGCGGAGTCGGTGGCCGGGGGTGGGGTTGAGGGTGATGAACTGGCCGGGCTTCAGTTCGTGCTGGTCGCAGGTGACCTTGGCTCGGTCCCACGGCATCAGTCGAAACTGCCCGTCCCAGTGGACGAGAGCGGCATGTTCGGGCTGGACGCCCGGACCACTGATGCGAATGGCACAGTTGGGGGCTGAGCCGATCAGGACTGCCCCCATCAGCATGAGGTAAGCCTCGCGACCGTTCGAGTCGTCCGAGAATCCGGAACGCTCGATGAGCACGGCGTCGAGGTGGGAGCTGTCGCGTTTCCAGGTGGATGAGTTTCGTCGCCGGGGAATGCGTTCCAATGGCTCTTGGAGATGGTCGGCAGCTTGTTCATCTCGAATCGCGATGATGTCGAGGCCGATCTGTTCCAGAGATCCCAAGGTCGACTCGTAGTGATAGGGGCGTCCGGGAAGCAGACAGATCGGGGTCGCGGGCAAGGAGTGGCCATCCAGCATGGCGGGATAGTCGACGCGACTTTTTTCTTTACGCATGTCGGCGAACTCGACCTGACCATCGCAGACCGAGATTTTCAATTGCTGCCGTGAGATATTCTTACTGATGCTGTTGTGCTCCTCGGTTCTGGGGAGCATGCGGAGCGCCACATCGGTCCGGTATTCTGTGGCCAGAGGATCGGGTCGATTGCGGCCCAGGATCAGTTGTTCTTGAGCAAACAGCACGATACGGCGATCGGACTGGAGATCGATCCGGGCCACCATGTTGTTGCGCATCGGCGGTGGGGGGCTGCCTTTGGGTCGCAAAGGAATCGGAACGACCGATGTCTGGGAGGCAGGGTTCGTCCCTTGTGAGGTTTCCCGACTCAGCTCCTCCAGAAACGACTGGACGTTGACGCAGCCTCGGTCGGCAGCGCGAAATTTCAGTGTGGTGAACCGCTTGAGATCAACGCCGTTGAGATTTATTTTTCCGTGGCCTTCGGACTCGATTTCGAGTGTCTGGTTGTCGCGATCATCAGTGACTCGAAGCTTGATCCAGCCGGTCCACTCCGAATCAAATCCCTTGCCGGAGTGAAAGTGGCAATCGAATTGCATCAGGTACTCACCCGACTGGCAAACATCCCCCTCCTTGGTCAGGGAAATTGTTTGGTGAAAGAGCCAGTGCCCAGAACCGTAATCTCCGGCGTAAATCGGAGGATTCTTTTCACGCAATTCATCGAGTTCACCGACAAGGCGAGGGCGGACGATGACTTGGCCATCCCATCCTGCATAGCGAATGTGACATTCATGGAGCAGATGATCGCCGGGTCTGGGGTTCTTGGTGAGGTGGATCAGGAGAAACGGGGTCGCTTCTTGGGGGACGGTGGCGGCGACTTCGGTCGGCCACTGCTCGTCGACGATCTCTAGGACTAGTGCATCTGGCAAGACGAGATTGGCGGCAATGCATTGAGCTTCTTGCTTCGAAGGACGGCTTGTGAAGCTGGCCCGTAAGACATTGGCAATCACACTTCGTTGAGGGTCAGTCACGAGCAGTCTCCTAAGAATCAGCGGAGGAGGATTCGGTGAAATACGCGATTGAAGGCCTCACACTTGGTGAGCGGCCACGGAATGGAGGTGGCGTTAACCCACTTGAGCGGTGGGGCGTACCATCACATCGGAGCGGGGCGTGTCCCCATCCGAGACGAGGATTGTGTCTTCCAGGTTCACGACTCGCAAACCGTCCGACTCTTGATTGATTTGAAGGGCAGCGCGGAGCGCCTTCACCAACGCGCGGCAAGTGGGGAAGCGATCGAGGGGGGCTTTGGCCAACCCGCGTTGCAGGACAGCGTTGATGTCATCGCTGAGCTGCGAGATCAGGGGGACGGCTGCGCTCTTCACACTGTGCATCAAGGCAGTCGCATTCGAGCACTGATCGAAGGGACGATGCCCGGCGAGGAGTTCATAGGCGACAGTGGCCAGTGCGTACTGGTCGGATTCCGGGCTGGCGGCCCCTCCGTCCCAGATCTCCGGAGCGAGGTAGTGGGGCGTTCCCCCGAGGTGGCGGTCCGTGGCCGCCAGGGCTCCGTATTTCTCCACCATGCCGAAGTCGACGATCTGCACATCACGATGGCGACGCCCCATCACAATATTCCCCGGCTTGATGTCTCGGTGAACCAGCCCCTGAGCATGGAGATAATCCAAGCCTTCCGCGACCGGTGACAGGACACGGAGCGCATCGGCCAGACTGAAGATCCGGCGGTGACCAGTCTCAGGCACGCACAGCTTGGTCAGTGAGCAGCCGTTGTAGTACTTCATCACCAGGAACGGCCCGATCTGCGGGTCGATCGCGAATTGGATATGCGGGCACAGGTGCTGGTGCTGCAACCGATGGGTGAGACGAAACGTCGTCTTCATCTGCTGAACATCCGTGTCGCGGATTTCCCGCTCCTGCGGCAGCAGCTTGAGGCAGACCTTTCGATCGGCGTAGAGATCCTGAGCCAGCCAGGCGACTCCCATCGCGCCGTGGCCGATCTCTTGAATCAGTTTGTACTGGCCCACGACCAGCATTTTGGCTTGAGCCGGGACTCGGGAGGCCGAGCGCCAACTCTCTGTGTCAATTCTTTCCGTGACCACC
>JAYTCW010000328.1:0-10528 GCA_043736295.1 Planctomycetota bacterium | reverse complement strand
AACCGATCTGCAGCTTCGAAAAACCAACCCTCGACCTGTATGGCTCAGCAGGATGCTTTGCGAAAAAGGCGAGTGACAGGCCGTGTCTAGCACGGACCTGAGCGTCACAGGCCAACGCGGTTTGTTGGTCCTCCGGCACTAGGTGACGAGCGGTTGGGTCATTCGCGATTGAAGCGACATCCGAGAGAAGAGCAAGCTCCTCACGCGGCCATCGCGTCTCTGCCCCTATTGTACCATCCGGCGAGACAGCACACAGGGGTATCCTTCTCCATCGGCGAATTTTTGCGAGAACTTTCGCTCCACCTCACCGTTGGGAACGGAAACTTACTGTTCGAGGCGATTGTCTACCAGCGCGATTTGGAAAGATTTCGTGAGCCCTGAAAAGAATACAGAACATCAAGTGATGAGGGCGTTGTCCGTAGCTTCTCTTTCCCAAGCTCAGCGGGGACCGAGGGCAACATCAAACGTAGTGGGGGACAGGCACCAGTTCGTTTACCATACGAACTGCGGTCTCTTCTCGGGCCGGGTCTGTGTTGGTCGGGATGAGGCAGAACTGCGAGGAATTCATGCACGGGTTCGAAATCTTCAGTTGGGTTCTCATCGGCCTCTGGGCTGTGGCGTTGTTCCCGGTCATGTACGGAATTCTCTTCCCGCGATTCCTACGTGATGTGTTGCCGTGTGAGGGTGACAACCTGCCCTCGATCTCGGTCATCGTTCCTGCTCGCGACGAAGCGTTGGCCATTGAAGAGGCGCTGCGGAGGATGCTGAGCCTCGACTACCCGGACTTCGAGGTCATCGCGATCAATGACCGCTCGACCGATGGAACCGGGGCGATCATGGATCGTGTGGCGTCTGAGGTCGGCTCGCGCTTGCAGGTTGTGCATATCACAGAACTGCCAGCGGGATGGCTGGGAAAGAACCACGCTCTTTCGTTGGCAGCGAGTCGGGCGCGGGGCGAGTTCCTGCTATTCACGGACGGCGATGTGATGTTCGACCCGCAAGTGTTGCGGCGTTCGATGACGCTGGTGCAGGACCGGTCGCTCGACCATTTGATCCTGTTGCCCGAGACGCTGACCTCCACGTTTTTCGAGACGGCGCTGATCAACTTTTTCTGCATGATGCTGATGGCCTCGACCCGGTTTCCGCTGGTCCGCTGGAAGTGGTTCAAGCAAGCTTATCTCGGTGTCGGAGCGTTCAACCTGCTCCGACGGACGGCCTTCGACACCATCGGCGGCTTCAGGACACTCCAACTGGAGGTGGCTGATGACCTGATGCTCGGTCGTCTGGTGAAAGAGCATGGCCTGAATCAGGATGTTTATGGGGGGCAGCAGAATCTGAGCGTCCGCTGGCAATCAGGCGGCGTCTGGTCGATCGTCCGAGGTTTGGAGAAGAACGCCTTTTCCGGCACTCAATATTCTGTGCTGCGGACGCTCGCAGCTGTTGCGGTTCTCTGCACACTGTTCGTCGGACCGATTGTGGCTCTGCTGTGCGGGCACGTCACTCTGCCGATGCTGCTGCTTTCGGTGGGGACTCTATTGCTCTCGGTCGGTACGGCCTGGACTGTGGGGTATCCGGTGATGGTCGGAATGTTCTATCCCTGGGCGGTGATTGTGTTCTGTTTCATCATGTTGCGATCGATGGTGATGACCGTGCGCCAGGGCGGTGTGCGGTGGCGGGATACCTTTTATTCATTGGCCGATTTGCGAGCGGCTCGCCTTCGCTGAAGCCAGAGGGCCGGGCCAATTCACCGAGATGGCTTGTCCCGACACCCTGATTTCCCTCTGATCCGGGCCTGATAGAACAACGTTTGGCCCCCTGCCACTTGCGTGCTTTGCCTGTGCCCTCGCCGCCTGGACCCCGAGGTCTGAGCGGAATGGACCTGGGGGGTCCGTTCGATTTCTTGGCGCGAACGCAATCGTGGAATGCTCTAATCCATGAGGACTGCTCCATTTTCTCCGCTTGCATTTTCTCTGCTTTCGAGGAAGTCCAGCCACAGGGTGTCACTCGCTCTGCCAGATAATCCGGCACAGTCCGCAGAATCGGATTTCGGCAGATTTTGCAGGACTCTCCTACTGTGCCAACCGATTAAGAACCTACCGGAGAATCTCTCCGGCGTTGCGGGTCGTTAAGTCGGCACGTCTCTACTGCGGTTCCTCACCGTGGCAGAGCGAGCCGCCCCTCGTGAATGGTCCCTCCAGAAACACGCCCGCCCATTCTCGCAGCCGCCGGTGCTCCTCCCCCTCGGAGTTCCGGCGGTTTTTTATTGATCGAAGGATTGGCAGACAGCGCAATCTTCATGCGATAAATTTTGTTCGTGGGAGCGAATCCGAAAACGAGGCAGGACTTCGGTCATGACAGAACTCGCTTGCGGCAACTGCGTGTATTACGCGATGTGGCACCGGTTTCCGCCGACCGCGTCCTGGGTGGTCCTGATCCCATTGTGGTATTTGGCCTTGAGTGCAATTCGGACGTTTTCGTCGACCAAGCTGGCGGGAGTGATGGCGCTCTATTTCGCGGTGCCGCTGATCTTGATCATCTTCCTGTTCGCTCCGGGGATCATCGGACCGCCGCTTGGATTCTGGATTCCAGTGTGCGTTCTAATCGGAACGATTTCAGGATTCAGAAATGAGCGTCCCCATCTCCGTCAAGGCGTGATCGTCCTGAGTCTTGTCTTCGCAGTGTTATTGGCGGCCTTTGGCACATGGGATGCGATTGAGTACAACCGAATGCCTGAAGCACGGAAGGCTCAACTGCGACCCGATTGGGAAGTGTCGAGACCGCCGAATTGAGTGAAATGCTGCTGAAGTGCCATCGATTACTCAACGTCACGAGAAGGCTTCATCAACTGTGTCACGCCCCACGCCGTGCCGATCAGCAAGGCGATGCCGCTCACCCCGCCCAGCCCAGCGAACGCGATCGTCACCCTGCGAAATTCCCGACTGCCCACCGTATCCCCCATCGACGACAGCAAGCCCCACAGCAGCCCGCACACCACCGTCACCGCCAGTAAACCGACGAATGTGGCCAAGCTGCGCCGCAGCCACTTCAGTGGAGTTGCCGTGTCAGTCATTCCGGGCCTTCTCAGCGTCAGAGGTTTCGAGGGTCACTTTTACGGAGACAGGGATAGAGGATCAAAGTCCCGGCCTAGCCGGATGAAACGGCGATTGACGCACCGCCAGATTAGCGAATCGCCGGTAGCCCCACCACAACTCACGAGGCCCGTCTTCTCGCGTTTAGCCATCAAGGCACTCCCCACGACGCCCCCCTCATCCCGAGTCGTATCTACCCCAGTCAAGCCTCTGGATCCGTGCCAATCTGTGAGCAAACTCCCGGTACTGAAGAGGCTCGATCAAGGAGGGAGGGGTCCACAGATTTCACAGATTGGCCAGATTGAATTCCTCCACTATCGTTCGGTTTGCGGTTATTGAGCGAGGGAAGTTGAGTCACAAAACGGCATTCACCGAGAGGACTGAGGCTGCCCAGTGTTCGCTTGTTTCATCAGGCCAAGAGCGGAGTGAGGGGGCAATCACTGGTTGTCACCGACTTTTCTGTTGCACACAGGTCGCCCCGTGTGTCCAGTTCACATCCCTGCTCCGACGGAATAGACTCCGGCTGTTGGTTCACTCGGTTTCAGAGTCTTTGCCCATGCTGAGTTTCACCCCTTCTTCGGTCCCCGAGTTGCATCGCTTTATGCAGAGCGAGGTCGCAGCCCTGCATCAGGCGGTCACCCCCTGGGGCGGGAAGACCGCTCTCCGTTGCGGGCACCCCTTGCGGCGGCAAGCGACGGAACTTGACCTGACCGGCCTGAAGCAGGTGATCGACTATCCGGCCCGCGACATGACCATCACGGTCGAAGCGGGACTGCGCGTGCGAGATTTGCAGCGGACACTCGCCGAGGAGCGACAACGCTTGGCAGTCGATATTCCGCAGGCCACCGAGGCCACGATCGGCGGGGCAATCGCCACGAATGTCAGCGGGTCGCGCCGCTTTGGGCAGGGGACGTTTCGCGACCACTTGATCGGGATCACCGCGATCGATGGCCAGGGACGACTCTACTCGGCAGGGGGACGTGTCGTCAAAAACGTCGCGGGATACGACCTGTGCAAGCTGCTGATCGGGTCGCTCGGGACACTCGGCATCATCACGCAAGTGACGCTCAAGCTGAGGCCAATGCCTGAGCACACACAGTCGGTTTGGTTCTCGTTCGATAACTCGGACAGCGTCGAGTTGGCCCTGCAGCGATTGGTCACGACGAGTACGCGCCCGGTGGCGGTCGACCTGTACAACCCGCGCGGGGCCGAGCGACTGGCTAGTTTGTCGGAGAGGAGCGTCCCCTCGGGCCAGCACGGGATCTGCCTGATTTACGAAGGCTCCGAGGCCGAAGTCCGCTGGCAGGTCCAAGCCATTCTGGAGGAGATGCGGCCCTTGCATCCGCAGCAGGAGGTGGCTTGGAATCCCGTCGACTCGCTGGCCGTCGCCTCGGCCATGACCGAGTTCACGGCCACCCCGGAGGACACCTTCATCGCCCATCTGAGCGTGCCGCCCTCGCAGGTCGCGGGCATCGTCTCCCAGCTGACCCTGCAAGGCTTGGCGATCCAGACCCACGCCGCCAACGGGATCATCCGTGGCATCCTGCCGGAGCGGCACTCGACCCGCGATGCCTTGCCCGTCTATTGGGACAAGCTGCGACATCTGGTGGAATCGGTGCAGGGAAACGCCTCGCTGATCGGCGGACCGGAACAAATTCGCGAGAACGCCGCCGTACTGGGAAACCGGCGAGGCGACTGGGGCATCATGTCCGGAATTCGCAAGGCCCTCGACCCGCATGAGCTGCTGAATCCGGGGCGGATTCGGTTAAGGCCGTGAGGATGGGGAGTGTCGTTCACCCCGCGTTTGCCGAAGCACCCTTACGGGTTCGTGTCGTCTTCCAAAACCACAGTGCCGCCGATGCTCGTCCGACCCCAGAGACGATAAACATCCAGCGAAACACCTCCAGCGGCGGCAAGCCCCCCTGCTGCGAATAGTGATCCAGCACCAGACCACCCAACATTCCGGACACAGCGGCCAACAGCCCGCCGATCTGTCGGAACAACGACAGCTGGACCGAGTTGTCACTCCGGGGGGCCAGCTTCAGTCCCAAACTCGGCTGAGCCACGTTCACCATCCCGAACAGTCCCCATACGACATAAGCGGCCATCAACCACGCCGGGCCGTACCACGTCGCCATCCACCAACAGCCCATCGCCAGACTCAACCCCACCAACCCGCCGACCATAATCTTGCGGTCATGCCCGCGATCCACCAGCCACCCCGCCAATCCCGTCAGCGGAATTTGCAGCAACAGCATCACACTCAGCATGCCGTAATAGTCCAGCTGCGAAACCTTCAAGACGTTCATACTGAACCGGATCTGTGCCGTCTGTGTCAGCCCCTGAAAAAACGACAGCTGCCAGCATCCGAAGAGGAAGCGGCGAAAAATCGGGTCTGAGAAGGCGAGCCTGAGCTGGGGGCCGATCGACTGCCAGAGTGTGGTGGGGTGACCACCAGCGCTGAGCCGTCCATCGAGCCCGGCCCGTCTCTGCTCCCTCTCCCCCACAAACAGTGTGGCCGAAATCGAAGACTCATCTGTGGGGGAGAGGGCCGGGGTGAGGGGGCCTGTTTGGGGCGCATATCCTCGTGCGTCTTTTGCGGGGGAAGATTCACCTCTGATCCTCTGCTCTCCCGTCCTTAACCCAATCAACGGCAGAATCGAAGCCAAACACAACACCCCGCCCAGCCCAAACAACACGATGTAGGCATTGAGCTTGTCACCCGCTGGCCACAGCTTTGTCCGGTCAAAGATCGCGGCCGCGTTGTACGTCATGCACACAGTGACCAGCGAAATTGCCATCGACCGCCGAGCCAACAGTTTCCCCCACTGAACCTCCGGAACGAGGTCAGATAACCAGGACAAGTAAGCTGTGAATGAAACCCCTTGCAGCAAGTACCAAATCGCCAGCAACCCGATGATCACCGGTATCGCCCCAGAAGTTCCCGGCACCATCCCCGCATACACCATTCCGGGAATCGCGAGCGCCGCCAGCCGCGCCAGCACAAGCGACACCCACCACACCGTCTTGCGCCCGCCCCAGCGAATCACCAACCAGCGCGTGACCACCGCCAACGATTCCGCCGCCTCGGGAGTGACCTGCATCACCGCCAGCGCGACCGCGAATCCCTTGAAGAATGGGTTCGCGAAGTAGTTCAAAAACCCGCCCGTGGTCAGCGCGTGTCCAGCGGAAAACAGCAACTGGCCGAGCAGCACCCGGCGGATGACGGAACGTGTCTGGTCGGGTGAAGACGGACTAACCACGAACGACTGCTCCAGTGAGTTGATAGCGAGCGGGGTGGCGTCTGCCCCCTGACTATGTCGCCTTTTTCTCCGAAAAAGGACGTCCTTTTTCGGAGAAAAAGGCGACACACAACGGGCACGTAAAAAACGTGCCCCACGTCACAACACCGGGGCCTCAATCCCCGACAGTGTCGCCGCCAGTCGCAGCTTCTCCATCACGTCTTCCGGCAGCTGAATCCCATCGACGAGGGCCTTCCGGCGCAGCCCCCACTCGCGCTCTCCCGGTAGCAGAACGCGCTCCACTCCTTCAGCGGTCGGGGCGGCGTGGATTTCATCCGAGATGTGCTTGATCCGGGCGGCGAATTCGGTCGGTTCGGCGATGGCAGCCACATCGATCACGATGAACCCCGCGTTGTGTCGCGAGGGAAGACTCGCCTCATCAAACATCCACGTCCCGACCTGCCAGGTCATCGCTCCGCCCGGAAGAACCGCCGACAAGATCTCCGCCCACAGCCCCAAGCCGTAGCCCTTATAGCCAGCCATCGGAGCCAGCGACGCGCGCTTGGGGTACAGAGTGCCATCGGTCGTTGGCTTCCCGTCCTGATCAATCAACCAGGTCGGCGGGATCGCCTCGCCGCGCTGATGAGCCGCGTACACTTTCCCACCGGCAACGGCAGCGGTGGCCATGTCGAGCAGGATCGGGTCGCCGCCAAAGACGGGAATCCCATACGCATACGGGTTACTCCCCAACACCGGCCCGCGTGAGCCTGGTCCCGCGACGCTGGGAATATCATTCCCCACGACATGGCAAATGAACCCAGCCCGCGCTGCCTCAGCGGCAAAGTAGCCTGCCGCCCCGATGTGGCCCGAGTTTCTCAGCCCCACATAGGCGATCCCGACCTGGCGGGCCTTTTCAATGGCGGTCTGTATAGCAAACATGCCGCCGACCTGTCCGAGTGTCGAGTCCCCGTCAATCACCGCCCAACCCGGCCCCTGTCGCTCGATCATCGGCGTTCCGGCCACACGATACCCGCCCCCCTTGAGCCGATTGATATACCCACTCAGTAACTTCGTCCCATGCGTGAAAACTCCCATTGAGTCGGTGGTCACGAGCGCCCCAGCTGTCGCCCCCGCATCTCTGTCGGACATGCCGATCTGGGTGAGGGCACGGACACAAAACGAATGCAAAGCAGCAACAGAGATCGGCATGACAAGTTCTCCATCCAGGCGGAGGTCAGAATTCCCCAGAATGGAGGGATCGTGATCTGGCAGGTTGCACACTGTCAATGAACGACTCCCCTATACTGCAAATCAACTCAGTCTGCGTGTCGTGAGAGAATTTCCCACGCTGAGTCATTCTCCGGTGGCCTGAAACCTCTGTACCCCAAAGGGGTTATCCATCACAGCCCAGGGTCGCGACGCAGGAGCGCACCCTAGGAAATAGGCCGCCGCCGATCCAACCCTGAAGGGGTTGCACATCCGCCCGCGAGGTGTGGAACCCCTTCAGGGTTCGTCTCCGCGAGGCGTCTTGACCCAGGGTGCGCTCCCGGTGGTCGCGACCCTGGGCTGTGATGTGTCGACCCCGTTGGGGTGCAGAGGTCGGCTCGTCCGGTTTGGCTTTCGAGTTGATGGCTGACGGCTTCTTATTGAGTTGCGGCGATGCCGCGCTGCAATGTCCTCGAAACATCTCCGCGAACCGGAATGGTGAGGTCACACGAGCGACGAGTGAAAATCGACCCGCCAGACTTCCGAAGTCTCGGAAGACTTCGGAAGTCTTCGGGGACGCGAAGTCTCGCAGATCGCCGAACCACCATGAATCGCCACTGACAACATTCCCCCGACCCGTTACGATTCCGCCCCAGACAGAGCGAGTTGGTGCCTCAACGGCTTGCTTTCTCACCGAAAGTCTGGAGCCCGCAGATGCGAACCATTGGTGTCATCCCCGCCCGATTGAAGTCGACCCGGCTGCCGCGCAAGCTGCTGTTGGATACGACTGGCAAGCCGCTCTTGCAATATGCGTGGGAGGCGGCGTGCCAGGCGAGTGAGCTGTCCGAGGTCATCATCGCCAGCGACAGTGAGGAAATTACCTCGGTGGCTCGCGGTTTCGGAGCCCGAGTCGAGATGACCGGGGACCACCCCAGCGGCACCGATCGCATCGCAGAAGTGGTCAAACGGGCCTGCCCCGATGCCGAATTGATCGTCAACCTGCAAGGGGACGAGCCCGACCTCAAGCCAGACAGTATCAACCAACTCGTCCGTCTGATCTCCGGTCGGCCCGAAGTCGAGATGGCCACGCTCGCCACCCCCATCTACAGCTTGACCGTCCTACACGATCCCAGCTGTGTCAAAGTGGTCCGTGCGGCGGACGGACGGGCGTTGTACTTCAGCCGGGCGACGATCCCCTTCATGAGGGATGGCAGTCCGGACGACCTGTTATCCGGTCAGGACCAAAGCGGCCAGCCGCTGACGCCGTGGCTGCTGCACCTGGGGATTTATGCTTACCGCCGGGAGTTATTATTGCGACTGACGAAGATGCCGCCCTCGCGGTTGGAGCAATTGGAGAAGCTGGAACAACTTCGGGCGTTGGAGGCTGGAGCTTCGATCTTGGTGCAGGTGGTGGCAGAGCGTTCAGTTGGAATCGACACGCCCGCCGATTATGCTCAGTTCGTCGCCAAGCACCGGCGCGTGTGACAGACTTTCTAAGTCTCCGAAGACTTCGGAAGTCTGAGCTGCGACTCGGACGGGCAAATGTGCCCGTCCTACGACTCACTCACTGATTCCACCACGCGGGGGACGCATGCGTCCCCCGTTGTCTTTTGCAGTTGCGGCGATTCTGACTCGGCCACGGACTCGCAGCGGAGACCTTCCATGAGCATCACCAAGACCAAACACATCTTCGTGACAGGCGGTGTCGTCAGCTCATTGGGCAAGGGACTGACGGCGGCCTCGCTGGCCATGCTGCTGGAACGACGAGGTTTGCGGGTGCGGATGCAAAAGCTCGATCCGTACATCAATGTCGATCCGGGCACGATGAGCCCCTACGAGCACGGCGAGGTGTACGTCCTCGATGATGGGGCGGAGACCGACCTCGATCTTGGTCACTACGAGCGGTTCACCAACGGCCCGTTGTCGCGGAAGTCGAACTCCACCACCGGGCGGATCTACCTCAACGTGATCGAGAAGGAACGCCGCGGCGCGTACCTGGGTGAGACGGTGCAAGTCATCCCGCACATCACCGACGAGATCAAGCGCGCCGTCCTCGATTGCGGCGGTCCCGATGTCGATGTGGTCATCACCGAACTCGGCGGGACCGTCGGCGATATCGAGGGACAGCCGTTCCTCGAAGCGATCCGCCAAATCCCCCTCAAGATCGGGAAGTCGAACTGCCTGTTCATCCACCTCACTCTGCTGCCCTACCTCAAGGCGGCCAAGGAAGCCAAGACCAAGCCGACGCAGCACAGCGTCGGCCAGTTGCGGCAGATCGGGATTCAACCCGACATCCTGATCGTCCGTACCGAGAAGCCGCTAGGCGGAAGCTACGCGGAGAAGATCGCCCTGTTCTGCAACGTCGAGCAGGAGGCCGTCATCGAAGAGCCCGACAGTGTCAACTCGATCTACGAGGTGCCGCTCGGGCTGGCCGCATCCAAGTGCGATGAACTCATCCTGAAAAAGCTGCAACTGACAGCTGGGGAGCTGAATCTGGACGACTGGAAAGAGATGGTCCAGAAGATCATCAAGCCGGATCATCATGTCACGATCGGAGTGGTCGGCAAGTACATCGAGCACCGCGATGCGTACAAGTCGATCTACGAGTCACTGGCTCATGGTGGCATCAAGCACTCGACGCGCGTCTCATTTCGCCGGATTGAATCGGATGATCTGAACGAGGCCAATGCCGAAGGACTGCTCGGCGGGTTACACGGAATCCTGGTTCCGGGTGGGTTCGGTCATCGCGGGATCGAAGGCAAGATCGAGGCCATCCGGTATGCGCGGCTCAACGAGATCCCGTACTTCGGGGTTTGCCTGGGGATGCAGACGGCGGTCATTGAGTTCTCGCGGAACGTGGCGAACTTGACGGGAGCCAACAGCACGGAGTTCGATGACGGGACGCTGCACCCGGTGATCTGCCTGCTCGAAGCCCAGCGAGAAGTCAAGGAGAAGGGGGCCTCGATGCGGCTCGGATCGCAGCCGTGCATT
>JAYTCW010000327.1:0-16500 GCA_043736295.1 Planctomycetota bacterium | reverse complement strand
CCGATCCCGCCTCGCGTACTCAGCACGGATGTGAGGTCGACATTTGTCGCCCGGCAGCTTGAGCTCCTCGATTGACAGCTGGAGATCGCCATCCTGGTCGTGATAATAGAATTCTTCGCGTTTCGCACTATGCAACTCCGCCTCCACAGGGGCCAGAAACTCTGTGATGGTCAGGCTTCGGTTGCTGTCCGCGTCCAGGGTCGAAAACAGTTCTTCCGTGGAGACTTGGCCGTGCGGTGTGAACATGAACTCCGAAACGGACAAGATGCCGTCGCCATCAGCATCCGCGCCAGCCGCTTCCTCGCGAGCAGCCTGCTCGAACTGTCCTCCGATGTGTGGACGAGCGTACTCTTCGCAGCTCAACTTGCCGTCATCGTCCAGATCACGAGACGCATATCGGCTCTTCAAATGCGGCTGAAGTTGCTCCTGAGGAGTGGTGAATTCGGTGGCAGAGACAAGTCCGTCACCGTCCACATCTCGCTGAAAGAATGCGGATTTCTCCAAAAGATGTCGCGCCTCCGGAAACCTCGCCAGGAATTCCTCTCGACTGAGCTGGCCGTCTCGGCTTCGGTCCCAGCGTGCGAATTGGTTTGCCGGTTCCGTCGCACTGCGAGGTGTTTCCAGGAACTCGTCAAATGACAATTGAGCATCGGCATTGCGGTCAAACCGATCGAACTCTTGTCCAGCAGCTTCCCGGAACTGCTGGTCAATCGAATCGACATATTCGGAGCGACTCAGAGAATCGTTGTGATCCAGGTCAAGTCCGCGAAACTGCACCACACGAGGATTCTCCTCAGGCGGCTTCGACGAGAATTCACCCGTGGACAACCACGAGTCGCTGTTCGAGTCCTGCTGGTGAAAACTCCAGGTTCGCGCCGATCGCTCCAGAGCGGCGGTACCTTCCAGGAACTCCCCGAGGGAGAGTGCATGATTGTGATCGAGATCGAGAGTTTGAAACTCAGCGGGCTCTGCCTCCACAGGATCTGCTCCTAGTGCGGGCACGCTCATTGTTAGTGAAATGACTACTAGGTAGAGACTCCAAGAGAGGACCTTCAATTGAGACATCAGCTTACCGATCATCGTTTGATCCTCCCGAAAGTGAGTCACGCTGCTGACCTTCCTCTGGCGCATCAACCACGACACCGGAATCGTGAATGCGAGGTTCCCTGCGGTATTCCCGGACGGCAAGAATGCACGCCAGGCCATTGGCCTCGCGAAACTCCTCCTGTCCGACCATCTGCCATCCCTGGGGGGCTTCGACTTCCAGTCGGTTCCCCTCGCCAAACAGATTGTACACATCCACGACCCAGACGCATTGCGTGGGCGGATGCCAGACACGATCGTTATCGCGGTACTCGGATTCTCTTAAGGGCGGTCCGCCGAGCATATCACGGCCATGATTTCCGAAATACTGTGTCCTGACAAGAGTCGTGTAATTGCTTAGGTAAAATTGAACGATTGGATGCACAAACTGAGAACTGACGAGGACCGGCTCATCCGCGTTTCGGCGGTCCTTCAAAAAACGAACGATGTCTTGAACTCCCGCATTCTGGGCGATTTGATTTCGAGCCTCAGCATGTTGCAGGCACCAGTAAGTCGACCAGCTGCAAAGGCCGATTGCGATGAGGATTCGACACCATTTCCAGGGAATGCGTGCAGCAAGGATGGCTACCCCCACCAGGAGGAAGGTATGGGCAAAAATCAGGTACTTGCCGCCGAGTACATTCCTGACCATGAGGGCATAGGCGATGACTGCGACGAGAGGAAAAGCGGCGCAAAGCGCCGCCAGGCGAACTGTTCGATTGCCAAGGAACACTAGTCCAAGGACAGCGACAATCCATGCGGCAATCGCGATGTTTCCGAACGCTTCTGGGGGAGAAACCAATTGCCCACCCGCAAGAACCTGCCCGACCGTTGCAGAAAAACTGCTCCAGGAGAATGGCTCCATCCAGAGTTGTGACGTGCTGCGCTCGCGCTGGTCCAGGAAGACGGGAAGCCAAAAGGACCATGCCATTTGCAGAATCCAGAGCGAAGCGAGGAGTCCCAGGACGAGTCGTTTCGCGCCCCCCTTCCAGCCCATTCGAAACCAGGTCGATACCGCAACGCATGCTGCAAACAGGCATTCCGCCCCAACGGTAAATAGACAATAGTAATGCGTAAAAGAGAGGAGACAGATCGCTCCAGTGAAGAGGCCCCAGTCGCTCATTGTGCCCTGATTCCGCAACCATCGGATCAGAAATGTTGCAGAAATAAGCGCCAGAAACGTGCCGAGAGTGTACGGGCGGGCCTGTAGCCCCATTTCGACATGTAATGCCGAACCGGCCACGAGCGCCGCTGCAAGTAGTGGTCCGAATGCCGAAGAAGACTCGTCTGTATCCACAGCAGTCCGGACGAATGCATACGCAGCGATGACCGACGCTGCCCCCATCAGAACGCTGAAACTCCGGACTCCAGCAGCATCTTCTCCGGTCAGTGCCCCCCACGCTTTCAGAATTGCGTAATACAGCGGTGGATGGGCGTCCCGTGAGACGGCATTCCATGTCTCCGTCCACGAGAATTGGCTGATCTTCCACGAACAGGCCTCATCAAAGCTGAAAGTCACTTCGCTGATCAGATGTGTCCGAAGGAAAATTGCGATGAGCACGATGCTGGCGAGCACCAGGTACTCCGGTCCTCGCCTGGTAGCGGGGCCAGTCGGTAAATCATCAGAGTGGACTGAAGAATTCATTCCGCCGATACTCTCTAAGTATTACCACAGTCGTGAATCAGAACGAATCTCCGGATACAATAACCTGCGATAACGGTGTGCCGTCCAACAGCATCCCTTGGGGGCTGGCCAATGCAGCGTAGATTGCGCCATCAATTGCCTCCGAAAGAAATTTAACGTGGCCATCGGCATAGCCCATAAAAACTCCTCCTTCATGGAATGAGTTTGGTACGGGGGAACTCCCTTCCGCACTCCAAAGTCCACTATTGATGCGACTGGAACCCGAATTACATTGAGAATAGTCCACCCCACCAGCGTCGCATCTTCCATTCCGACAAGGATTCCCGATGTAGAATGCCGAATGGTAGGGATCAGGATTGGCGTAGCAGGCCAGTGGATCGGTCGGGTCGAAGCCTGTGCGGGCGTTTTCGGTCACTAGAAACGTCTGAGACGTTCCATCCTTGATGTCCGCTATGGCATGGTGGCGGACCGTTCCACCCTTTTTCCAATTCTCCAGAAAGAAGAGTCCGGTCTGCTTGAACAGCTTTCGATCTTCATCGTCAGCCGGAGTCCCCGCGCAAGTCGATCCGTCGCCATTGAGATCGAGGTTGCCACTCATCGGCGACAGCGGGCAATCGCCGATCCCAGCCGAGTTCCGGTAGGTAAATCCAAATCCGCCATTCACGACATAACTGAGATCCCCCAACTTCTCCTTGCTGCGGGTAATATCCTGCGGGCAAACAAAGACAGGTATGTGAATCTTCGTCAGTGGCTCGTTCACAGGATCCGTGATCAGCTTGTCAAAGTCCCATTGGTAAGTCAGGTTCGAGTGGTCGAGATAGGGCAATATGGAAACTGCCCAGCTGTGGTGTGATCCCCCGCCACCAGATGGGGGATCGTAATAGTAGCCAGAGGCGGGAAGCCGCCGGTTTGTCACATCGAACTGCGTCAATGCCAGGGCGAGATTCCGAATGTTGTTGGAACATTGCAACTTCTTGGCTGCCGCCCGGGCACTTCCGATCGCTGGCAGGGTGATCGCGATCAGCACCGCTAGAATGGCCATCACGACGAGCAATTCGACCATCGAGAAACCTTTGTTCAATGTGACTCGCGGACTTAAGTTGTTCTTAGATCGCTGCATTTTATCCAACTCCACTTTGCCATGATCGCATCAGCCATTTTGCACCTCGTGAGTGCTAAAACTCCCCAATCACTTCGCGGCCTGCGATAGTTTCTAGGGCTTGAAACGTCTTGGCATCAATTCCATTCGTCAGAAAACGAACAGAACCATCGCAAAAGACAAAATTCGCGCCACCAGAATGCTGGCTGCCAAATGCCCCACCACTGTTCGGGGCAGCGTCGCAGGTTCCCAATCCCGGAAGCGCCCAAGCATGGTCGACCGTGACCTCCCCGACAGCCAACGTACTGCTTTCGCCATCAATCACATCAGTGAGCTCGGTCTTCGACGAGAAAACGTCTTTCGTTCCACGATAGTTCGATCGTCCAAAACCAGAGGGCAGACGGTCGGTTCCCGTAAATGACGGACAACGAAAGACAGGCAGAATCGTATCGGTCGTTCCACTCTGGGCAGAGGCAGTGTCGGTCAATTTGCTCGAAAGCGGGTTGATCTGACTGTAGAGAGGCGCTTGCTCCAGTTGGGGCAACAGAAAGACACCGTATCCCCAGCCTTTGTCGCCATCCTTGGGGAAGCAACCGAATTGGGAGTGGTGGTTCTGGAGAGCCGTACCAATCTGCCGCAAATGATTCTTGCACTCCGTATTCCGAGCTGTGGCCCGTGCTTGTCCGATCGCAGGGATGCTGATCGCCAGCAGCAGGCCAATGATCGCAATCACGACGACTAACTCAATGAGCGAGAACCCGAATTGCTCTGAAGACAAACACTGCGGCTTCTGAGAGCCAAGGCTCGCCCCATGTCCACGTCCAGTAAAATTCCGATGTCGCAACATCAACTCCCCCTGAGACTCGATCAGCTGCTCGCCGAGTGAGTTAATCATCGGCTTTCGATTCAAGCAGCCTTCCACCACAATACCCGAACAATCCTGCGATAACCACCACATCGACAAACAGGAATCGATATTCAAACTCTGAACACTCCCCCCATAGTGGGAACTTTCGCTGTACCAAAACTTGCTGTTGCTTGCTCGGGTATCGCTGTGCCTCGACTTCCGACCAGCTTGCCACTGCGATGCCAGCAAAATTGGCGGCTACCAGAGTGAGTGCGATGCGAAAGAATCCATGCAGCACCTCTGGCGATCGAACCACATCCCAGTTTCTTCGGATTTTTCCCGACCGACCCTTGACCTCCTTCTGGTCAAGTGCCTCGACTGCCGAAGAAATGGCATTCCGGATTCGAGGTTCCCAAACTGATCCTTGAGACTTCGCCTCAGACTCATCCTTCTCCCCAAGGAATCGCAGTGCCATGACATCTCGCAGCCTCAGTTGCCAAGAGGGCACGGATTCGGCGACAGATTCAGCTTTGGAAAGAACCTCGTCAAAGTTGTTCCCCACGGGAGGTTCGAAATCTGGAGCCGTGGGCTTTGCTACAGTCGCAGCGCCTGCCTTCGCCGCCTGCTCGGCTTCCCATCGAGCCAGCACATCGGCCCGCTTGGCCATGCGGAACAGCCCGACAATGGAATCCGCTGGCCGCCAACCCTCTTCCCACTCCGGTCGAACCCCATCGTCGGCAGTCAGTTGCCCATCCCGAATCAGTGAAACCAAATAAGGAAATCCGACTGGCCCAGCTTCCACATCCAATCGGCGATAGTAGTATTTGCTGGCCACCAGACACCCTTGCTCGATGAATCCGACTCTCGATACACCTACTCGACGATAGAGTTTCAATCTGGTACGCGGTCTGGTTTTCACAGACTACTAGCCCGATGCGCAACTAGCTGGATCATCCTAACAGACATTGCAATCTGTGTCGAGCAGGACGCTGCAAAACTCATGGCTGGCCAGAAGGTCTATTTGGATGTCGGTGCGACCGGGAGGATGAAGCGATGAAGCTCCTGCTGAGCCGCCCTCGGGGAAAACCTTCCTCCCGCGCAAGCGGCTCAGCAGGAGCTTCGCCGCCTGGCCCTCTCGAACCCGCAGATTCACAAACTGGCCAGCCGTGAGGTTTAGGGAAGACGATTGTCAGCACGTCCTACAGGTGCTAACATTTGACTGCTGATTGACGAATTGACTACTGTTGGTTCGGATGGCGACAGGAAACGAATGCGCATGGTTCGCGATTCACAAAATCTGTACCCGGCGGCATTGGTTGCCTGCCTTTTGGCATTGACCGGTTGTTTAGGAAGGCCTCCTGCACCTGATGTTTCTCTCGCGGAAGTTGGATTAGTGTTAGGATCCGTGAACCAAAATGAGCCGTTCGTGATCGAACTCGGAAGAGTCCCGCCGGACTCGACGCATATCCGTAAGGTATCGCTGAAGAATGAAACCTCTAACCCAATCCGGATTGATGGGTTCAAAGCAAGCTGTGAGTGCACATCGGTCGGAGGCCTGCCCGTGGACGTTCCTGCCGGGAAAGTCCGGGATGTCAGTGTATTAACGGACCTCGCCTCAGAGCCCGGCTTCACAGGTGGACTGGCTATTCGCGTGGAGATAAGCTCGGGCGCGGACGTCCGGGGACTCATCGAGATCCGATGCGAGGCCTCCGGTACAGGCGTCGAGGCACCATGATAAGCGACTTTCAGACAGCCCAGCTAAAAAGCTAGCTGGCTACCAAGGATGCGGCGATGCACACGACTGCGATGGAAGTTGGGGGCTCTGTGGATGCCCGCGAATCCATTTCCTTCACTCGGACTGTGATTCCATCGACATGGATCGCACGGTTACTTCCGGTACTGCTGGCGATTCATGCTACTCTTCTGGCTTATGGTGCGGCGGTGCACAGCCCAACCTACAACGAGCCTGCGCACCTCGTGGCCGGAATTAGCTACTGGCGGCTTGGACGGTTCGACTTGTACAGCGTCAACCCGCCGCTCGTTCGCATGATTGCGGCCGCTCCTGTCGTTATCGCCGGGTGCGCAACGAACTGGGACAGTCTTCGTGAAGGACCTGGCGCCCGCCCCGAAATGCAACTGGGAGCTGCGTTCTGCAAGGCGAACGGCGAACGCACGGTCTGGCTCGTCACGCTGGCCCGTTGGGCCTGCATTCCGTTCAGTCTCCTTGGAGGATACATTTGCTTTCGTTGGGCACGAGAGCTTTATGGCGCAGGGGCGGGGTGCCTTGCTCTCACGTTGTGGTGCTTCTGTCCGAGCATCATTGCCCATGGGCAGCTTATCACCTGCGACGCTGCAGCGACGGCGCTCGGAGTGACCGCCTGCTACACATTCTGGCGTTGGCTCAAGACACCGACATGGCAGAACACAATCTTTAGCGCGCTGGTCCTAGGCCTTGCAGAACTAACCAAGACAACGCTCCTCCTATTCTTCCCGCTATGGCCTCTACTGTGGTTACTCTATCGCTGGCCGGACAGAATTAGGATAACCACTCGAGACTGGCTCCGTGAGTTGGGAATGCTCGGCTCACACTTCCTCATCGGACTGTACCTCATCAACTTGGGCTACGGGTTCGAGGGCTCGCTAACTCGGCTCGGCGACTATCGATTCGTCAGCATCGCCTTTTCCGGCATTCGGGACGCGAAGGTGGCGGATTACGGAGGGAATCGTTTCTCCGACACTTGGCTCGGCGATTGCCCTGTCCCTCTGCCCAAGAATTACCTCCTCGGTATCGACCTGCAGCGTAAAGATTTTGAGTCTTACGGCAACGAATTCTATTTGGGAGGAACCTGGTCCCGATCGGGGTGGTGGTACTATTACGTCTATGCCTTGGCGATCAAAGTTCCCCTTGGGACCTGGCTACTGTTGATCGTCTCCTCGGGGATTGGGTTCTGGGCAGGATCGCCAGCGCGACTCCGAGACGAGTTGTTCCTACTGGCCCCCGCCATCATAATTCTGGCGTTGGTGAGTTCGCAAACCGGCATGAACGAACACCTGCGTTACGTTCTTCCCATCTTTCCCTTCGTGTTCATCTGGCTGGGTCGTCTGGTGTCGTACCGACCTCAACCAGGCGCGGCATCGCTTCCCTCGCTTATGCCACGGGTGACTGGTTGGCTTGTCGCCATTGGGATCACCTGGTCGGTAATTAGCAGCCTGAGGGCATGTCCGCACCACCTGTCGTACTTCAATGAGATTGTGGGAGGATCTGCGAATGGCTGGGCCCATCTGACCAGTAGCAACATTGACTGGGGGCAGGACCTGCTCTTTCTCAAACAATGGTCTGACGAGAACCCCCGTTTCCGCCCGCTAAGAATGGCACTCTATGGAACAATAGATCCGCAGCTTATCGGCATCGATGGTGATGCATTCTGGCCCTATGTCCACGAGTCCGAACTACCGCCAGGTTACTATGCGGTCAGCGCCACGATACGAGCCGGCTTCGGACAGCCGGATCATCCAAAGAAACTGCAGGAGGAGATCGACCGGGCTGGTATTCACGAGACTGTTGGAGGCTCGATCATCATTTTTACGAAAGACTGAGTCGGACTACCTACTGCCCGCCTGCACCCCCGGACTGAACCCCGACGAACTGCTGAACCATGAGATCAAATCGAACGCCCTCGATTGCCGCCACCCGACCAGCCAAAGCGAGATGATCGACGACGGCCAGCCCCACCTTCGCAGAACCCAGGAACAACCCCACATCGTCCGCAGCTTCTTCCAGGAAGAACATGTCGGACATGCCGCATAAGTGCCAGTTAATGTGGCCGGGACAGTGAGGTGCAAGCTCAAAACCGCAAACAACATTGGGCAGAATAGCCGGAAGCGAAGAGTCAAAGTCCTTGTTGCCCACGAGGATCAGAGATTCACTGAAGAGCCTCCAGCAGTCCCGACAAATGTCAATCGTCAGACAAACGCGATCTTTGGTTGCATTGACATGCCGTTGACATTGAGAGTATGCTTATGTAGGAACTCAGTCGACTCTGAGTTCTTGACAGCCGCGACTTGGGCCATCGTGGCACGCTCGAACTCATTCATGAAAGGGTGAAATCCATGTCTCGAAAGATTTGGGAGGCAGTCTCTTTGCTTTGTTTTGCGATGCTGTTTCTGGTTTCTGCCGGAGTAGCGTACTCGTCGGCAAGTGTGGCGACTTTGTTCTCCGCGATTGGAGGAGCGGAGTGGGCTGGCTGTAAGGCACCTTGCTCCGATGGAGGTGTGATTCCTGTTATTGAATGTTACGACATAATCAGAGGTCAGCCCTGCAACATCGATTATTGCGCCTACAATGAGACGCGGGTTGTGAAATGCGCGGTTGGTGCGGCTGGGAGTGATGAGTTGCCGTGCAAAACGAAAAGTAATCCCAACGATTGGTGGCGACGCATAACGATACGACGTGAGGCTTGCACTGACGAAGGTGGTTCCGGAGTTGTTTCGTTCGGCGATAATTGCACTATGACTTTTGGGGGGGGCAACTCATCACGTACACCTTGTAAAACCACATCCTGTTCGACCGGACCGATTCAGCAGCGAGGCCTCTACCTTGGGAGGATGGAGTGCGATATATAATGCCGAATGTGCGGATGTTGAAGATTGCCTGCGTCGTCGTGGTAGCGATTACGTCTTTCTCGTTGCCCCATCCGTGTATGTCTAAGGAGACGCAAGTCCCAGCGGCGACCGCAGACCGTCAATCTTCCATGCCGGACGGGCAGGAGGTACTGCGGAAATTGGTCCAGTATGACTCGATCTACAAGTCTGGGTTTGCAGCTTCCGCTCGGGAGCGTCGGATGGACAAGGTCGACATTCATGGTCCGTTCTTTCGGGTGGATGCGACTTGGAGGATGACATCCGAAGGGGATCGAACCGCATTCTTCAGGGAGGTGATTGATCACGAGAGTCCACCGTACCTGTCTCCCGATAATCGCAAGTGGTCAGGTGATTTATCGGCCCCGAAGCTGGCTAGCGGCGAAGCCTTGCTCGTTTCCGTTCGAATTCAGGATTGGGGCTATTGGGGGGAGGAAGCGTGTGGAAACCACGAAGTTCACGCCACAATGAAAGTGCTCCAGGATGGTCAGGTATCCCGCGTGGGAACCATGTACAACTCCTATCTTTTCGCCCGCAGGGATCTGTCGCCTGTCGCCTCGCAGCGTTCATTTCAGTGGGGACTCGGACGTTTCTTTTCTGACCGTCTGCAGAAAATCACTCGACTGGAGCGCATGCCGAATGGCCGCCTGCAAGTATCCGCAGCAGGTGATATGTACAAAGGAGCAAACGGCATATGGAATCTGGAGATCGAGCCGGATGCCGCATGGATCGTGCGAAAGGCGACATTCCGGCCTGAGTCAAAACCCCAGCGAGTCGACTCAGAGATGGTCAATGAGGGGACCGTGTGGAGCACCACTTACTGCATTCCTAAAGTGGCGAAAGTCAATTTCTGGGGTCCAATTGAAGACTTAGAGAAGGTCCGGGGGACATCCACTCAGTACCTCACATTTGAGCCGGTCGTTGAACAATTCGACGAAGATCTGTATCTCAAGAGTCAGCAGGCGGTTTTGCACAACTCCCAGCCTGAGCTGACTCTCACAGATTCCCGGGTTGATCCTCCAATTGTCGCGCAACCTAACCATCCCACTCCCCCTAAAGTCGCACCCGCCCCGCCGACTCCGTCCCGCATGTGGTTAGTAATCAGTAATCTAGGCATAGTTGCGGTCCTGGTGGCGTATGTATTGCGAGCACGGTGGAGATCCTCCCGTTCGAACAGGTGAGCAAGCTCCCATTATGGGCCACCAAGTGCTTGAATCCAATTCTTTGCTGGAGGGTGATGATGAACAAAGTTGCTGTGATTCTTGTCATTGTCGTTCTCTACCTAGTTGGATCGTTGTATGCAGCCGATTTCACTACTAATCTAGGGACTTGGCCCGAAACTTGGCCGGGCGAAATGGAACCATTCCGGAATCAATCTCGGACCAGTATCGGAGGAGACATCGAGACAACTTGCTATGAGATTCCCTTTTCAAATCGCAAGGATTTCGAATCTGTGTGGCCACACCTGTTGAAGGTCAAGAGCTCCGGGGCGCCGTTGATTCTTCTCGCCGCTCCCCACAAGAGCCAAGGCGAACAGTTCAGTGCGATGGTCCGCATTTGCTGTCCTCCATCTCATCCGAAAGAGGATGTATTGTCTGCGGTCCCGATCCCCGGCGCAACAGATATCAGGGAACGATGGCTCTGGACAACATACATCGAACTGGTTGTGGATGGGAAGATCGTTGATCTGAACCATACCCCTCTGCCTGCAGATACTCCGATCATTGACATGCGTTTCACAGGATTAAAGAGCAACATGCAAAACTGAATGATATGTCTTGCCGTGGCGGAGGGAGGGAGTCGACCTAGGTGAAGATGAGAAGGATTTCTGGTGGTGAACTTCCCGGTTTGACCAGACTGACATTTTGAATAGGCCGATGTTCCTTGGAGTCATGCAGTGCACTTTCGCTTTGATCTGATGGTCATTTTTAGTGTCGCGGGAGCGATCCTGTTGCTGGGATGCAACAACCAGCGCGGAGCGACATCAAGCTCTTCGCCGGAGCCACTGGCAGCCAGTGGGTTATTTTGCACTGAACGTCAGTGGGATCTGGGGGAAGTGCTCGTGAAGGGGAAGTCGATGGATTTCGACCACACGTTTCACCTGCAAAACAATTCTGCGGAAACAGTCAAGATCCGAGACATCCGGTCCGATTGCGGTTGCCTTGTGACAAAGGGGTATTCGCCGACGATTGAACCCGGCGAGAGGACCGAGATCAAGGTGAGGATTTCGGTCTTCGGAGCACCGGGGCCGTTTCGCAAGACGATTACAGTTCTAGAAGACTCAGCGTCGAATCGAGAGCTTCCGCTCGTGGTTCTCGGTCGCCGGGCGATCAGTGACTTACTGTATGTCACGCCTCGAGAAGTCAATTTTGGAACGCTCAAGCGAGGCGAATCGGTCGTCAGACGCGTCACCTTATCCCGATACGATGGTAGCACGGTGAACTTCCGTGAACTGCTCTCGAAAGACTCCGGTATTCGACTAGACGGCGAGCCGTTAAGTGTCATTCGATATGACTCCGCCCTCAACAAAGATTGTGAATGCGTTGAGTTGCCAGTCCGATTCGATGTGGAGTCTCAGCCGGTGGGACTGTTTGAATCGAAGATCACTTTTCGGACCCTCTCTCCCGATTCCAGCACTGCCGACTTAGATGTCGCGGTGGAAGCTCAGATTTCTGTTGCACCATCTCCATGGGTTGAGACAGTTTTTGCAAAACGCCTGGAAAGGGGAGCGACCGTCGAACATTCGCTGGTGAGTCCAGAGGAATCCCTCTCTCTTCCTGAAATCCTCTCTGCATCGTTCGAAGGGAGTGATTCAATCACAGTCGAGTTGGTCAGAGTCGATGGGAATGAGAAATCGGCAGCTTTGCCTCGAATCAGAATCGGTCGCCCACAAGATTCTCAGGTGTTCGGAGTGGCCCGCGGCACGTTAAGCCTATGGACGACCTTGTCTAAGGGACAACCAGTTGCTAAAATCGAAGTCGAAGCATTCCTGCCCAAATGACTCATCCCGTTCGGGAGAGTCATATGTGTCCCATGTCTTCCAAACTGGAGAGATTCAAATGCCTCGTCCCAAGCTTGCGCTGACTTTGCTGTTGTTTGCGTTGAACGCACTTGCGTTTGGAGCTCCGTTGCCAAGCTCGAAATGTTTACCAAAGGGAACGTGGTCGTGTGTCGAGCAAGGAGCTCGAATTTGCAGCTTCTATCCAAATTGCTCTGACTTTTGCTATGCTTGTGCTGGCACCACAACTGTGCCGGCAAAGATGTGCTTTGATCAAGAAGGCTCAACGTGTGAACCGCTAGCTGCTTATATCTGTGCTGCAAGACATCCCGATGGGCAGTGCGTGAAGGAGGGAACAGACTGTTTCTGCGAATACGTCTATAATAATGCAGGTTTTTGTGCATTCGCATCCTGCAACTAAGAGTCGCTCGTGCGGCGGGAGCTTTTCTGGTGGCCTGTCGTCGGATCGATCCGCAGCTGCGAATCCAATGGTTGCGATCGACAATGCCCGGGGCTCTGGACTCGTGTCCAGAGCCCGGTGATCGTTTGCGGGACAGGTCTGACTCGAAACGGAGAGAGCAACGATGTTTGACCTTCGGATCCGGTGCAGGGAAAGCTTGCCCACGCTCGCGGCAATTGCCTTTGTCTTCTTAAGCAGCAATCGCGGCATTTGCCAGATTGAGATGACGGCGAGAGAGTTCAACGAACTCACCGACACGGACAAACGCACGGTACTGGTGAGAACTCTCGAAGAACGAGAGCGAGCGGTCAAGAATCTGCGGGCGTCCTCTGTTACCCACGTCTATAATGTAGAATATCGAGACGGGAAGACGGGCGCGGTCGTGGACGACATGTCGCGCTACGTCTGTGAGCTGCGGCGTAAGGACGGTAATCACTGGGCGAGTATCGACTGGTTTCTCACAAAGAACCCGGACCGCCCCAATCAGAAAGTGATCACCTCAAAGAATATAAAAGATGGCTTGGCGAAGTCAGTCGCTGAACAGGACACGCTCAAGGGGGTGTACGGAGCCATTGCGACCGAAGAAGACCTGATGATTCGAACTGGACGGTTCCACTATTGGTTCGACGCGAGTTTCGATAAGCCTCGCGAGTTCCCCATCAGTTTTCTCTTGAAGCACAAGGATACCATCCAGTTCCAAGGGCTTGAGGAAGGCGATCAGTTAATCAAGATCTCGCTCGACATTCAGACTCGGAATGGGACGCCGTTTCAGGAATCCAGAACTCTGTGGCTCGACCCTCAAAAGGGGCTGATGCCGTTGAAAATGCACTGGCGGTGGGAGTATGAGACCGTACCGCCTCTCTATTCCGAAATTGAAACGGAAATCAAGGAGTTGGTGCAAGTCCAAGGTGTCTGGCTTCCTGTCCATTTTGTCGAGACAGTGATTGGAAGAGTATCCGTTGCCGATGGATATGCGACAGTCTACGAGACAACCGCTAGCGGGATCGAGTTAGGAACAATGACAGACGAAGATTTAGACATCCGTTTCCCAGATGGAACCGAGGTTGAGGACCGGATCAAGGGTGCTTGGTTTGTCGCAGGTCAATCGGTACAGTCGGCCCCATCACCCGCACCAAAAACTTCGAGGATGGCGAGCCGTTGGATAGTCATTGCAAATCTGGTAGTACTCACCGTAGTGGCAGTGGCAGCATGGATGTCGAAACGGCGTAGGAAGCTGAAGGACGCGGCAGTATGAAGAGGCTCCTTAACCGCCGTTGGTGGATTTTAATAGTTGCTGTCGTGCTCGCCGGAGGAATCGCGGGCTTCGTGGCCCGGTGGGGTGAAGTGGTTCCTTGGCTAGCCAAGTCCAGGTTCGCCTCCGAACTCAACTCCGCCGATCCGAAGTACGCAAGCGTTATGTGCGGCCCTGAAAGCTTGTCGGTGGCGTTGGGGCGATTGGGAGTCAGCGTCCCTTCTTCGGAAATTGCCTCTCACTGCCGTGTCACTTCGTATGGCGTTGCTCTCACTGAACTCGAACGGATTGCGGCAAAGGTTCCCGGAATTGAGGCTGTAAGCAGGAAGCTCAACTGGGATGAACTGCAAGAGGTCGACGGTGTTGCAATATTGTTCGTCAAGGCAAACCACTACGTCGTCGCCGACTCGCGGGAGTCATCCAATACACGCCCTGGGGTCGCCATCAGGTTGTACGATCAAGATGTTCCGGCTCGCTGGTATTCCCGGTCGGAACTGGAACTGATCTGGTCGGGCGAGACACTGGTGGTGATGAAGCAGTCCGCAAAGTCAGTTGCACCGGATACGGCGACGGCTGATTGGCAGGAATGCTACATTGACAAAGGCTTACTACACGAGTCCGCCGTTGCAAATTATAAGTTTTCGCTCTGCAATACCGGAAGCCAGCCGCTGCTGATTGAGGGCGTCCAGAAAAGCTGCGGGTGCATTCGTCAGAAAATCTCGGCGCAGCGGCTAGCTCCTCAGGAGTCAGCCGAAATTGAAGTCGACGTCACGCTCAACGGCAAGGAAGGCTATGTCCAGCAGTATTTGATCGTGAAGACGAACGATCCCGCAAGACGACTGTCGTATCTCAGAATGGCCTGCGGCGTCCCGCGGAAGAAGCCTGTCTCTAGCCAAATCATACGACTGGAGGATTTGCCGCAAGGGGGCGCTTCGCGACACGAATTCGTGGTTGCGGATTCGGGTTTCACGGGGATTAAGCTTCGCGAAGTGAGTTATCGCCCGCGAATCAATATGCCAACTCCCGGAAATCTATCCTGTTCGATCTCCTGGGAGAAAGTTGAGACGGAATCGAGCGAGGTGACTACACGCACTGGCTTCCCAACGTCGCCCGGTGACTACTTGGTACGATTGCTCTTTCAATCTGACGATGTCTGTCCAGTGGGCCCATTCGAGGGAACAGTGGAGGTCACGGTCGAAGCTGACGATTCCGTGACGGCGCATCATATTGAAATACAAGGAACGGTTGTGCAAGATATGCATGCTATTCCGCAAGTGGCACTCGTTACGCTAGGTAAGGATCCGGACATCGCTGGGCATGCGACGATCCAGCTTCAAAGTCGAACCAATCGTGAGATTGTCGTCGCAAAAGTCAGATCAGACGGCCCCTGTCCACTGGAGGTCTCATCGATAAACGACGAATCGGGTCAGCACCAATACGCGGTGGCGGCCCGCATGCCGGAACTGCAGACTGGGAGTGCTCCGATCAGTGGAACCGTACACTTTGAATTAAGCAACGGATCTATTATTTCCGTCCCTGTTTCAGTGTTCCGGCCTCCCCTGGAATGAGATGCTGTCGTGCGCTGATAATATGAACGTCAGGGGGTTGACAAATCCGCGAAGGTGGGGACTCTCGCGGTACAATTATTTTGCAACAGTTCGACAAGGAAGAACGCTGGCTTCCGTTCATCGACTCCGAAATGGTTTTCGTACTCCCCAGTGGCTCGTGAGCTGTTGTCAAACGACCGAAATGCCCCGCCATTACCGGGTTGACAGCGTCGTAACCCTCACCCGCGCGAACCGGGAGCGGGCGAGTTGCGGGTCACGACTTGTGACGAGAGTAGGCACGACCGACCTTGTAGGGTTCAAGCCGCTCTTCGGGAGTAGTGCTTGAGCAAGCCACCGAGGCGGGTCGAGCAGACGACCTCGCTCATTTTGAGCGAGACCTGCGGGTCGGGCGGCTTCTCGCACGTGGGCGGTAAGTGGTCACGACTGCTGCGTGGCCTTTCCTTGTGGTGCCAAGCACTCGCTTCACGGATTAGATAGGATGAAGTATCTGGCCTCAAGCAACTTACGGCAAATGCGCTCGCGCCGACTTGTTGGAACGGAGTTGTGTACGGGGAGATCCCACTCGAGTCTGAAATCTGGATTTCAGGACAGAGAAAGGTGCCTCTGGATCCTCGGCACCACTGGCGGCACCTAGGGTTTCTGCGGTCGCGTATCTTGCGATTGGGTTGTGGGTTACGTCAAACCGCCACCGGTCTTGAAAACCGGAGTACCCGTGAGGGTACCCAGGGTTCGAATCCCTGCCTCTCCGCTTCATATCGCTAGGTAAAATACTGGCTCTCACGACGGAAACCCCAACACCGTTGGGGTTTCTGTTTGGATTTTGACGACCAAATGGTGCCCAGTTTGGGGCACTTTCGATGCAAACTGATGCAAATTGTGACATCTAGCGGAAAGCAGAATGGCACCATAG
>JAYTCW010000326.1:0-24996 GCA_043736295.1 Planctomycetota bacterium | reverse complement strand
TGTACCAATCCTCTGCCGTGGGCGAGAGGTTTCAGGGATCGGGCGATGGACTCTTACTCCGTATGCCATGTACTCCGTGAGAGGCTGTCGGCTGGGGCGAGGAGTGTCGAATTATTCGAACTCTTCGATGGGTGAACCTCTCCTCATGGAGAAACGAGATCGTAAGCGTTGTCTACCACTGGTCATCGGTGAACGCTAATGTGTCGAGACCTCTGCTCCCACAGCCCTTCCCTATCAGGCGTGGCCAGATTGATCTGACTGACGGACCTCATCGCTCATGCTGTTCACCCTCATCAACTTTGAACAACCTGGAAAGCAGCAGGGCTTTCTGCAGGTGCCGTACTCGCACAATCTGGGCGGGTGGGCCAATGTCATGATTCCCCTCACTGTGATCGTGAACGGTCCAGGACCAACCGTGCTGGTGCTGGGAGGAAATCATGGCGACGAATATCAGGGGCAAATTGCCGCCATGAAGCTGGCACGCGAGTTGACCCCGGAGCAGATCTCGGGCAGGTTGATCTTGATCCCTTCGCTCAATTTCCCAGCTGCGAAGGCGGCGACGCGACTTTCGCCGCTGGATGGGATGAACATGAACCGGGCCTTTCCGGGTGAGCCGGAAGGGGCAGTGACGAGTCAGGTGGCTCACTTCCTGTCCACGGTTCTGTTCCCGTTGAGTGATGTCGTGATCGACATTCATTCGGGAGGGCGGAGCATGGAGTTTGTCCCGTGTTCGCACATGCACCTCGTCGCGGATCGCGAGCAGCGCCGGAAGATGCTGGCGGCGATGCTGGCTTGGAACACGGATTTCTCCTTCCTCTATGCCGACATTGCCGGGACAGGGCTACTGCCTGTCGAGGCCGAGAACCAGGGGAAGCTCGTGGTCACGACCGAACTGGCTGGCGGCGAGGGGGTGTCGGCGAGTGTTCACCGGATTGCCCAGAGTGGGCTGCGGAACGTCTTGATCCATGTCGGTCTGCTGTACGGTGTGGAAGCGACTCGCGCGAGCCTGGGGCAGCCACCGGCGATACTGACTCAGGCCCTGAACCGCGATGATTACCTGCTAGCCCCCGAATCGGGAGTTTTCGAAATCTGCTTCGATCTGGGGACGATAGTCCAGCGGGGAGAGACCGTCGGCTACATCCATCATCTGGAACGTCCCGATCGGGCCCCAGAGCCGATCATCGCCCGGAGTTCCGGCTACTTGATTACCACACGAATCCCCTGCCTGACGCAGCAGGGGGACTGCGTAGCGGTCATTGCCAAGCAGGTCAGTCTGGATGAGGTGCTCCACGCATGACACACTCCATTGGCGGTGATGAACCGAGTGAGCCTAAACAAGTCATGCCAGTCGCCGAGGCGGGTGTGAGCGCCAAAGCCTATGGTCTACTCGCGTGCATGTGGTTCGCCTACTTTCTGAACTACTGCGACCGGCAGGCCGTGTTTGCGATGTTTCCAGTTCTCAAGACTGATCTCGGCATGACCGATCGGCAATTGGGACTCACGGGGACGATCTTCCTGTGGGTCTATGCGCTGGGGTGCCCCATCGCAGGGCAGGTGGGGGATCGCTTCTCAAAGCGGTTACTGGTCGTGTTCAGTTTGGCCATCTGGAGCCTGGTGACCATCGCCACCGGCCTCGCGCAATCGGCGACTGGGTTGCTGACCCTCCGCGCGGCGATGGGGGTTTCTGAATCGCTGTTCATGCCGACTGCCATTGCTCTGACTGCTGGTGCCTTCGCCCCAGCGCTGCGTTCACGGGCGATTGCCGCCCTCACCACTGCTCAGGTCGCGGGCACCGTCGCGGGGAGTTGGTTCGGTGGCTGGATGGCCGATCAAGGGATGTGGCGCGATGCGTTCTTCGTGCTGGGCGGGATCGGGCTGGCCTATGCCGTGCCGTACTTCCTGTTCCTGCGACGAGTGAGTGAACCTGTCGCTCCGACACCGGTTGGCCCGCGTTCCTCGCTGGCGATTCTCACGCTGCTGCGGGTGCCGACGTACCTGCTGCTATGCGTCGTCTTCCCCGTGTTCGTCTTTGGACTCTGGCTGCTGTACGGCTGGCTGCCTACGTTCCTGCACGACAAGTTCACGTTGAGCCAATCCGATGCGGCGTTCAATGCCACCGTCTACTTACAGGGGAGTACGGCTATCGGACTGCTCTGCGGCGGAGTGTTCGCGGATGCCCTGCTCCGAGTGACGCGGGCCTCCCGGTTCTGGATCATGATCGCCAGTCTCGTACTCTGTGCCCCCTGCATGCATGCCCTCGGCAACTGCGAGACGTTGCCACTCACCCGCCTCGCAGCTGCTGCGTTCGGGTTATGCAGCGGACTGTTCATGGGCAATATCTTCCCCGCGACGTTCGAGGTCGTCCCGCTGGAGACGCGGGCCTCAGCTGTGGGAGTCTTGAACCTGTGCGGCGGGTTGGTCTCGGGGTGTGCGACACTGTTTGGCGGTCTGTGGAAGTCGACGCTGGGGATTGACCGCCTGCTGACGCTGACAGCGATCGGGTACTTCGTGGCCGGACTGTTGCTGGTGGTGGGAGTGTATACACTCTTTCCTCGGGACCGTCTGGAGTGCGACGGCGGAGCGGTGACATGAAGCTTATGCTGACGCTGTTACTAGTCTGCGTGGGCTACCCGGCGCTGCAGCTTGCATGTGGTGCAGAGCCAAAGGATGTGACTTTCGTCTCGGAAGCCGATCAGTCTGAACAGCGTTATGTCGAGCTACTGCCAGACAAATTCAACCCGGACGAGAAGCACGATCTGGTGCTGGCGTTTCATGGACATGGATCGGATCGCTGGCAGTTCATTCGCGAGACTCGCGATGAGTGCCGAGGGGTCCGGGATGTCGCCGCGCAGCACGGGATGATCCTGCTCTCGCCAGACTATCGAGCCAAGACCTCGTGGATGGGCCCTCTCGCAGAAGCCGATGTGTTGCAGATCCTTCATGAGGTGAAACAGCAGCACAAAGTCCGCCGCGTCTTTCTCGCAGGCGGGTCGATGGGCGGCACAGCTGTGCTGACGTTCGCGGTGCTAAATCCGGAACTGGTCGATGGAGTGTGTAGTCTGAATGGCACAGCCAATCTGGTCGAGTACGAACAGTTTCAAGAGGCGATCCAAGCCTCGTTCGGTGGCACGAAGGCCGAGGTTCCGGATGAGTATCGCCGTCGCAGTGCCGAGTTCTTTCCGGAGAAGTTCACGATGCCGCTGGCCTGTACCACGGGAGGCAAGGACACTGCTGTGCCGCCGGAGAGCGTACTGCGGTTGGTGGAGTTGCTGAAGAAGTCGGACCGCCGGGTGCTGAGCCTGCACCATGCCGATGGTGGCCACTCGACCCACTACGCCGACACCTGCGCGGCGATGGAATTCATTCTCAGTCAGACGGAGAAGTCATCACGATGACTCGACGACGTATCTTGATCGCAGAGTGTAAGCAGGAGGTCTCGACCTTCAATCCGCACCTCAGCACGGTGGAGGACTTTGCCCTGCGTCACGGACGGGCGCTGCTCGATTACCACCGTACGGTCCGCAATGAGATTGGCGGCGCACTCACCGTGTTCGATCAAGATCACGACATCGAACTGGTCCCCACGTACAGCGCGTGCTTTATCACCTCGGGCGGCACTCTGGCGAGAGACGATTGGCAGCGGATCTCTCGCGAGTTCATCGAGAGCCTGAAGGCTGCTCCCCCCGTCGATGGAGTCTACTTCTGCATGCATGGAGCGATGGCGAGTGAAGACGAACTCGACCCCGAAGGGTTTCTGCTGGCCGCTGCTCGACAGGTATTGGGCGAGGAGATTCCGATTGTCGTCTCGCTCGATCTGCACGGAATCCTGACCGACCGGATGGTCGAGCACAGTGATGCGATTGTGGCCTACCACACGTACCCGCATGTCGATTTCTTCCAGACCGGTCAGCGCGCGGCCCGTCTGTTGTTGCGGATCATGGCGGGTGAAGTGCGGCCGGTCACGGCGAAGGTCACCATCCCCGCCCTCGTGCGCGGGGATGAACTGATCACCGCGACCGGACTGTTTGGCCAGAGCATTCGCCTGGCCCAGGCAGCTGAGACCGGCCCGGCGGGACTCTCGGCAGGCATGTTCATCGGCAACCCGTTCACCGATGTCCCCGCCTTGCAAACCTATAGCTTCGTGGTCACCAACAATGACCCGGAACTCGCGGAGCGCGAGGCGATCCGCATCGCGGAGAACTTCTGGAGCCACCATGAGCGGATGCAGGTGCCGCTGATCAGCCTGGAGGAGATGGCTCGCCGTCTGCGCTGTTCGCCGCCGGGCACGGTCGGGCTGGTCGATGCCGCAGATGCCACCAGTTCGGGAGCCTCCGGAGACAGCAACGCCGTTCTACGAACCTTGATTGAATCGCGCTATCGAGGCCGCACGCTGCTCCCCATCGTCGATGCCCCAGCGGTGCAGAAAGCCTTTGCAGCTGGAATCGGTGCCACGATTGAGACGACGATCGGCGGCACGCTCGATCCGGCAAGGTTTCCGCCCCTCCCGATCCGGGCGACAGTCCGCCAGCTGAGTGATGGCCGTTTCCAGAGCGAGTCATTCGGCGAGAAGTGGTTCGCGGGCCTCTCTGCGGTACTGGAAGTCGACAACTTCACCCTGACCGTCAGCAGCCGCGCAGTGAGCCTCTATGATCGCTCGTTCTTCTACTCACTGGGTCAGAACCCGGCGAGATTCGACGCCGTCGTCGTGAAGTCGCCGCATTGCCAGCCGCACATGTACGCCGACTGGTGTACGAGCCTGCTCAACATCGATGCTCCCGGCTCATCGAGTGCGAACCTGCGGTATCTCGGTCATACTCGGTCCCCACGCCCGATCTTTCCGCTGGACAATGCAGTCACGTTTCGGCCTGAGGCGAAGATCTTTCAACGACACGAGCGACACTCATGAAGATCACTGACATTCGATGTGCCGGTTTGCGGGGAGCGACTCCGGAGGGCGGCTGGAGCAACGAACTGCGACCCGATGATTGCGTTCACACCCTAATCGCGGTGCATACCGATACCGGTGAGATCGGGCTGGGGAGCGTGTTCACGAACGACGCTCTCGTCCGGGCGTCGCTCGCTGTCCTCGCACCGCTCTATCTCGGCGAGACTGCTCTGGAGCCGGAGCGGGTCAGCGAAAAGCTGCATCAACACATGTTCTGGTTGGGTCGTGGTGGATCGATCACGCACGCCATCAGCGGGATTGATATCGCACTGTGGGACTTGCTGGGGCAGGCCACTGGCCAACCCGTCGGGCGTCTGCTCGGGGGGCGGTATCGCGAGCGGGTCCAGCCGTACGCTTCGCTGCTGATGGATGAGCCGGAGAAGCTGCGAGATCATTTGCTGACGGTGAAGGCGCAGGGGTTCCGCGCCTTCAAGATCGGCTGGGGACCGTTTGGTCGCCGCAACGCCGCGACCGACGAGGCGATCGTTCGCGCTGCCCGGGAAGCGGTCGGACCAGAGTCCAAACTGATGGTCGATGCCGGAGGGAGCGATGCCTACTGGACCAATGGGTACAAGTGGGCGCTGAACGCCGCGCGCATGCTGGCCGACTACAACATCGACTGGTTTGAAGAAGCCCTCTCCCCAGATGCTCTCGAAGACTATGTCAAGCTGCGCGAGCATTCCCCGGTGCCGATCGCCGGGGGGGAAGTCCTCACGCGCAGGCAAGCCTTCCAGCCGTGGCTCGCCGCCCGGGCCTTCGACATCGTCCAGCCCGATGTCACCAAAGTCGGCGGCATCAGCGAGGAACGCCGCATCGGCTGGATGGCCCAGGAACATGGCGTCCGGTTCATCCCTCACGGCTGGAACACAGCTGTCGGACTGGCCGCCGACCTGCATCTCGCCTCAGCGTTCCCCGGAACCGATCTGGTGGAGTACCTCACCGGTTCTCCGTTCATTGATGAGATCACCGAGGGCGGCTGGCCCCTCGACCGGGACGGCATGCTCGCGATCCCGACAGCTCCCGGTCTGGGCCTCACACTGAACCCCGACGCCGTCGCGAAGTACACGGGGGTGTCGAACCTGCTCTCGTAATCCGCATATGGGGAATCGACACGCCGAGATGTATTCAACTTTCTCTTAGCGGTTTTAACAGCAAACATCATTCGAGGAGTCATCCGCATTGGCGACCACGTTGATGGCATCAAAACAGCCTCTCTCAAGCTGGTCTTGGAGGCTTCGGTGCATCTTCACCCTGCTCCTGACTGAGGGATTGCGGCGGGTGATGGGAAACTGGACTACATCTCCCAGCGAGACGTTTTGGGTCTGCCTGCCGGTGGTGATTGCGGCGGCTGCCGCCCTGCGATTGATTCCACCTCCCAAACTGAACGCGGAGTCTCGGGCAGGCCGCGTGAGTATCATGCTCATACTCTTACTGGCCCCCACGTTGTTCTACTTCACACTCACGCGACTGACGCAGTCCCGTTTTTCCTGGTGGGAATGTGTCGTCGCGACGTACTTCTTCGGGTGCTGCCTCGAGTTTCCATTGCTCTACCTGTTTCAGTTTCGTAAGCGATGTGGCGAGGCGTTCGAGCGCCGCTGGCCGGGCTGGCGCACTCGGTTCGCGTCGGGGCTGATGACGTTGGTCATCTACCTGTTGCTCATTCCGATTCTACTGGCGACGTTTGCGGTCCATCGACCCAAGTTGCTGCCGGATGTCGCCGATTCGGAGTACACCACTGGCTCGCTCGAACACATTGAGTTTCCCAGTCGCGGTCCCCGCCCGCTCAAGCTTCGAGGCGACTTCCAGCCATTACCACATTCGCGAGGGACGATGATTGTCTGTCATGGCGTCGGTGCCAACCGACGAGACATTTCCGCCATCACTCAATTGGTGCATGAAGCGGGATACCAGGTTCTGGCGTTCGACTTCCGCGGTCACGGCGAGAGTGCAGGGCGGACGATCACCTATGGGGCGAATGAACGTCTGGACGTGCTGGGTGCCTATGACTACTGTCTGAGTCGTAGGGATGTGGACCCGGAGCAGCTTTACGCACTCGGCGTTTCGATGGGCGGTTCGTCGCTCCTTCTGGCGCTACCAGACATGCCACATGTGCATGCGGCGATCATCGACTCCGCCTTCGCCGATCTTCCGGCGATGGTGGATCATCAGCTGAGATTCTTTCCCCCGTGGCTTCGCAGTCCGCTGCATCAAGTGACGAGAGTCGCCGGGTGGTGCGAAACAGGATACGACATTGAACGAATCCGACCGATCGATGCTTTGCCCCGGATTCCCGCACGTCTGTTGTTTATACACGGCACTGAAGATACCGTCGTGCCGTCCCAGAACTCGGAGCGTCTGCATGCTGCATCCCCCAGTTCACTGCTCCATCTGGAGCCGTACGCGCCGCATATCGGCACGGCGATGGTGAATCCTGCGGAATACCGAAGTTTGTTGAGAGAGCATTGTGCTCCTCCATCATCGTCGCACTCACATGAGTAATCCGACTACTTCTTCTCAACGGGAGTCGCTGTCAGTTCGGCGATCTTCACGGCCCGGATCGCCCCGGTCGTGCGGTAGGTTGAGAACCCCAGCGGCTTGTTGAGCTCGACCTCGATGCGGATGCTGACCCGCTTGTCGGCGTAGTCGACATTGACCACCTGCTTCTCATCGATCCAGGTCTCAATCTTGGTCTTCGTCACCCGCAGGCGGATCTTGTACCACTTCCCCTTCTCGAACTCCTGAAAGTTGGTCGTCTCGTTCTCGATGGCTGAAGACCCATCGAGTGTCGACAGCCCCGTCACGCCGCCACCCCAGCCGCCCAGTACGAACGAGCAGCTGTCTTTCTGGACGGGGAAGGTGATCGTCCCGAAGAAGTCATTCCCGTCGATCCGCTGGGCTTCGAAGGTGAGTTCGTAGTCGACCTTCGGGAGTTCGCCGCCGTCCCAGGTGATGCCGCTCATCGGGTCGCCTGTGCCGATGATGATCTGACCGTCCTTGACGGAGACCTTCCCCTCGCCACCGAACTCGGGCACCTTCCAGTTCTTGAGGGTCTTGCCGTCGAAGAGTTCAGTGACTTTGCCAGCAGGTTTGTCGGCGGACTTGGCGACAGGAGCAGGTTCCGTGACGGGTTTGTCCTCAGCCTCACCGCTCCCCCCATAAATCAGTCCCCAAACGAGGATCCCGGCGATCAGACACCATTCAGCCCAATGAGCGCGGTTCAGCATGATTGGAGTTCCTTGTGTCGATGACGGGAATTCAGAAGTGTGAGTGAGTCAGTCGGTCTGTACGAGAAACATCGTTTAACTGCGACGCGAAGTCTTCGAAGCGGAGCGTTCGCCCGCCAACTCGTTCGCCCGGAACGGAATAAATTCCGTTCTACTCCGGGCGGTCGTCGTTGGTCTCGCGTTGTCGCGGCGGAGTACCGGGGGCGCTGACCACGGTCAGGATGTCCATCGCATCGACCAGCACCCGGCGGTTATCTTCATACCCGACGAGCACCTTCTTGGCCAGGATCTCCTGCGCCAGCACCTTCCCCTTGCCGTCCTTGGTCACCACGAACTTCCCCACCCCCGGCAGTTCGCGCTTGTACTCCTCGTACGTGTCGTACTCGTACCGCAGGCAGCACTTCAACCGACCGCAGCGCCCGGAAAGCTTGTTCGGGTCGAGACTCGCCTTCTGCAACTTGGCCATCTTCATCGACACCGGCGGCATCTCGGTGAGGTGTGTATTGCAGCAGACCGGCTTGCCGCAATCGCCGTAGTCGGCCAGGACTTTCGCCTCGTCGCGGATGCCGATCTGCTTCATCTCGATCCGCATGTTGAAGAACTGGGCCATCGCTTTGACCAGTTCGCGAAAATCGATGCGGGCTTCCGACGTGTAGTAGAACGTGATCCGCTCCCCGCCCAGCAGCATCTCGGAATCGATCAGCTGCATCGCGAGGTTCTGTTCGGCGATGATCCGGCGAGCTTGCAGGAAGGCGTCCTGTTCCTGCTTCCACTGGGTTTCTTTTTTGAGTTCGTCTTGCGGGGTGACGAGGTTTTGAATCTTGCCCGCCTGGTCTTTGCCTCCGAGGTATTGCTTGGTGCGGTCAGTCGCCTCGCACAGGACTTCGCCCCACTCGATCCCGCGCGGGCTGCGGATCACGACCTGGTCGCCACGTCGGTATTCCTCGTCACTGCCGCGCGTGCCGAACTCGGCCACATTACGCAGGGTGCCGAAGCGAACAACATATCGGCGGGGTGGCATGAGCGGCCTTCCAGGACGGGGGAGTTCTTCCATGAACTGCCGGCCCGATGGAGGGGGCCGGACAGTCGCAACTCACAGTGTACTCGTTCACTGACAGAGGTTGTCAAACCCGAGGGAGAATGCGTGTGTGGCATCCGTCATCAACGACACATCCCTAAACACAGAACAACGGCCCGAGATGGTCATCCATAGGGCATCGACTTGATCTGATATTCCATTCGACTGCGATCCGGGACAGCCAACAGCAGAGGTGATCACGCAGGCAAGTATTACGGAATGAACCTCTCGTGTCAGAGCCACCCCGCTACCCCAGCAACTCCGGCACCACATCCCCGATCGGCACCAGCCGGTGCGGCCGGTTTTGATTATCGTGCAGTACCGTTTCTGGCGCGATCCCCAGAGCCGTATAGAGCGTCGCGATCACGTCGCCGGGGATCAACGGGCTCTCCGCAGGGTAGGCTCCGATCTTGTCACTGGCCCCGTAGATCAGGCCTTGCTGAAAGCCGCCGCCGATCAGTTGCAGCGAGTAGCACCAGTTCCAGTGGTCCCGTCCAGCGGCTCCGTTGATCTTGGGCGAGCGGCCAAAGTCACCCAGAATCGCCACGACCGTTCGCTCCAGCATCCCCCGCTCGGCGAGGTCTTCGATCAGACTCCCGGCGGCCATGTCGAGCTGCGGCAACAGCTCCCCGCGCAGCTTCGTAAAGTTCCCGCCGTGCGTGTCCCAGGTGGCGTTCGCATCGGGAGCCCAGGAGACAGTGACCAGTCGTGTCCCGGCCTCGACCAGCCGCCGAGCGAGCAGCGTACTTTGGCCGTAGATGTTGCGACCGTAGCGATCGCGTACGGCGTCGGCCTCGTCTTGTAGACGGAAGGCTCGCTGTGTGTCGACGGAGGTCAGCAGGTCCAGCGCCCGCTCCTGGAAGCGACTCATCTGCGCAGGCGGAGAGATCGACTCGGCGAGCGGTGGCCGCTCCAGCGAAGCAAACAACTGCTCGCGCCCCGCCAAACGCGCATTGGTGATGTCCCCCAGCGACAACTCCGGGATCGTGAAGTCCGCCGCGTTCGGGTCGCGAGTCACAAAGAGCGGGTCAGTCGCCCGGCCCAGGTAACCGCCAAAGAACCCCGGCTGGGGCGGTCCTCCCGCTCCCTCTTTCGTGATGTAGGGCAGATGGACATACGGGATCACCGGCTTCGTCGGCGGCCTCAGCTTGCCGAACACACTGCCCGGCGATGGGTTGTCCGATGGCTTCGTGCCGCCCCCTTGTTCGCCTCGGTCGTGCCCGGTCAACGCACAATACACAGCAGCGGCGTGGGCGTTGTTGACGCTATGGTGCATCGAGCGAATGATCGTCGAGCGGTGGGCCTGCTTGGCCAGCCGTGGGAGCAGTTCGCACATCCGATAGCCGGGAAGCGAGGTCTCAATCGACTGGAACTCACCCCGCACTTCGACAGCCGCCTCGGGCTTCATGTCCCACATGTCGAGGTGACTCGGTCCGCCATCCAGAAACAGCAGGATGCACGCATCCGCTTTCGGAGCGAGTCCACTCGGAGCCGCGTCTCGGGCCGCGAGCCATCGAGGCAACGACAACCCCGCCGCCCCCAGCGCCCCCGCCGTCAAGCACCCCCGCCGTGTGGTCGTCCAGTTCGTTCCCCACTGCATTACATCACTCCCGAAGTTCGCGTTCTCACGCACAAGTCTAGCTTGATGGGAGATCGTTGGCCAAGAGGAACAGGGGGAATCGTCGCGAATGGTTGCACTTCAGATGGACCCGACCTCTGCCGACTCTCTACTGTCAGTGGCTCGATTCCTTTGCGAGACTCCCAACGAGGGATACGGAGTCGAGCGCATTCGGGTGGCTAGTGCCCCGTCCAGTCTTGATTTTGGGGTACTCCACCCTCGGGAGGGCAAGGCTCCTGCCGAGCCGCGACTGCGATTTGACGTGTCCCCTGGCTCGCGGCTCAGCAGGAGCTTCGCCCTCCCGGGCGGGCCTGGCTCAACCCCAAATCCTAGCGTTGACAAGGCACTAGGATTCCCACCCTACCAGGTTCACTATCTCAACGGATATCCTTGAGGTGTTGTTTGACTGCGGAATCAGATCTCGTGCCAAGGCACAAGGGACGCCCAAGCGGCAGCCTGTACCTCCCTCGCGTCTCTGCACTGCGGAAGTCACACTCCCGAAGATTGTCAGACGACCTCGCACGCCACGGGGACAGCGGAAACCTGCCCCACACCAATCCAGACCGTCCCCATGAACTGGCTCCAACACGCCTTCGACACCAGTGGTCCGGACGAGCCGCCGACAGCTGCGCAACTCGAACTGGTTGAGACGCTCAGCCACGAACTCGTTCGTCGCCGCTTGGCTCTGCCCGCACTGGTGTTCCTAGAGATGTCCCGCCCGCTCAACACCCTGAGCGCGCAAGTCCTCCACTTCTTCGCCCCCGTGCTCAGCATGTTTACAGGCCCGCGAGCGGCAGACGTGAGTCTGTCGAGCCCGCTGGCACCCACTGCCCCCCCCACGCCAAAACCACCCGCAGCCCATGAGCTGCTCGCTCATTTCCTCGAACGCCCCGACTCGATCACCCTACTCAGCGACCGCATCGAAGCCCTGGAAAAAGCCCATGTCGCTGCCGAATCGTCGAGCGAGTCACCGATTTAGACTTCACGCAGTCCCGAGTATCGAATGAGACCGTCAGTGTTTTTATCCGTTTGACGCCACGAACTTCGCGATCGCCGCGTAGTCGCCCTTCAGCGACTGGTACAAGTGGGCATAGAGCGGGTAGGCCGCGTCGTAGAGCTTCTTGGTCTTGGCGTCTGGTTGCCAGGAGTCGGTGACCTTGATCGTCGCGTCGCAGGCTTCGACGATGGTCTTGTAGGCCCCGGTGCCGACAGCAGCCAGCAGCGCGACGCCAAAGGCTGGGCCTTCGCTGGCGTTGATGGTGGCGGTCTTCACACCGTAGATGTCGGCTTGCAGTTGCCGCCAAAAGGCGCTGCGGGCTCCGCCGCCGGAGAGCCGGACTTCTTTGACCGGCACCTTCATCTCCTGGATGATTTCGAGGCAGTCGCGCATCGCGAACGTCGCCCCCTCAATGACGGAACGAGCCATGTGAGCGCGCGAGTGACGCAGACTCAGACCGATCCACGCGGCGCGGGCATACGGGTCGGCATGCGGGGTTCGCTCGCCGGTCAGGTACGGCAGGAAGAACAACCCCTCGCTCCCTGCCGGGGCCTGCTGGGCCTGGGCGGTGATGATCTCATACGGGTCTTGCCCGAGCGACTTCGCCACAGCGGTTTCGCACTGACCGAGCTGATTGCGATACCACTGAAGGCTGCCCCCCGCCGACAAAACGCAGCCCATCATGTGCCACTTGCCGCGAACGGCATGGCAGAAGGTATGCACGCGCCCCTCGGGGTCGATCTGCACCTCGTCACTATGAGCGAAGACGACCCCGCTGGTCCCCATCGTGGCGGAGAGGACTCCCTTGCGGACGATCCCGTTGCCGACCGCACTGGCCGCTTGATCGCCACCGCCACCGACCACCGGCGTGCCCACCGACAAGCCCATGAGCGTCGCAGCCTGTTGGTGCAACACCCCGCTGACCTCTTCGGACTCGTACACCTTCGGCAGGATCGATGGCGATAGGTCGAGCTTCTTCAAGAGCGCCGTCGACCACTTGCGATTCTGCACGTCGAGCAGCAGCGTCCCCGAAGCATCGCTCACCTCCGTCGCGAACTCCCCCGTCAACCGCAACCGCACGTAGTCCTTCGGCAGCAGGCAGCTCACCATCCGCTCGTAGTTCTTCGGCTCATGGTTCCGCAGCCACAGGATCTTCGGAGCAGTGAACCCGGTGAGCGCTGGGTTCGCGACCATCCCGATCAGCTTCTTGCGCCCGCCCGCCCGCTCCTCGATCTCGGCACACTCGGCTACGGTCCGCTGGTCGTTCCAGAGCAATGCGGGGCGGATGACCTTTTGCTCCTTGTCGAGGAAGACGCTGCCGTGCATCTGCCCGCTGAGGCCGATCCCCTTCACGTCGGCGGGCTTGACCTTGCCGCTCTTGAGGATCATCTGCACGGTGGAGATGGTCGCCTGATACCAGTCCTCGGGGTTCTGCTCGGACCAGCCGGGCTTGGGACTGGAGAGGGGATACTCGACCATTGCCGAAGTGAGGATCGTCCCATCCTCACGAATGGCGATAGTCTTGGTGCCGCTGGTGCCGATATCAACGCCGAGGAAGACGCTCATTGCGATGGCTCTGTGGAGGGTTGTGAAGTGGGGATAAGTATGGCGTACAGCTTATCACGCACAAGGGAGCGAGCGTAGCGCGGCAAATGGTTGTGTGTGCGTCAGGAATGTAGGTCGCAGTCAGTTTCTGCTCCCTCTCCCCTGAAAGGTGGATCGAGGGAGCAGGGACATCCTCAATGCGGAGGAGAGGGGGCCTCCACCAAGCGTTTGCTGAGCCCCTCACCCCGGCCCTCTCCCCACAGCCATGTCCTGACCAAAAGTCACACCGCCAGTGGGGAGAGGGGGCAGACAGGACAGACGACCGCCAATGGGCGAATGCACCCCGCCGTCGGCCCTCTGCTACTTCGTCTCGACGGTGATCGCCATCGTGACTGGAGCGGTCGGGTCCTTGTCGTTCTTGATCAGCTCGATCTCGGTCACGACCGCTGTCCGCTTGGGCTCGATCTTGAGGTAGCGAACTTGCTGGCCGCCCTTCATGGTGTAGGCGAACTTCGACTCCGGCACATCGACGCGGCGGATGTAGTCGGCAAAGTGGACGCCGTTCTTCAACTCAATGTCCTCGGTCTGGCCATCCGCATAGTGCAGACGGACGATCATCGTGACTGACTTCTCCTGTACAGCTGGGAAGCTCCAGCCGCCGATGCCGCCGAGCATGTGAATCGCCTTCACGGTCGAGTTCACCGGCAGCTTCACGCTCTTGGGCATTTGCGGGGCTTTGTTCCCGTTGTGGCCGTGGAGCATGACCGCGTTGGCGATGCGGTCGCCTTGCGGGTCAATGAGTTGGAACGGGATGCCTTCAAACGTCTTCGGTTCCCAGTTGTTGAATGCGAGCCGTTCCGCCTCGCCGTTGGTGTCGAAGAACATGCCGCGAGTGGTAATGATCGACGCGACCTTCCGCAGATCGAGCGGCAGGTACTTCCCCTTCTGGGTCAGGAACTCCAGCAGGTTGGTGAGATCCTCGGCAGTCGCCACCTTCTCGAACCCCTCGGGCATCACCGACTTGGTTCCGGCGACCAGTTCATCAATATCCTCGCGCTGGATCGGCTTGCGTTTCCCCTCGGTATCGATGAGTTCGATTGAGGTCTTCGTCTCCCCAGCCAGCATCCCGGTCAGCACGAGCCCCTCCACCGTCGTGACGGTATAGATGCGGAAGTTCCCCTCGACGCTGCGACTCGGGTCGAGGATGTGGATGAGCAGTTCGTGCTTGGGATGCACTGCCATCCCGGTCAGGTCGGGACCGATTTTGTTGCCTTCGCCCGAGTGCATGTGGCACTTCGCACAGTTCTTGGTGAACACCGCCTTGCCGAGGACTGGGTCGCCGGTCTTCTCGGTCAGCGGCAGCATCTCTTTAACGACCTTCTCACGGTCGGCATTCGGCAACCCACCGCCCATCGACAGCAGCTTCTTGGCGCGGTCGCGGAGGCTCGCTTCCGGATGATTGGCGAGAGCCTGTTTCTGGTCGAGCGATAGCTCATCCAGTGTCAGCTTCCCCTTCTCGACCCCGTTGAGCAGTGCCGCCGTCGAGGCCGGGCGTGCCAGCAGCGACCGAATCGCCGCCCGTTTCACTTCCGGAGTCAGGCTCGTCAAACGCGAGAGAATCAGATCGCCAGCGTTCTCGGCAGTGCTGCTGCCCGCCGACTCGATCAGTCCGACAGCCAGCGTGTTCGAGACCTGCGGCGTGATCGCACTGATGAGAGCTTCCACTGCTGAGCCGTCCGCTGGCATGAACTCAATCAGCAACTTCGCAGCTGCGGCCCGTTGTTCGTCGGACTTCTTGGCGTCCGCGACATCGGTGAGGAGGGCTTTCGAGATTTCGCCGATGTGAGCAGAGAACGCAGCGCTGCCCCAGGCACTGGTGGCCAAGCGGACGAGTTGTCCTCGCGTTCCAGCGGGGAGGTCCGTCAGACGCTTGAGCAGGGACTGCTCGACATCGGCGGAGATTTTGTTGTGATGATCGCGTGGCCAGCCTTCAGCGAGGCCCGCAACGAGTGTTTCCGCCACGTTCGCGGGGGCTTTCGCCACTGCGGCCAGCAAGGCATTGAGCTGTTCGTCCGACGGCTTGCCACGAGCGATATGCTCGGTCACGCGAGCTGCGATCGCAATCGACAGGGCGCTCGGGTCCTTTCCCTCCGTCAAGTCATTAAACGCCTTCCACGGTTCGCTCGGCTCCTTCACCTCCGCCAAGCCATTGAGATACGACACGCCATGCGTGCAGGCCGCAGCCGTCAGTGCATCGATCAGCCAGCGATCTTCCATCGGACGCTGGGCCAGGAATGCGAGCGATATGCCGAACTGATCCCGCGACGGTGTCTCGGCGATCTTCAGAAGGGATGCGAGTTGAACTTGCGGAGTGAGCTGTTCCCATCGTTTCGGGTCGATTTGAGCAAAGATCGTCGTGACCACCATGCTGTTCATCCGGAGGTCTGCGTGGGTCGAAGCCAGAACCGCATTGCGTTGAACTGCGGGGGAGGGATGGTGCATTGCTTGCGCGACCGCATCGCTTCCTCGACTTTGCCCATCGACGACGCCCAGCCCATGCAAGGTCCAGATGGCGTGGATCGCTCCCACATTAAGGCCAGCGGCGTCGACTGATTGATCCTTCACGAGTTCAATGAGAGCCGGGACAGTGATTTTGTCGCCCGCCTCGACAAACGGGATCACGCGATGGTTCTCCATTTCAAGCAGCGGCTTCACCTTCTCGATGAGCAGTCGTTGAGCTTGCAGCCGGCGTTCCATCGATTGGTGCTTGAGGGCTGCGACGAGTTCAGCGGGAGTGGACTTCGAGAGATCACTCGTCGCTGGCACGGCGGACTCACGTCCGCCGCTCGCTGTCGCTGGGGCTGTTGCGGTCGGCACGATGCGGTAGATGCGTCCGTGGCGTTTGTCGCGCAGGTCGCTCTCGTAGGCGTTGCCCTTGCCGGTCTTAAAACCTTGCGGAGTCGGGTTGTGCTGCACGATGTAGTTATACCAGTCGAGTACCCACACGTTTCCATCCGGGCCGACTTCCGCCATGATCGGGGCCGACCACTCGTCGTCGCTGGCCAGCAGATTGAACGTGTTCTGCGAGCTGTACTGCGTGCCGTCGTGACGCATCACGAACGCTCCGACGAGGTGGGCCGTCGGCTCGCAGACGAAGGCGATGCGATTCCAGTATTCATGGGGATAGGTGCGGCCCGTGTAGACGGCGTGACCCGCTCCAGCTGTGTAGCCGCCGAACTGGTCGACCTGACGAATCTTGTCGGTCGGGGCCTGGAACAGAAAGCTGTCGGACATCTGCGACAGCACCTGCGGGGACCAGCCACGGACGTTCTCGTAGAACCGGTTGGGGATCGCCATGTGGACGCTGGGGCAGTGATTGGCGGTCGAGCCGAAGATCTCGCCGTCTTCGCCGATGCCCAGACCCCAGGTGTTGTTGTTGGTCGAGCGGAGGAACTCGACCTCGGCGATCTTGATCTCGTGGCTGTCGCTCTCCCCTCGCTTACGCGTCGGGTTACTGGATTCCTCCCCTCGCTTACGCGTCGGGTTACTGGATTCCACGCGAAACCGAAAGAACCCCTGGCGGAACCGTTGCTGTTCCTTGTCGCCGACAGCCGGGGTCGAATCGTTGTACCCCTGCATCGCGTAGATCCAGTTGTCGAGCCCGTAGCGAAAGTTACTCACCCCGCCGTGCGTATCGCCCAGTCCCCAACCGGTCAGCAGCACCTGCCGCAGGTCGGCCTTGTCGTCACCATCGGTGTCCTTGTAGTAGATCGTTTCGATCCCGTCCTGGACGATCGCCCCACCGCGATAGATCACGATCGCCGTCGGAATACTCAGCTTCTCGGCAAAGACGGTGAACTTGTCGGCTTGGCCATCGCCGTTGGTGTCTTCACAGATGCGGATGCGGTCGCGGCCTTGGCCCTGCGGCTGCAACTCATTCGGGTAGTCGTAGGTCTCACAGACCCACAGCCGCCCGCGCTCGTCCCAGTTCATGGCAATCGGCTTGCCTTCGAGTTCGTCCCAGCCCGCCGTTTCCTCCCTTGGGTTTTGCTTTTCAGCGGCGTAGAGCTCAACCTGGAATCCGACCGGCGTGGTGAACCGCTTCATCGATTCCAGCGGCGAGAGCGGCTTCTGCATGAGAGTCTTGTTCTCGCCGCGTTCGCCCCACTTCGTACTCTTCACGTAGTTCGGGATCTTCGGTCCGACATCTTCGTACTGGAATGTCTTGTCGGTGGCTGGAGGGATCGGCGTCATCTCGGGAATGGCGACGACCTGCGGATCGCGGAACGCGGGGGTCTCTTGTGGATCGCGACCGACGGCCCAGCGGATGCCTCGCTCCAGCAGGTTCACAAACCCCGGCTGGCCCCACGTCCGCTCGTCATGGCCCCACGCGGTGTAGAACACTCGCCCCTTGCCGTGCGTGCGGGTCCAGGTGTACGGCTCGAACCCTTGGTCATCGGCCCGCACTTCGAGAACCACGCGGTTCTCCTCGTTGTGTTTGGTATGGACATAGGTCTCGTCAAAGCTGGCGAACCCGTCGAACCCCTTCATGATCGGGTCGTTTGGCTGTGTGATGCGAGTGCGAAACACGCCGGTCCCATGCTTCTGGAACTGCCCCCCCATCAGGGCCACAATCCGGTCATCGTTGCGGAAGCAGAAGGACGCACAGTGGACCGGGATGAACCCCTTGCCGCTCTCCACATACGCGAGTAGGGCGTCCGCCTGCGGCTTCTCGATGGCATCGATATTCGCAAACAGCAACAACCCATCGAATTGGTTCAGCGCCTCGGCCTTCAGCACCGACATATCATCGGTGTACTTGATCTCGATGCCTCGTGCTTTGAGAGCGGGCATTAGTACCGCCGCCTGATCTCCGGGCCGATGGTGACCATTGTCACCGAGGAACAGCACCTTGATCGGATCAGCTGCAAACCCCGGAACTGCCAGAAGTAACCAGCTGCAGAGGCCGAACAGTAGGGGCGAACAACGCATGAATGAACCCTTGGGGGAAACGCGACATGAGGGGGGACTCATTGACTATGAAGTGGATAGAATATCCGATCAGGGGGGGGAATGTGAACTCGCTGGCGTAGCGTGGGCTTTAACCCACGCGTCCCTCCACTTATTTTGAGAGGGGAGACCTGAACGACTTGCGTGGGCTAAAGCCCACGCTACGAAACGTACACCCGTCCGCCTGTCCGTGTTCTGGCGAACGTGGCGAAGTCGTGGTAGGCTGATCGTTCATAGATTTCCCGGTTCTTATCCAAGACCCCACCGACACCAAGAGCATTTCATGGCTGGCACCTCCAAGACACCCGCAGTTGTTTCCGCTCCCGACAAAGCCCCCGCGTCCAATACCGGAATGCAGAAATACCTCGACCGGGCTTTGGGCGTCCTCAAGAAGCTGGGAGTCGCTCCCCGCGACGATGTGCCGCAGGAGTTGATCTCGCTACTCGAAGGGGTTCGTCAACTGGATGAGCCGCGCGTGCTGGCGATTGCCAACACGATCAAGCACATGAGCACGTTCAACGCCCTCGTGCGAGACAACGTCGAGAACATCAACGTGGGCAATCGCTACCTCGAAATCACGCAGATGTTTGACTCGATCCGCGAGGACTCCAAGACCCTCATCTCTCAGCTCGATGACGGCAAGATCGGGATCACCGAGAAGGCCCAGAACCTGTGGATGCGGATGCGACGCGGCACCCCGTCGGCCCGGTTCGAGAAGATCGTCGAGTCGTATCAGGACGTGACCAAGGACACTCGCGATCAGCTCACCAAAGAGGGGTTGGTGATGGATGCCTACATCGATTTCCGGTTCGCCCTCAAGGAAGCGGAAGTGGTCGCCCGCGAGTTGCTCGACAAGGATCTGCCGATTCTCGATGCTTCGAAGCAGGCTCTGGCCGATGCCCAGTCGGTCGTCGATGCGGGTGGCAAGAGCGAGAGTGACACGTCCCGGCTCGAACTGAAGCGGGACGAGGCCCGGGAAGCTTACGAGGACGAAGACCGCACGTATCAGCTGCTGAAGGACATCTCCGAGAATCTGTCGGTCGGGTACGATGTCGGCGAAACGCTGATCGCGAAGCTGAAGCAGACGCACGATGTGAAGGAGCGGGTTTACCGGCGGGCGGTGACGTTCTTCACGACCAACGAGCACGTCTTCACGATTCTGGGCACGGTGTATACCTCGCAGCATGGTCTGCATGAGGTGACGCAGGCCACCGAAGCGATGAAGAAGGGGGTTAATAAGAGCCTCGAAGACGTGGCCGTCCTCGGCAAGGAACTGGAGAAGGCCGCCCTCAAAGCCGGTTACGGCTCGACCATCAATCCCGAATCGGTGCAGAAGCTGGTCGACGCCATCAGCAGCTTCCAAGTCGACTCGCTGCAAATGATCGCCGACCTGCGGAAGGAGAGCGAGCAAAACGCCAAGGAGATTCGCCGCGTCGTGGAAGACGGCAAGAAGCGGTTCCAGGAAACACTGGCCAATTATGCCCGTACCCCGGCCAAAGTTTAGCCGCGACGCGAAGTCTTCGAAGCGGAGCGTCTTCCCCGGCGTTGCGCACGCTAAATCGTCAACCGCCGGTCCCGCGCGGTGACTTCCCACTCGTCGACCTGCTGGCCGTTCTCAATCACGATTACTGTCCGGTGTAGGGCCGAGGTCGGGCAGACGTGGCGGGGGATGGCGAGCAGCCAGTCGCCGACTTTCCACTGTGCGGCGTTAGGAGTTTCGATGACGAGGTGTTCCTCGTTGTGCAGCACCTGCACGCCGTCCGGGATTGCCGGGAGGACCATCCGCTGGCCCATCGGCGGGTCGGAGGCGATCGCCTTGGTACCCGCGTCGAGCGTCAACCGGTTCGCAGTTGGCTTGCTGATGACGCGCGTGAAGACCAGCGCAGCGGGCACGAACGCGGCGAGGTCGGGGAACTTTTCGCCGTAGTTACAGTCATGGAAGATGCAGGTGCCGGGGCTGAGCTCGATGAATGGATCGTCCATGCGGGCGTAGATCGGAAAGGTCGGCGTCCCTCCGCAGATCACGCGCGGCACTGGCCAGCCGTTCCGCTCCAGCAACTCGCGGAGGGCAATCACCCGCTCCCACACCTGCTCCACGGCGTGCTGTCGGTCGACCGGGTCGGGGTGCCCATGCTGCCCGTCGTACAGGTGCAGCCCCTCCGGACGAAGACCCGGCGTGTGGGCGATCTGCCGGTACAGCGCCGCAGCTGCCGGACCGGGGGTGACTCCCGTGCGGTCGCGGCCGGGATTGATGTCGAGGACCACGCCGATCGAGACACCCGCCCGCGTTGCTGCGGCTCCCAGTTGCTCAATGCAACCCGCATCGTCGGCGTTGACGGCGAACTGCACCTCGGGGAAAGTTTTCGCCAGCGCGACAACGCGGGTGATGTTCGGCCCGACCATGTTGTAGCTGATGACCACATCTTTCACGCCACAGCGAGCCAGCATCTCGGCCTCGGCAATCGTAGAGGCTTTGTGCTTCGTGATGCCGCGGTCCAAGAGCAGCCGCACCACGGCGGCCATCTTGTGTGTCTTGCAATGCGGCCTGAGCCGCTGCGGGGCACCAGCGATCTTTAGGATGGTGTCGATGTTGTGCCGCAGGTGTTCGCGGAAGACCACGAACGACGGGCTGAGGAGGGAGTCCGGGGAGGAGATGAGGTAACGCTGGGGCATTGGGTGGTCTCGTAGGACGGGCCCCTTGGCCCGTCCCGCCTATGAGTCATCCGCGTGAGCCAGTCGATCAGGGAGAGAATCTGTGACGACCCATGTGGTGTCTGGATCAGTGCGGACATCGATCGGGGACGGGCCAATGGGCCCATCCTACGACGCTCAACTCAAGTTCATGCTGAGCAGGAACTCGTCATTCGTCTTCGACCGCCGCATGCGGCTGGTGAGCAGTTCCATCGCCTCCACCGGGCTCATGTCGCTCAGCACGCGACGCAGAATCCAGATCCGCTTGAGTTCCTCTTCGCTCATCAGCAGCTCTTCCCGCCGCGTGCCGGACTTGTTGACATCGATGGCGGGCCAGATGCGCTTTTCGACGATGCGGCGGTCGAGGTGCAGTTCCATGTTGCCGGTCCCCTTGAACTCCTCGTAGATCACGTCGTCCATCTTCGACCCGGTTTCGACAAGGGCGGTCGCGATGATGGTCAGGCTGCCACCCTCTTCAATCGAGCGGGCCGATCCGTAGAACCGCTTGGGGTGTTGCAGTGCCGCAGCATCGATGCCTCCGGAGAGGATCTTGCCGGAGTTGGGGCACTCGGTGTTCCACGCGCGGGCCAGGCGGGTGATCGAATCGAGAAAGATCACCACATGGTGACCGAACTCGACCATGCGTTTGGCCTTCTCGATCACCATCTCGGAGACCTGGATGTGGCGGCTCGGCGGCTCGTCAAAGGTACTCGACACGACCTCGCAGTTCGGGCCTTTGACGTTCCGCTCCATGTCGGTGACTTCCTCAGGTCGCTCGTCGATCAGCAGTACGATGACATAGACCTCGGGGTGATTGATGAGGACCGCCTTGGCCATTTTTTGCAGCAAGATCGTCTTGCCGGCCTTCGGGGGCGACACGATCAAAGCCCGCTGCCCGAACCCGATCGGCGAGACCATGTCGACGATCCGCGTGCTCAATTCCGCCGGGTCAGTGGTCAAGCGAATCCGCTGCGTCGGGTGCATCGGGGTGAGGTTGTCGAACGGCACCTTCTCGGGCAGTTCGTTCGGGTCGGCCCCGTTGATGGCCTCGACACGCAGCAGGGCGAAGTACCGCTCGTTCTCTTTCGGAGGCCGGACCTGGCCCCGGACGGTCGACCCCTTCCGCAGCCCGAACCGCCGAATCTGGCTGGGGGAGACATAGATATCGTCGGGACAAGGCAGGTAGTGATAGTCGGGGCTTCGCAAGAAGCCGAACCCGTCCGGCAGGATCTCGAGCGTCCCCTCGCCGGACATTAAACCGTTCATCTTGGTCCGCTCTTTGAGGATGCGGAAGATGAGATCCTGCTTCTTCAGACCCGCGATCTCGGCGACCTCTTCCTCCTTCGCGAGGTCGATCAGCTCCTTCATCGTCATCCGCTGGAGTGCGGCGACGTTCATCTCGCTCGGGGCTCCCTCGGAGCTGTGGAGAGATGGGTCGTTGTAGATCTCCGACAGCTGCTCTTCTTCGTCTTCGTGAGGTGCAACTGGTACGGGAGTTCGTTCTCCGGGAGGCAGGACGTTTCCGCCGCCTTCCTCAACATCGACGAGGGGGGGAGCGCTCTCAGCGGACCGGCGCTTGATCGGCGGATCGTTGCGGTCGATGTGCGGAAACTCCGGGCGATTGCCGCGCGGCGACGAAGGTTTAGAGGGTTGAGTCATGGCGGGTGTCCCGATCGAGTGGGAAGGGAACTGGGGCGGAGGGGAAGCAGAGTGGACGGTCGCGGAAAGAACTCCCGCAGCGCGCCCTCTCGGAGTGAGTGGGATGGGCCGGTTGTTGTGTCAGCAGCATGAAACTTGTGAGCGGGAGAGGGGTGCTGCTTCCGTGCTTCTCCCTCTCCCCCACAATCGATTCCGCTTTCGGAACAGACTCCACTGTGGGGGAGAGGATCGGGGTGAGGGGGATTTCTCTGGCCCCCTCACCCTAGCCCTCTCCCCCGTAACGGATCTCACTGGTTGCCCAAGTCAATCGCGGGGGAGAGGGGACCGGAAGGGAGGACCGCGCGGTCATTGAGCGCCCCTCCGCTTACTCAGTGGGGTCACCCTTTCGGGACCGAACCCCACGCACCACTTGCTCCAACTGATCCACCGAAGACTCCAGACTCCCGGAATTGTCGACGACGAAATCGGATTCACTTTGCTTCCGTGAGATCGGCCATTGGCTCGCTTCCCGGCGAGCCAATTCATCAGGCGTCCAGTTCCGCCCGGCAGCTGTCCATTGCTGCCGCAGAACGAGCGGGGTGTCGATGAACACCACCGCGTCGCATAGCGATTTCCAACCCGACTCCAACAGAATCGGAGCATCCAGGAGGACCACCTGGACCTGCCCCAACTCGCGGACATGCTGCAACTGCTGTTGCAGGTCGGTCCGCAGAACGGGATGGACAATCTGTTCGAGTGTTCGGCGCTCCCGCTGCGACTGGTCATCGGAGCCGAAGACCAGCGCTGCCAATTGAGACCGGACGATCTCCTGCGAGTCGTTGAAGATGGATTCTCCGAACGCCTGACGCAGGGCGACTTTCACGGCGGATTGCCTCAGAGCTTCGTGCCCGGCCCGGTCCGCATCCAGAATGGCCACGGACATCCGCTGGGCCAATCCGTGAGCGAGTGTACTTTTTCCAGACCCAACCCCACCGACCAGTCCTACCAGAGGAATGAACGCGGAGGGACCAGGACTGTCCACCGAAGAAGACACGAAAGTCCAATGACACCAGAGAGACGAGGGAAGGTTGACAGCGAAGGAGGGAATGCGGATACCAGAATCCCTCCCACGACAAGGTGAAGGGCAAACCAGTGCAGGAGGCGGGAGCGTCAGAACGATCGCGCGAACTGCGACCGCATGGATACATGCTGTCTAGTGGTTGTGCCGTTGTCAATGTTCGCGAGACGTGTCGCGGGGGAACTTCGTTCGCAGAGATGGTATTCGAAGGTGAGACAATGCGACGGCAGACTCCCCCAGATTATCTGGGCGGGCCGCAGGCTATTCCGGCTTGGCGGGCGTTTCCGTGACAGGAGTCGCAGTTGACTCCGCAGCTGGTGCTGCAGGTTCGGTCTTCGCAGCTGCGGCCTCTCCCGGTGCTTCTGCTTGGGCATCGAGCTTGGCCAGGTACTTTTCGGGATTTCCCTTGACGGCACTTCGGCATCCTTCGCAGCACAAGAAGACGGCCCGGTCGCCAAGCATGACCTTCACGGGGGTTCCCATGCTGCCGAGTGCTTCTCCGCCGACTGGGCAGACTTTCTGGCGATCCGCGAGCGTCTGGTCTTCTGCACTCAAGGGAACCGCAGCTGCGGAGGCCATTTCGTGTCCGTCGGCAGGTGCTGTGGTGGGGATCGCGGGGGTCGCGGCGGTGTCCGGAGCCTTGCTGCAACCCGTGAGCACGGCAGTCATGGTGAACGCGAGCAGAGTCCAAAGACGTAACATGGTATTCTCCAGATGAGAGGTGGTCGGGTGGGGCATTTTTTGATGCGAGCTTCTGCGAGAGAGCATATCCGTTCCCAGTTCAGATATCCATTTCCGGCGGGAGAGGACAAGTCGCTGAACTCCGATGGGTGGGTGGCGGTGTGTGCATCGGGAAAGTCGGCAGCCATGAGATTCTGCCCCCTCTCCCCCACAATCGGCACTGCTTGCGGAGTGGACTCCATTGTGGGGGAGAGGGCTGGGGTGAGGGGGCCACACCACTCGCTCTGGGCCCCTCCACCCCGGCCCTCTCCCCACAGCCACGCCCACTCCCCAAGACATGCTGCCAGTGGGGAGAGGGGGACAGAAACACGCCACGGCCTACAAACCTGATGTACACAGCGCGGCTCTGCCGCAACCGAAGTTGAGGAAAGTGGTGTCGGTCTTCGTTAGGCTGGTGGTGTTCTAACGCCATCGCTTTCGGAGGACCGACA
>JAYTCW010000325.1:0-11871 GCA_043736295.1 Planctomycetota bacterium | reverse complement strand
TGTACCAATCCTCTGCCGTGGGCGAGAGGTTTCAGGGATCGGGCGATGGACTCTTACTCCGTATGCCATGTACTCCGTGAGAGGCTGTCGGCTGGGGCGCGAAGTGTCATTTTCACGGAGGAAATGAACACAAAGGTCGAGAAGGGAGCAAAGGGTTCCGTCCAACGTTTCTTGGCTTCCTTCGCGATCTTCGTGTTCAGAATCCAATCGGGAAGTTGTTGTGGACCATGTCCTTAGTTGGCTAGCGCGGAAGAAATACCTGCCGTGCGTTTGCCGAGAACAGGGTGGGGTTGGTTACAATCCCGATCCATCTCGCTCATTCCTTGAACGGTCGCTGTGCCGACCAGAAAGTTGACAACATGACCTTGAAAGGGAACATCAATCACTCCGCCGTCTTCTGGTGTTTTAACATCGCGGGCGATCTGTGGGACATTGAGAAGATGTGTACCGTAGCGAAGAGCCTGGGTTGCAAGTCGATCGAGATCTGTGGCCCGGAAGAGTGGACCACGATGCAGAAGCATGGGCTGACCTGCGCTCTGGCAGCCAATGGAATGCCGGGGGCTCCGTTTATGAAGGGGCTCAATAATCTCGCCTACCATGACGAGGTCATCGCCACGACGATGAAGCGGATCGAGGAGTGTGCAGCTTTCGGTGCCCCGAGCGTGATCGCCTTCACCGGGTACAAGTGGAAGAACGCTGAAGACCCGACCAGTGGCGAGATCTCCCTGAAAGAGGGGGCCGACAACTGCGTCGCGGGCTTGAAGAAACTGGCCGCTCATGCCGAGAAGCATGGGGTCAACATCTGCCTGGAGCACCTCAACACTCGTGACGGTTCGCATCCGATGAAAGGGCACCCCGGTTACCAAGGGGACGACATCGACTACGTGGCCAACATCGTCCGCCGGGTCGGCTCCCCGCGCGTGCGATTGCTGTTTGACTTCTACCATGTGCAGGTCATGAACGGCGATCTGCTGCGGCGGTTGGAAGAGAACATCGACGTGATCGGCCATATCCACACGGCGGGCAATCCCGGTCGCGGCGAACTGGATGACACACAAGAGATTAACTTCCCCCCGCTGATGCGCAAGCTCGTCCATTTGGGCTACAAGGGCTACGTCGGCCACGAGTTCATCCCGACTCGCGACCCGCTGACCGGGCTGCGCGAGGCGGTGAACCTCTGCGACGTGTAGCCACGGATCAATTGCGGCGACATTGCTGGTCGGTGTACTGTCAGCGGGCGTGATAGTCTGGTCCATCTGCCCATGGGGCGTTATCCAGGTTCAGTCACCCGTAGCGCCACTACGGACTGCTACCCACTCGTATCCGAGACCGAGTGGGAAGCCCAACACCTCTTCGGGGGGCAGAGCGACTTGGAGAAGGTTGAGAGACTTATGCTCACGCGTCGGGTCACTGAAAGAGTCACCCGACGCGTGAGTTCGGAAGTTGTGAGACAGCTCATCATATTCTCGACGGGAAGATCCTCAGTTTTCGCTTCAGAAGGCTCTTCTCCCCCTTCGTGAGCCTTCGCTGCCTGCGATTTAGCGTCCACAGATCACATCAATTCGGACGGGGTAAAGGCGGAAGGTTGTGTGGATCGATGTCCTCAGTGAGCCGCAAGGGGGCTTCCCCTTGAGGCTGTTTCTTGGTCTCTCCACAGAAGAACCTCTGGAGGGGCAATCCCCCGGCACAACCCGATTTCTCCCATCAATTTGACAGTTGATCCCGATCCGGGAGAATCCGGCAGCAGACTCCCCCCTTGACACAGAACTGAAGGTTGATATGTTCGATAGAGGAATGGAATCGGCAAACACTGCCCGAGAGAGGGAGATTGTCGATCATTCGGCTCAAATCGGCTGAGACTGCTGCGTAGATACACGGCGGGCTCGGGGAGTGAACGATGCGAATGATGCACAAAACACTGGTGTTTCTCCCGCTGCTGCTGGTGGGATTGGTTCCCTCCTTCGCCCAGGCTCTTGATCTGGGACCGGTCGAATCCCTCAAGTTCGAGACCTTGCCGGGGCAGTTCACGCTGCGGGGGCCGGATGCTCGCTTGCAGGTACTGGTCACCGGCGTCCATGCCAACGGGCGGCTTTCGGATGCCACACGGACCGTCACCTACTCTGCGGAACCGGCGGGGATCGTCTCCATTGACGCAGCCGGAATGGTGAAACCGACCGGTGATGGCTTGGCCAAACTTACCGCAAAAACAGCGGATGGCAAGACCGCCGAGGTCGCCATTGATGTCAAGGATTTCGCCCACCCAGCTGACATCAGCTTCCCGAACCAGATCACCCCGATCTTTACGAAGCTCGGTTGCAACAGCGGCGGCTGTCACGGCAAGGCGACCGGCCAGAACGGGTTCAAGCTGTCACTGCTCGGGTTCTATCCCGAGGATGACTTCGAGTTCCTCAAGAACGAGGCACGCGGTCGCCGGACGAATGTCTCCTCCCCCGCTCGCAGCCTCCTGCTGACCAAGCCGGTCGGCCAGTCGCCTCACGGCGGCGGGAAGCGAATGGATGTTGACAGCGACGAGTACCGCCTCCTCGCCCGCTGGGTGGGACAGGGGATGCCGTGGGGCGACAAGGCCGCTCCGACCGTGGCTGGGATTGCCTGCTTGCCCGCAGCTCGACTGATGGAGCCCAAACAAGATCAGCAGATCGCCTGCTTCGCGACCTATACGGACGGGACCGTCGAGGACGTGACCCGCATGGCCCTCTACGAGCCGAACGATCCGGAACTCGCCGAGAGTGCCAAGTCCGGGCTGGTCCACACGCTCGATTTGACGGGCGAAGTCGCGATCATGGCCCGCTATCAAGGGCAGGTCTCGACCTTCCGGGCCACTGTGCCGCTGGGGATTGAGGTCGCCAAGCTCCCTCCGGTACGGAACTTCATCGACGAGGCCGTCTTCAACAAGCTCAAGCTGTTGGGGCTCCCCCCGTCGGAACTCTGTGATGACAGCACGTTCCTGCGTCGGGTGTCGATCGACATCGCCGGTCGGATGCCCACCGAAGAAGAGGTCCGCCAGTTCCGCGAGGATACCGACCCCGCCAAACGCGATAAGCTGATTGACCGCCTGCTCGACAGCCCCGGCTATGCCGACTACTTCGCGAACAAGTGGAACATGGTCCTCCGTAACAAGCGGAAACAGGCAGGCGACGAGGATGGCACCTACGCCTTCCGCCAGTGGCTCTGGGATTCGTTGTATGACAATAAGCCCTACAACCAGATTGTCGATGAACTGCTGACGGCATCCGGTGACTCCAGCTTCAACCCACCCGTGATCTGGTATCGCGAAGTAACGCAGGTCAATGAGGAGGTCGAAGACGTGGCTCAACTCTTCATGGGTGTCCGCATCCAGTGTGCCCGCTGCCACCACCACCCATTCGAGAAGTGGAGCCAGAACGACTACTACGGTCTGTCGGCGTTCTTCAGTCGGGTCGGTCGCAAGGAGCGCATGGCCGGGATGAATACCCAGGCCCGCGAGAAGCGCGTCTTCCACAACGAAGGGGTCGCCACCGCGAACAACCCTCGCAATGGGCAGAACCTGAAGCCGACCGGCCTCGGTAGCCCGGCTCTGGAGATCGCTCCCGATGTCGATCCCCGGCACCAACTGGTCGATTGGTTGACCGCGAAGGACAATGCGTTCTTCTCGCGGGCACTGGTCAACCGTTACTGGAAGCACTTCTTCGATCGCGGGATCGTCGAGCCAGAAGACGACATGCGGGAGACCAACCCGCCGTCGAATCCGGAACTGCTGGCTGGCTTGGCGAAGCACTTCGCTGACACGAACTACGACCTCAAGGGACTCGTGCGGACGATCTGCCAATCGTCGACGTACCAGCTGAGCGCGTTGCCGAACGAGCACAACCAGAAGGACAAGAAGAACTTCGCCCGCTACTACCCCAAGCGGTTGACGGCGGAAGTGCTGTACGACGGCTTCCATCAGGTGACCAACACCACCGAACGCTTCAACGGCATGCCGGAAGGCACACTGGCGATTCAGTTGCCGGATGCCACGGTGGCTCCGTACTTCCTGAAGGTCTTCGGCCAGCCACAGGGGGACAGTGCCTGCGAATGCGAGCGTTCACAAGAGGCGAACCTGGCCCAAAGCCTGCACCTTCTCAACAGTGCTGAGGTCCAGAACAAGGTCAGCTCCGGCAGCGGCCGGGCTGCCAAGCTGGCCAATGAGAAGGAACGTCCGAACGAAGAGAAGATTCGCGAACTCTACCGCTGGGTCTACTCCCGTGATCCCGATTCCGACGAACTGGGCATCGCTCTCGCTCACATCGAGAAGCACAAGGACAAGCCGCAGATCGCCTTCGAGGACATCGTCTGGGCCTTGGTGAACACGAAGGAGTTTCTGTTCAATCATTGATGCGAAAGTAGGACGGGCCCTTTGGCCCGTCCTTCCGATTGTTGAGCGAAGCGAAATCCATCGAAGGAGTGCCTAGGCATGCCCGTACGCCGCACACCACCACTCTTCAAAGGTTTCGACAAGAACGGACCGTTCACTTCCTACCACCGCCATTTACCACACTGGAGACAGCCTGGTGCGACTTATTTCGTCACGTTCCGCCTAGTCGATTCAATCCCACAGAGCGTGCTGACGTACCTCCAGAAACTACGTAGGGAGATTGAACTGCAACAGAATCATCCCCGTGCGAAATCACTCAATGAAGAGTACGAGCGAGCCGTGTTTCAAAAAATGGAAGGGACTCTCGACGAAGGTCATGGGGCCTGCATGCTTCGCGATCCGGAGAATGTCAAGATCGTCCGAAAGCACTTGGCACATGGTCAGGGAACTCAACATTTTATGGGTTGCGGTGTTGTGATGCCGAACCACTGCCACATCGTGATTCGCCCATTCGATGGCTATGACTTGGAAACTGTTGTTGGCCAAGCTAAGGCTTTCGCCGCGAAATGGATCAACCGTCGACTGGGGACAACGGGACAATTGTGGCAAGAGGAAAGTTACGACCGCATTATCCGTGACGAAGAGCATTTGTATCGCATCATCCAGTACATCGGTCGCAATCCGGCTAAGTGTGGTATCTCCGATCTGGATGTCCTTCGGTGGGTACATCTGGAGTGGGTCGATGCGGGTTGGAACTTTGAGGACTTGGTGACTCCCCCAAGTGCCACCGGGTAGACGGACGGGCCAAATGGGCCCGTCCTACATTTGCATACCCCATCCACCTTTCGCCCACCTCATCATGACCCACCGCACCCTCTTCCTCGCGGCGATTCTCTTCCCGGCCATCGCCCAGGCCCAACTCCCGCAACCCCGGCTCTACTCCGTCTTCCCCGCTGGGGTCCAGGCGGGGCAAGCTGTCGAGGTCACGATCACCGGCGGGGACGATCTCGAAGAGATTTCGTCGCTGCTGTTCGACCATCCCGGACTCACCGCAGTCCAGAAGGTCAACGAGCAGATGCAACCGGTCGACAAGGTCTTCACGGTCACAGCTGCAGCCGATGTTCCGGTCGGGCCGCATGAGGTGCGCTGCAAGGGGCTCTGGGGTGTCAGCAATGCCCGGCGGTTCTTCGTCGGGTCACGTCCCCAAACGAATGAAGTCGAACCCAACAACGCCCTCGACAAGGCCATGCCGCTGACCGTCGGCACCGCGATTCAGGGTCGCATGGATGGGGCCTCGGATGTCGACCTCTTCAAGTTCACGGCGACAGCTGGACAGCGACTGGTCATTGAAGTGGACGCCGACCGGATCGACTCGCGGATGAAGCCGAATCTGGAGGTCCACGACGGGCTGGCGAGACGGCGGCTGGCGTCGTTGCGTGGGGACGGGAACTCCGACCCGGCACTGGTCTTCGACGTTCCCGCGAATGGCGACTACTTGATTAAGCTCCACGACGGAGCCTTCCGCGGCGGGCCGGAATACTTCTACCGACTCGACGTGCATCAGGCTCCGTACGTGGCCTTCGTCTTCCCCCCGTCGGGAGTCGCGGGGCAGACGGCAAAGTTCTCTCTCTACGGCTACAACCTCCCCGGCGGGCAAAAGGTCAACCTGACCGGGTTAAAATCGCAGCTGGAAAAACTCGATGTCGATATCGCAATTCCGGGGGATGCGGCGTCGCTGCAATTGGAGGACCGCACGACCTCGCTGATGGCGGCGATCGATGCCTTCAGCTATCGATTGCCGACCCCGGCTGGGCCGAGTAACTCCGTCTCAATCGGGATAACACCAACTCCCATCGTCGTCGAAGTCGAGCCGAACAACGATCCCACCAAGGCACAGGTCGTCCCCGTCCCTTGCGAGGTCGTCGGCCAATTCTCCGAGGTGCGGGACATTGACACCTTCACCGTTGAGGCGAAGGCCCAGGATGTCCTCTACATCGAAGCCTACGGCCAGCGTCTCGGCCAGACGATCGACCCTTACTTCACCATTGATCGTGTTGAGGTCGATCCCCAAGGTGTCGAGAAACTCCAGCGCATCGCCGCTCCAGACGACGAGCCGACGAACCCACTGCCGAACGTGTACGATGTCCGTTCGGACGACCCGGTCCAGCGACTCGAAGTCCCGACCGACGGTAAGTACCGTATCACTCTCCGTGATCGCTTTGGCGAGTCGCGCGGGTCTGCGGCCAACGTCTATCGCCTGAGTATTCGCCAGGAGACGCCGGACTTCCGCCTGGTCGCCTTGCCCGCCTCACCCGCAGCTGGTGCCGCTTGGTCGATGGCCATGCGGAAAGGCGATAACTTCGCGATGCAAGTGATCGCGTTTCGCCGAGATGGCTTCAACGGCCCGATTGATGTGACGGCTCTTGACCTGCCCGCTGGTGTCGAGTGCAGCGGGACGACGATCCCCGATGGAGTGCCGCTCGGACTGCTGACCTTCCGTACGAAGGCCGATGCGGCGGAGGGGTGGCACAAGTTCCGCATTGAAGGCAAAGCGAAGGTCGAAGACCCGCGTCTGGCCCGCGCGGTCGTGGCGGCCAATGCCGCGGTCCCGGAGGCCGAGAAGCCATTACCGAACCTGCAAAAGGTCATCGAGGAAGCGGGCAAGAAGACGCCTCCCGCACAAGAAGCACTCGCCAAAGCGGAAGAGGCCCTCAAGGCCAAAACCGATGATGCGAACCTGATCCAGCAGCGCGACAAAGCCAAGGTCGCTCTCGATGCCGCCCTCGCTGCCGAGCAGAAGGCTAAGGACGACCTCGCCGCTGCGAACACCAAGATCACCGAACTCAAAACCGTTGCCTCGCAAGCGATCCAAGCCAGCGCAGCTGCGATTCGCGAGGTGGCTCATGCGGGTCGTGCGGGCGAGATCGCGTGGACGGGTGCCAACAACATTCCGGCGGTGGGGCGGGTGCGACGAGAGTTTGCGATCTCGATCCTCGCAGAAGTGGCCCCGTTCCAACTGATGGCCGATCCGATCAAGATCGAGGTCGTGCAGGGCCGCCAGATTCTGGTTCCGGTCAAGCTCGAAAAGCGAGATGGATTTAATGACAAAGTCACGCTCAACGCAGCCGGGATGAAACCCAACGCCAACATCGATGCCCCCAACGTGGCGATCGAGAAAGACCAGGCCGAAACGATTTGGCGACTGTATGTGAAGGACAATGCCTTGCCGGGGACGCACATGATGTGGCTCACCTCAACGGGGGCTGTGCCCTATCGCCGCAACCCGGCCAAGGCCGACCGCCTCAAGGCCGAGTTCGATGCCGTCGCAGTCACAGCCAAAGCCGCAGCTGACTTGGTCCCACCCGCGACGACCGCCAAGAACGAAGCGGTAACGAAGGCCACGCAGATGACGGAAGCCCTCAAGAAGGCGACCACTGAACAAGTAGTCGCCAAGAAGGCAGCCGATGATGGCAAGGTCGCCTCCGACAAAGCTGTCGCTGCTCAAGTGGAAGCGGAGAAGCAAGCGACCGCCGCCGCCGAAGTCGTGAAGTCCGCCCAGACTGCGTTCGATGCCGCGAAGGTTGCCTCCGCTGCGGACGCCGCGAACGAGGAACTCAAGAAGGCTTTGGCCGCTGCGGAAGAGGCTCTCAACAAAGCCAAGGCTGCTGCCGAAGCTGTGGAGAAGGTCAAGGTCGATGCGACTAAGACTGCGACCGATGCCGCGACTGCACTGGCCACCGCGACCGAGAAGCTCAAGCTGGCCGACGAACTCGTCGTGAAGTCAACCGCCGATGACAAGGCAGCTCAAGAGGCCAAGACCGCCGCCGAGGCCGACGAGAAGGCCAAGACCGATGCCGCGAAGGCAATCGAAGAAAAGCGCAAAGCCGCCGAGAAAGCCTCGACCGATCAAGCGAACGCTTCGAAGGCCAACAACATCAACTTCACACCGCCCGCTGTGCCGGTGATCCTCATCGTGAAACCGGCCCCGCTGAAATTGGCCCCGAATATCCCGAACAGTGGGAACATCAAGAAGGGGGACAAGCTGGAAGTGAAAGTCGGCATCACGCGCCAGAACGGGTTCGCTGGGCCAGTGGTGTTGTCGCTCCCACTGCCACCCGGAGTGGTGGGTCTCGTCGCTGCGGAGGTCACGATTCCCGCCGACATGAACGAAGGACTGCTGACCATCACAGCTGCCGGAGACGCCAAGGACGGTGCCCAGGCCAACATGGTGGTGCGGGCCAAGGCCGACTTCAGTGGGGAGGCTCTTGTGGAAGTGCCGGTGGCTCTCAACGTGCAACCGTAGTGAAGCTGTCAGCGATCAGCAGTCAACATTCAGCCAGAACAACGATCCCGGAGAGATCACAGAGATTAGCCGGTGGTTGATCGCAGCGACACCACCGGCTACCTTCTTCGACCCCTTCGAGGGCACCACGACCCACCCACCATCCGGCTCACGCCGGACGCTCGCCTCTCTCACCATTCATCGCCCAACCCTCCACGGTTCCCGCCATGCGATTCCAATCTCTCCTCGCGATCCTTGCCTCTTCGTTCGTTGCATCGTCATACGCTGCGGATACGGCGATCGCCCCCGCCGATCCGGCGCTGGGGCGACCGGTTGAGTTCTATACCGACATCTTCCCGATCCTCGAGGCGAAGTGCCTGGCATGTCATAACGTCTCCACGAAGGAGAGCGATCTCGTTCTGGAGAGCGTCGCCGCCATCCTCAAGGGGGGGGCCAGTGGACCGTCCGTCGTGGCGGGAAAGCCGGACGAGAGCCTGCTCTACAAGTCGGCATCAAGGAGCGCCGACCCCGCGATGCCTCCCCTGCCCAACAAGGCCGAAGCCAAACCGCTCACCCCGCGCGAGGTCGGCATCTTCCGCAAATGGATCGAAGAAGGAGCCACTCCCGGCACAGCGGCCCCGCCCAGCGGCGACATTGCGTGGCGGGCGATTCCTGAAACGATCACCTCGATCTACAGCGTCGCTGTCTCGCCGGATAAGCGGTTCGTCGCCGCCGGTCGCGCGAACCGCGTCTTCCTCTACGACCTGCCGCAGCAGAAGGAAGCCGCTCGCCTGACCGATACGAAGCTGTTGTCGATCGTGCAAGACGGACAGCCGCTCTACGGTCCCGGCACCGCTCATCGAGACTTTGTGCATTCGATGGCATTCAGCCCCGATGGTAATCTGCTGGCGACCGGGAGCTTCCGCGAGATCAAGCTGTGGGAGCGAGTCGCGACGGCACCGACCGCGAAGTTCGAGCCCGGCGCTCCGGTCCTCTCGACAACCACCTCTGCTGATGATGCTCTGGCGGCCTTCACCCTCAACAATAATACGGTCCGCCTCTTCAATCTTCAGAACGCCCAGCCCGGTGCGACTCTGACTGGCCACACCGCTGCGATCAAAGCGACAGCGTTCTCGCCCGATGGCAAAGTCATCGCCACTGGCTCCGACGACGGCACCCTCCGCACCTGGAACACCGAGAACGGCCAGCTGATCGCCCAGATGCCGGTCCCGTCCCCGGTGACCTCACTCGTGATGAACAAGGACGGCACCCAGCTGATCGCCGGGCATGCGGACAATGCCATCCGCATTTGGGCACTGCCCGTAGCCCCCGCTGCGGATGCGAAGGAACCGCCTCCGGCCCCGATGCCGGTCAAGGAACTCAAAGGGCACGGCGGGCCGGTGAACTCACTGGTATTGCTGGCCGCCACGAACGAAATGGCCTCGGGGAGTACCGACGGAACGGTCCGGATTTGGAACCTCGACAACGGCTCGGCGGGGTTCAACCAAAACCTCGGCTCGCCGGTCACGGGGATCGCGATCTCTGCCGATGGACAGACGATCGCCGGTTCGGGCGAAGGGAACCTCGCCCGCGTCTGGCCTCGCAACGGGCAGATGAAGTGCGAGGTGAAGGGCGACCCGAACCTCGAGACTCAGGTGCTCTTCCTGACCGATGAAGTGACGGTCGCCAAGAACAAGGTGACTCTCAATGACAACGCGGCGAAAGAGGGAGAGAAGGACATCACCGGTCGCGAGGACTCGCTGAAGAAGGCCAACGAAGCCAAGCCGAAGGCCGAGATGGCCGTCGTCGAACAGCAGAAGAAGGTCACCGAAGCCGAGACCAAGGCCAAGGCGGCGACCGATGCTCTGGCGGCGAAGGCTGATGACGCGGGGCTCAAGAAGGCCAAGGAAGACGCCGATGCGGCACTGAAGAAAGAGAACGATGCTCTCCAGCAGACCAAGGACGGCGTCGTCTCCGCTGATCGCGCGATCGTGCTCTCGCAGCAGTCGCTCGACAACTCGAAGAAGCGGCTCGAAGAACTGAAGGCCAGCCTCGTCGTTCGCCAGGCCGAAGCTGCCAAGGCTGACGAGACCCTCAATGCTGCTAAGACGCTAGCTCAGATGTCGCCCAAGCCGCAGCGCTCGGGCGCTCTGTCGCCTGATGGTCAGGTGCTGGTGACTGCCGGGGATGACAACGCGATTCGTCTGTGGCATGCCCAGTCGGGAACGCCGCTGCAAACCTTGACCGGGCACACCGCTCCGGCCTCGACGCTGCGGTTCCTCGGCAGTGGAGCCTTGCTATCAAGCGGTGCGGACCAGACCGCACTCGTGTGGGATCTCAAGCCGCAGTGGAAGCTGGTCGCCACGCTCGGCTCCAAGCCTGACAACTCGCTCGACCTCAGTGCCTCGCCGCATGCCGACCGGGTGCTGTGCCTCGCCTTCAGTCCGGACGGCAAGTTGCTCGCCAGTGGCGGCGGCGATCCGTCGCGCTCGGGAGAGTTGATCCTCTGGAACGTCGCAGGCCGCTCGGTCGAGCGCGTCATCGCCGATGCCCATAGCGACACGGTCTATGATGTGGAGTTCTCGCGCGACGGCCAACTGCTCGTCTCGGGAGCAGCTGACAAGTTCGTCAAGGTGTTCGAGGTTGCGAGCGGAAAGTTCGTGCGGTCGTTCGAGGGGCACACGAACCATGTTCTTGGCGTCTCGTTTAAGTCGGACGGCAGCAACCTCGTCAGTGCGGGTGCCGACAACGCCATCAAGGTTTGGAACTACGAGACTGGCGAACAGATCCGCACCATCGCGAACTCCACGAAGCAGGTCACCGGCGTCAACTACATCGGCGTCACCGACAACATCGTCAGCAGCAGCGGAGACAAGAACGTTCGCTTCCACACCGCCAGTAATGGCAGTAACTACCGCAACTTCGCGGGAGCGACCGACTACCTCTATGCGGTCTACGCCTCGGGGGATGAGTCGATCGTTGTCTCCGCCGGTGAGGACGGAGTCGTACGCGTCTGGAACGGCAAGAACGGCCAAGATGTGGCTAAGTTCGCCCACCCATTGCCGCCTACCGAGACAGCTGCGAAGTAAGTTCGATCCCCTGAATGTTGTGAGGGTGAACTTTTTCGGGAACTGGCGGCCCGTCAAGGCTTGATTTTGGGGTCCGCCTTCCTCGGGAGGGCGAGGCTCCTGCCGAGCCGCGACTGCGGGTTGACGTGTCCCCTGGCTCGCGGCTC
>JAYTCW010000324.1:0-12699 GCA_043736295.1 Planctomycetota bacterium | reverse complement strand
CGCCAGACTTCCGAAGTCTCGGAAGTCTGGCGGGACGCTTAGTCTGGCCGCTCGCCGCTAACGAAGTTCTTGCGGCCTGTGTTCAGTGCCGCGTTGTGTTGAGTATTCCCGATACCCCTGCGGCAGGTTTGGCCGCTTTCTACCTCGTAACATCCCGAGTTCTCGCTCGCGCTGCCATTCTCGCCTCGCAGCAACTCCTCCCCCCTTGACCGATTTCGATGGTTGTGAGACAAGCCCGGTCCCTTCGGGTCTCGAAGTCGCGATTCCGCGATCATTCAGTGCCCCGCTTGTCTCTCTCCGCCCGTTTCGGTTCCGCTCTGAGGAACCGTGCCCCGTTGGCAAGGACGCTCCCATGCTCCGCTCGATGAGTTCATTTCGGATATCGTGCATTGTGGTGTGTGCCGCAGTTTGCCTGGGATCCGGATGCACCAAAATTCAAACGCAGCAAGCGGTGAACCGGTTCTCCAAGAGCTTGGACGATAAGGACTATGCGGCCCTGAAGCTCTCGGTCTCCAACCGCTTGGAAACGCGGGCACTCCGGCGTGAAGAGGCCATTCGCGATCTGGGCACTCTCAATATCCCCACGGGTAAACCGAAGATCATCGAGATCGAAGAGGTCTCCCCAAATGAAGTCCGCGCCAAGGTCCAAATCGGAAAAGAGAAAGCCGCTCGTGAGGTGGTCTACACCCTCGTCCGCGAGTCCAAAGTCCAACGCTGGGTCGTCGAAGATGTCACCCTGAAGCAGGACAGTGGACGCGGGGATGTCACTCGCTCGGTCATTGAGCAGCTGGATCTGGTCATGTCCGTTCGCGACTTTGTGGACGCTTGGCGCAGTGACGAACCCGAGAAAATTCTGGCCGTCACGAGCCCCGAACTGCGCGAGCAGATGGAACACCTGCCACCGGCCTGGCTGACCCAACTCGCCTCGCATGTGGCGGAGCAGACGCCGCAGCAGAAGTCTCTGCGTCCGGATGCCCGGCTAAAGGATGACAAGGCGGTGGTGGGAGTCGGAAGTGTCCTGGTTGAGTTTCAGTTGATCGATGGTCACTGGTTCGTGCGGGATGCCGCTCTGGAGGATCAGGAAGACACGGTGCGTTCGGCTCTGAAACTGGCGACTGCGTTGCGGCAATCGCAGTTGTTCCTGGAGGCTTATGCCGCTGGGGATCAGGAAAGCCTCTCGAAAATCGCCACCAGCGAATTCCATCAAGGGTGCCTCGTGGCGGCGGACCTGTCTCGATACCCGGTGCCGACGGTGGAGCTGTTTGCCAAGCCGTATGAAGCTCGGCAGCAGAAAGACCACCTCGATATCGTGCTGAAGTCGGAACAAGGGGCGGTCCTGGTGTCGCTCGACATCCGGAGTTCTACCGGGTCGAACACCGCCGAGAAGTCGGCGATCCCGCATGTCTCCGAAGTGACACTGGTCGAGAATGGCTCGCGTGAATCCAAGCGGCTCACCTCGCTGTATCTGGCCGACACGATCGTAAATCTGTATGCGGAAGCCCTGATTTCGCGAGATGTGAAACGCTTGCAGTCGATGTCGACCCGCGACTTCAGCGAACGGGTCTGGAGTCGAGTGCGTCCCGATATCGTGAACGCCCTCCCGATGCCCGAGATCGAGGCCGCGACGCCCGAGATCCTGAATATCTCCTACTCCGGGGCCAAGACCGAAGTGACTGTCAGCCAGGGAACCCGGGCACTCACTTACGTCTTGCACTCGACTCCCGGACGGATGGAGGTCGAAGATGTGCTGATGCCGGTCGAAGGGCGGCCTTCGTCGCTGAAGCTGACGATGGAACATCTGATCCCCGTCTACGAATTCATCGCTGGGATCGCGGGAAACAACGTCGATCGAGTACGCCAATGTTCCGCCGAAAGCTTTAACGCCATGATCTGGCAACAGCTGAGCGAAGTCCCCGAACTGAGTGTGGACCCCGTGGGCTTGCTGACGTTGCCGCTCACCGGGATGCAGACCAGCGACACTGTGGCTCGACTACGTTTCGGAGATGCGGCACGGGGTGCTGAGGTACAAATCTCCCGAGAGAACGGCGAGATGCGAGTCCACGACATGACCCTGGTGACGGGGACTCGGCCCAGCGACCGGGTGGAACTGCTGGCCACGATGAGGCGCATGATCACGGGCGGACTCGGGTCCGACGGGAAGATCATCCAAGCGAGTGCGCAGTCCTCAGACTCCACTCGCCCCACCTCATCGCAGCGAATTCAGCAGGCGATTCAGATCGAGTAGAGATTCCGTGAGCGGCACGGCGCTAGCCGCCGGTACTTCTCACTGTGGTCCCCGTGAAACCACCGGTTCGGGTGGGACGACGGATCGGCGGAGGAGATCATCTTGGCCAGCAGACTCTGGACGAATCCTCCAAAGAAGCCTGATGGAAGCTTGGACTACTCGCAGTTGACAGTCGCCGAAATCTGCGAAGACCTCTCCGAGTCGCTCATGGATCTCATCGAGAACAACAAGACTCGATCAAAGTTCTTTGCGATAGGAATACACGACTGACTGAGTAAACGTGTCAAAGATTCGAAACTGCTTCCCGATCATGCCTGCAGCGATTTGAATTTTCTCGAAAGGGGTGTCGTCCTTAAATGTATTGCGTGGAACAAACGTCAAGATATTTGGGCAGTGTGCGCCCACTAAAAATCACCTGAGTGGGGGAGCGTGTAGACCAGCATATCGGCTGACGGGGTTCCAAGCACTGCAGGACCGTAACTGGTCAGAATACCTCTCGCATACTCGATTGGATCGTCATGGTCATCCATGAAGAAGACGCACGTTCCGTACGCGAACAGCACGAACGATTTGATAGGGTAGTCGGAGAGGAGTTCCTTCCAAATGGAGGCTCTTGCCTTTTCGTCATACTCCGTCGGAGCAGGTACTTCTTGCGGTCCAGAAAGTGCATCCTTGATCCGCATCTTCTGACGGTAATGATTGAGAAAGTACATGGTGGCGGTGGACGCGATTCCCGCCGGGATCACATAAGCCCAGTGATAGGGCCATTTCAGAATTAACGGAGGCCCCATGATCAGAACCCCGACCAGTAGCGGAATCCCATCATCGTTCTTTCCGGGGATGATCACCGACATCACCGGTTCTGGTCTTAGATTCTTGAGAGACACGAATGGACTCCTGTGGTCTTTCGGAAACAGGCAACGTGTTCGGAGCGTCGTCCGTTCGTGCAGACGAGTCGGACAGGCTGTGCCTGATCGATCAGGCACAGCCTGAACTCCCCGGACTCAAACAGACAACCGCCCGAGACGAATCGTCTCGGGCGGTTGTTGTTCAACGGTTTCATACGGTCAGTGGCAGACCAGTACTCTGGTTTGGCTAGTCCGCGAACGCCGCGTCGAACGCCCGACCGGAGGGGCGGAAGTCGATGTTCTTACAGAACTGGGCGGCTTCGGCGGCGCCGGCTTCGCGGTCCATGCCGGAGTCTTCCCACTCGACCGACAACGGCATGTCAAAGCCATACCCCGCTGCGTTCAGAGCGCGAATGATCTCTTCGAAGCGGACTGCTCCGCGACCGACGGAACGGAAGTCCCAGCCGCGTCGCGCGTCGCCGAATGACAGGTGGCTCGACAGGATGCCGCTGCGGCCATTGAGGGTCGTCGAAGCGTCCTTCATGTGGACGTGGAAGATGCGGTCGGGGAACTCGCGGATGAAGTCGACGGGGTTCACACCTTGCCAAATCAGGTGCGACGGGTCGAAGTTGAAGCCGAACTCGGGGCGATGATTGATCGCCGCCAAGGCCCGATGCGTCGAGTAAATGTCGAACGCGATCTCCGTCGGATGGACTTCGAGAGCGAACCGCACACCGCATTCCTGAAACACGTCCAGAATCGGGTTCCAGCGGTCGGCGAACTGCTGAAATCCCGCTTCGATCATCGACTTCGGCGTCGGGGGGAAGTCGTAAATCAGGTGCCAAATGCTGCTGCCGGTGAACCCGTTCACCACGCTCACGCCGAGCTTCTTCGCAGCTCGGGCTGTGTCCTTTATCTCTTCCGTCGCGCGGCGGTTGACCCCGTCTGGGGATCCATCGCCCCAGATCGCGGGCGAGAGAATCGACTTGTGCCGGATATCGATATTGTCGCAGACGGCCTGGCCCACGAGGTGGTTCGAGATTGCGAACAGCTTGAGATCGTACTTGTCGAGCAGGTCGCGTTTGCGGCTGCAGTAGGTGTCGTCGGAGAGGGCTTTATCGACTTCGAAGTGGTCGCCCCAGCAAGCCAGTTCCAGGCCGTCATAGCCGAACTCTTTGGCCTTGCGGCAAAGATCTTCCAACTTGAGATCGGCCCATTGACCGGTGAAGAGCGTGACGGGACGCGGCATACTGAGGACTCCTCAAATTGTCAGTTCGGGCGGGAATGGGTGACCATGATTATCGAGTCTGCCCAGGACCACGATGTCGAAGTCGTCATCATCACGATTCGGAGCAGAGCGTCAAGCGACTAGAACGGGACCGGCCGGGGCGGGTGCATTCTCCCTGGGCGGTATGCACTTCCAGCAACCCGACATGAGCGTCTTCGCAAACCCATTCTTAAGCGAGCGGCCAGTGGAAACATACCGCCAGACTTCCGAAGTCTTCGGAGACTTCGGAAGTCTCTGGTTACGCGATGTCTGGCCGCTCGCCTTACAGAACTTTTTTCAACCACGTCACCCGCCCCGCGTCGACCCACTCGACGACGAAGATGTTTCCGTCTCGGTCGAAGCAGGCGTCGTGCGGGTGGATGAACTTGCCAGGCTGCCAGCGGTGCGGCTCGGTTCGCATCTGGAAGTTGTTCGCCAGGACTTCGGCCCGCCATGCCGGGTCATCGCCGAGGTGGATGATCGGCTGGTTGTCGAGATCGAACAGCGACACGCGCGCGTGCAGGTCGGGAACCAGCAGCACCTCATCCTGAATGTCGATGTTCGCCGGGAAGAGCAGGCCGTGGACGAAGCCCTGGTGCTGTCCCTCGAGCGTGAAGTATTGCAACCTCGCGTTCGCTCGATCCGCCACCACGATCGCTGGCTCTCGCCCCGGTCGGTCATCCAGCCACAGCCCATGCGGCGTCTGCAGCTGCCCCAGCCCGTCGCCGATCCCGCCGAATGTGCTGACCCAGTTCGCATTCGCATCGTACTGGTGGATGTAGTGCGAGCCATATCCGTCAGCGACGTAGAACCCACCATCAGGATGGAAGCAGAGATTGGTCGGTTTGAACTCGTTGAGGTTTCGGTAAACCCCCGCCTCGCGCGGACAGCGCAGCTTCCAGATCCACTCGCCACAGAGGTCGGTCTTGATGATCTGGCGCTGGACAGTGTGGCACTGATACAGGTACTCGACGCCCTCTTCCACACGGATGTCGATCCCATGCCCGCCGCCCGCGTACTCCTTCCCGAATGACCGCACGAGTTGCCCCTCGGGATCAAACACCAGCACCGTATCGAGCGGAGCGTCGGCGTCTCCCTGATGCGTGATGTAGACCAGTCCCGCGCGGTCAATCGTCACCCCGTGCGTGTTCTTCCAGCGGAAGCCGTCTGGCAGTTGAGCCCAGTCGTGGTGGCACTCGTACCGGTGGTTTCCAGGGCCGATGAGGAGGGGTGGGGTCATCGCTGAGTCAACGGACATGAGAGACTGGGAGCGAACACACTGTACTGCGATCCAAGCATCCAAGTCGATGTCTGGGCCACCTTACGAAGGCCGAGGTCTTCCGACACTTTCCTCCTCTTCGAAGACTCCTGACGCCCGGAGATTGGGGCAGAGGGTGAAACCTGCTAGGTTACTCCTGACGAGTACATTGCGTCATCCCTCACCCGATCTAGGCTCACTCACCGGCATGCACCAGCCCATCCCTCTTGGTCTCGCTCCGTCCTTCGGTTTCGGTGACCGCACCGGTCTCGCGACGCCCGGCCATGTCGCAGCGATGCAGCGGGCGGGAGGCGGGATCTTGCCGATCTTTCCGCAGCAGTCGATCCGCGAGATGGCCCGCACGCAGCGGACGCCGCAGCAAGTCATGCACGAGGCGCTCGACGGAGCCACAGTTGCGGGTTGGACCGGAGTCACCGGGGCGGATGCAGATCACTTGAAGACTGCGGAAGATATCAACGTGACGGCAGCTGTCGGGTTCACGTTCTTCACGATCGACCCGTCCGGCGATGTCGACCAGCATGCGGACAACTATGACGAGGCGATGCTGAGTAACCAGTTCTCCACGGTCCAGGGCGAAACTCCGTGGATCGAGGCGTATCGTGCAAAGAGCATCACGCTCAGCACGGGTTCGAAGATCGAGTTTACCGAACCTGTACTGCACCGGGCGGCTGTGAAGTATGGGCGGGCGATCAACACCGCTGTCCGGCTGGCTGACCATATTCGGAAGACCTGCGAGGGACTGGGCCAAGGTTATGAGATCGAACTGAGTGTCGATGAGACCGAACAGCCGACCACGCTGGCCGAACACTTCTTGATTGCGGACCAATGTCTGCAACGGGGGATGAAGTTGGTGAGCCTCGCCCCGCGCTACATTGGCGATTTTGAAAAGGGCGTCGACTACAAGGGCGATTTGGCAGCCTTGCGGCTCTCGCTGGCCGATCATGCGGCGATTGCGAACCTGCTGGGTCCGTACAAGCTGAGCCTGCATTCCGGGTCGGACAAGCTGTCGATCTACACCGATTTTGCGAGAGCGACGCAGGGGCGGTTCCACGTGAAGACGGCGGGGACGAGTTACCTGGAGGCTCTGCGCGTGGTGGCCAGGCACGAGCCCGACCTGTTCCGGCGCTTGGTGACGTTTGCTCGCGAGCGATACGACACGGACAAGGCGACGTACCACGTGTCGGCCACGCTCGCCTCGGCCCCGGCGCCGGACCAGGTGAGCGACATCCGCGAATTGGAGCGGCACTATCTGGAGTTATGGAGTGATGTGCCGACTGGGAAGGGGTTCACCGCACCGGGCCGTCAGATCCTGCACTGCACGTTCGGGTCGACGCTGACCCATCCCGAGTTCGGCCCGCTGGTGAAGTCGGTGGTAGCCTCGCACCCGGAGACGTACCAAGAGGTACTGGCCGACCACTTCTCGCGACACTTGGAAGCCCTCACCGCTGGGATGTAATCGAGCCACTCGGGAGGAAATCATGAGTCGCCCCGCATGACACAGAGACTGTGGCGCGGTCGCGAGAATTTCATCAGAATCGGGCGATTCAGGGGTCGACCGATTGCGAGGTGGGTCAGAGTTCTGAATAATCAAGACTCTCGGAACGTGTGACTCACTACCTCCCAACCGGTCACTTTGCTCCGCCATTCCTGGAAGAATGCGTCATGGCCAACTTGATTCTACTCGTTGCAGGGCAAGCAAAAACCTACGAGCTCAAGCACGGGGATAATTTTCTGGGGCGTCTACCGGACTGTGACATTCAGATCGACTCGAACATGGTGTCGCGGAAGCATGCCCGCGTTTATCCGAAAGACGGGCGGTACTATATTGAGGATTTGGGGAGTGGAAATGGGTCGTACGTGAACGGGCAACGCATTGCCGGTCCAACCCTGCTGAAGACAAACGACCGAATCAAGTTTGGCCCGATTCTGTTTCGCTATGAGGGTGACGGTTCCGAATCGAACTCTAGCATCTCTTCCGAGGGGGCAGAGCCTGCCACCGCCGGTGGAGTCGTCTACCATAAGGACGACTCCTCTTCCACAATTACGGACCGCATCGCGGGCAGTGCGTATGACATGCTTGATGTGCAGCCCGCCGCCAAGCTCAAGGCCGTGCTGGACATCACCAAGAGTCTGGCAGGGACGATCGACATCGATAAAATCCTACCTAAGGTGCTGGACACCTTGTTCTCGATTTTCCCACATGCCGATCGCGGGTGCGTGCTGTTATTGGATGACCGCAGCCAGCAGATGATCCCCCGCGCGATGAAGCACCGGCGAGCGGATGCGGACGATTCCGTCAAGCTGTCGCGGACGATCCTGAAGGCGGTGATGGAATCGAAGGAGACGATTCTCTCGGCGGATGCGTCAAGCGATTCAAAGTTCAGTGCCAGCGAGTCGATCTCCTCGCTCTCGATCCGGTCGATGATCTGTGCCCCGATGATTGGCCTCAATGGAGAGGTTCTCGGCGTCATCAATATAGACACGCAAAACCCGCTGGCACAGTTCCGGAATGAAGACGCCCAACTGCTGGCTGCTGTTGCAGTGCCTGCGGCGCTGGCGTATGAAGGCGCCCGGCTGCTCCAGTCTTATATCGAGAAGCAGAAGCAGGACAACGAGATGAACATCGCCAGCGCTGTTCAGCTGGCTTTGCTGCCGGAGCGGATGCCCGAGGTCGAGGGCTACTCGTTCTTTGCCATGTACGAATCAGCCCAGGCGGTGGGAGGCGACTACTACGACGTGTTCTCGCTGGCGAATGGGAAGATCGCCATCGCGTTCGGCGACGTGGCGGGCAAGGGGGTGCCCGCCTCCTTGATCATGTCGCGCATCTCGACGGTGGTCAGGTCAGTCGTCGAGTTCGTGGACGATGTGAGCCAGGCGATCGAGAAGATCAATGGGCACATGTGCGCCCGCGCAGTCGAAGGGCGGTTCGTCACCTTCGTTCTGATTATTCTCGATCCGGTGAAGCACACGATGTCGCTCACCGTGGCGGGGCATATGTCCCCGATCGTCCGCAAGGCCGATGGCTCGCTCGAAGAATTCCCGGACGAAATCGTCGGTGTCCCGCTGGGTGTCGTCGACGGATATCCGTTTGATGTCGTGATGCGAGGCATCGGCCCCGGTGAGACCGTGGTGATCTACACCGACGGGGTCAGCGAAGCGATGAACGCCGCAGGCGATCTCTACGGAGTTGATCGATTGCGAGAACTGGTCAAGAAACAGTCAGCCGACACGCAGACCATCGGGACCGCGATTCGCGCCGATGTGCGTAAACATGCGAGCGGACACCCGCAGAACGATGACATCACGCTGATGGTGTTTGGTCGCAACGCCTAGTTTGGGACACGTCCCCTGTGGCGGTCGCGAACCGTGCCTGCTCCTGCGAATGTGATCTTGATCCCACGGGATAAGTCGGATCACTGGGGTCTGACGACATGCTGGGCTCCCGCGTGGAGCCCAGCATCAAATGGCATCTATCACTTCGTCCGCACAGCTGCACTTCCCCCGTATTAGATGCGAACTCAATCCGCATGCGATAGCATTTCCGCATCCCCTCTGCCGATGCACGCTATTTGAGTTCCCCGATGTCCACAAGTGAACAACTTTTGAAGCAGCTGGAAGTCGCGCGGCGTGATTTGCTGGAGTTGTCGACGCAGAATCGTCTGCTGGATACTAAGCGGGACCAGGACTCGGGACTGAGCCTGGAGATTGAAGATGAACTGGCGGACCAGGTCTTCCGCCTGCTGGTCACCGATGCCAATTCAATGCGGTTTGAGCAGGGTGAACTGGCGGCCGTCGAGGCGACCGAGGACGATGCTCCCGCTGAATCCGAACCGCTGACCGAAGAACCGCTCGCGGATACAGAAGCAGACGACGCTCCCAAGAAGCGAACCACGAAGAAGACGACCGCGACCTCAACCACAAAGTCCACCGTCAAGCGTGTCACCAAGAAGGCTCTCTCGGCCGCGAAGGTCGTTGCCCCCTTAAAACCTGTATCTACGGAAGATCGTCAGAGCGACGCCGTCCTCCACACCGTCCTCGACCCCGAGGAACTCGATCGGCGACTGCTCGGACTGTACACCGACGCGACCGCCTCGTTTCAAGAGCAGGGGGTCAACGTCCTGTATCTGGCCGTCGGGTTCTTGAAGTGGTTCGAGGCCGACGACCCGGGCACGCCTCGATATGCCCCGCTGCTCATCATCCCGGTTCGTCTCGAACGGGCGGGGGCCGGATCTCGATTCAATCTGGTCTACACTGGGGATGACATCGAATCGAATTTGACGCTGCGGACCCGGCTCAAAATGGACTTCGGGATCAACCTGCCCGCTCCGCCCGAGGAGCTGGAGGATCTCGTTCCGTCGATGTACCTCAAGCAGGTCGCCGCAGCGGTCCAGGACCAGCAGACGTGGGAGGTCTTGCCCGACGACATGGTGCTGTGGTTCTTCTCGTTCACCAAGCTGTTGATGTACCGCGACCTCGACCCGACCCACTGGCCCGAAGACAACAAGCTTACTGACCGTCCGTTGATCCGGGCTCTGCTCGGCGAGGGGTTCGCCGCCGCTCCACCACTGGTCGAGGATGGTCAGCGCTTCGACCACTTGCTCTCCCCGGCCTCAACGAGTCATGTCATCGACTGCGACAGCTCGCAATCGCTGGTCGTCGCCGAAGCTGCGATGGGTCGCAACCTCGTCATCCAAGGACCACCCGGCACCGGCAAGTCGCAGACCATCACCAACCTCATCGCAGCTGCGGTGAAGAGCGGCAAGACGATCCTGTTTGTGGCCGAGAAGATGGCCGCCCTCGAAGTGGTGAAACGCCGATTGGAGAAGATCGGCATCGGGGATATTTGCCTGGAACTCCACAGCGACAAACTCAATAAGAAGGTCGTGCTGGCCGAGATCGAGCGAGTGCTTAAGCTCGGGCAACCGCTGGCCTCTCCGGAATTGGCCGAGACGGTAGCGCGTCTGACGGAGGTGCGAGACGAACTGAATCAGCATGTCGACCGCATGCACACGATGATCGCTCCGTCGAGACTATCGCCGTATCAGGTTCTGACCGAGCTGATCCGGTTGCGGGCCGAAGGGGCTCCGATGCCGGAGTTCGAACTCGCTGGGGCGGAGAAGTGGAAGCCGGAAGAGATGCAGGCCGCATGCCGCCAGCTGGACGACTACGCCCGCCTGCTCGGTGTGATGGGCAATGCCAGCCAGCACCCGTGGAGGGGGTGCAAGCTCGATGCGCTGCAACCACTCGATCTCCAGCGGGCCGTGGCGCAGGTGCCCGCTGTGTCGACGAAGCTGGGAGACGTTCTCGATGCAGGACGAGCGCTGGCAGCCCGGTTGAATGACGATGTGCCGCAGACTCTGGACGCCGTGCATCGGCTGTTGCGAACTGTTCGGGCCTTACTCGCGGTTCCACAGGGTGACATCGCCGCGCTGGCAAATCCCGCGTGGCTCGATCATCGTACGGCGGTGGCCAAGCTCGGCGATTCGGCCCGCGCGATCATCACCGCCCAGCAAAGACTCAAGGGGATCGTCGTCGAGTATGCGTGGGAGGTCGAGGTGGCGACCGCTCGCGACGATTATGCGAAGTATGGACAGGGGTTCTTCCGCATGTTTCGCGGGGCGTATCGCGCGGCTCGCGGGGTTCTCAAATACGTTCTGGCTGGACCGCAACCGAATGAGTTCTCAGCTCGTTTGGAGATCCTCACTCTGCTCGCTGAACGCCGCAAGGGGATCAAGGCACTCGACGAAGCCAGTGATCTGGGTACCAAGGCGTTCGGCAAATACTGGGCCGGGAAGCAGACCGACTGGAACATGATCGGGACATTCGAGAAGTGGGACGCCGACTGCGCTGCGGGCGACCTCTCGCCGCGTTACCGAGCGATGCTACCTCGAGTCGACGAACCCGCCGGGATTAAGGCACTCGCCGACCAGTTGGAGCAGAAACTCGTCGACGGGTTGAAGGACTTCCAGACACTGATAGGAGGACTGAAGCTTGATGTCGAGCATGCGTTCCTGCCCGCAGTGTCGACCATTCCCGATCCTTCCAAGGCCATCGGCGTCACCACGCCACTGAGCGAGACACTCACCAAGCTGTGCGGCGCGTCCGTCACATCGATCGATGATTTGAAGACCCGTCTCGCGTCCTGGCACACCAAGCCCGAAGGACTGCTGCAATGGAAGCAGTACACCCAGCTGCGGGAGCAGGTCGGCAAGGTGGCCGAAGGAGCGTTGCTACAACGGATCGACGCGGGGCGAATCGCTCCGACCGGGGCGGCGCAGGCTCTCTCCTTCGCACGGCTGGAAACTCTGTTTCGGCATCTGCTTAAGCAGATTCCCGAGTTGGGGCAGTTCGACGGCGGTCAGTTCGAACGCACGATTGCAGAGTTCCGCCAGCTCGACTTGGAGCGGATGGATCTGGCCCGCACAGAGATTGCGACCAGCCATTTTGAGGGACTGACCCGTCCACGCAAGCTGCCATTCTACGAAGAGGTCACCGTCCTGCGGCACGAGATGCAGAAGTCCCGTCGCCAGATCCCGCTACGCCAGCTGCTGATCAAGTCGGGCCGTGCGATCCAGGCAGTGAAGCCCGTCTTCATGATGAGCCCGCTGTCGGTGTCGCAATTCCTCGAACCCGGCGGCCTGGAGTTCGACATGCTGCTGATTGATGAAGCCAGCCAGGTCCGACCGGTCGAGGCCCTCGGTGCGGCGGCCCGCTGCCGTCAGATGGTGTGCGTCGGTGACGACAAACAGATGCCGCCGACGCAGTTCTTCGGCACCGTTCTCGGCGAGGTCGACTCGCACGACGCCGACGAACCCGACATGCAGGCGGGCGATGTCGAGAGCGTGCTGGGCCTGTGTATCGCCAGCAACATGCCGCAACGAATGCTCCGCTGGCACTACCGCAGCAAGCACCAGTCGCTGATCGCGGTCTCGAATCGCGAGTTCTACGACAATAACCTCTACATCATCCCCAGCCCCGAACGCACCAGCGAGATGGGCCTCAAGTTCCGGTTCGTCGAGACCGGTCGGTTCGTGGATCGCGTCAATCTGGTCGAGGCGCA
>JAYTCW010000323.1:0-3322 GCA_043736295.1 Planctomycetota bacterium | reverse complement strand
CACCACAGGTCGTAATCGATGTAGGCCGGGATCTGCAGCGGCTTGTCGAGTTTGCCGATCGAAGCTCGCGGCTTGTAGCAGGTGCCGATCGCGTACTGGATCTTGCCGAGCTTCCCTTCACGCACAAATGCCACAGCCTCTTTGAGGCTCGGGCTCGAACGCGACTGCGTGCCGCACTGGCAGAGTCGGCTCAGCTTGGTCGACCACATGGCGGCCTGGCGACCTTCCCAGACGTTGTGGCTGACGGGCTTTTCGACGTACACATCCTTGCCCGCCTGCATGGCCAGGATGGCAATCAGCGAGTGCCAGTGGTTGGGCGTGGCGGTCGAGACGGCGTGGATCTTGGGATCGTTCAGCACCTCGCGGAAGTCCTTGACGAACTTCGGTCGGTAGCCGGTCTTTTTCTCGACCTCACCGCAGCGTTTCTCCCCCTGCTGCTCGTCCGCATCGCACAGGTACTGGACCTCGACATCGGTCCGGCCTGCGAACTCGTTAATGTGCTCGCCGCCGCGACCGCCGACCCCGATGATCGCGAAGCCGATCTTCTCGTTCGGACTTTTGCTCGCAGGTTCCTCCTCAGCTTGGAGATGAACGACTCGCGAGGCCGACAGAGCAGCTGCGCCGAGCGCGGCCCGCCCGAGGAATGAGCGACGATTGATCGACATGCGGAGACTCCCGAGGCTGAGTGAGGGCCAGCCCGTTCGAATGTGGAGCCGACCTGTGAGCAGTCATTGATGCGTGAGTCTAGCCGTCCGAGAAATAGATGTCACGGGATCGCGCGAGGGAGTTCACCGTCCCCAGTTGCTCCAGGTAATGGAGAGTTGCAGGATGGTGGCCAGGCTGACCCAGACGAAATACGGGCCTTGAGCGATTGCGACCCAGCGGGAATGATTCCAGATCGAAGCCACCATCCAGACAATCGTGCCCCACACGATAAGGATATCGACAGCTGCGAGAGGGAGGTTTCTCCACCCGAACTGGATCGGGGTGAAGATCAGATTCGCCATAAGGTTGATTGCGAACGGCAACGCGACAGTCCAGGGCACCTTGCGGCGCATCGCAGACACGAAAACCGTTCCAAAGCTGACCACAATCACGGGATAGAGGATCTGCCAGATCAGGCCAATCGTAGCGGGAGCGGGTGTCCAAGACGGCTTGTTGAGAGAGTTGTACCAGTCCAGTCAGGTCATCGGATTCTCAAGGTGACAGGGAAGTGAATGTCTGGCTCATTCATAGGCAAGAGTGGTCCGGTAGGCAACTCGGCGTTGAATCAAGCGCCCGGTCAATGCGAAAACTTCCGAAGTCTCGGAAGACTTCGGAAGTTTGGAAGTGCTGTATGCGGCCCCTGCTCAGTCAGTTCGGCTGCCCCGCAAATTCCAGTTCGGGGGCTTCCTGCCGTTGGCGTGTAGTCGCCTTGCCCCAGATCCGATAGATATCCAAGCGAGCACTGAAGAACGCGTGGACGACCTCGGGATCCCATTGCGAGCCCGACCCGCTCGCCAGCACCCGCTCGACCTCTTCCCGGACCATCCCCAACCGGTAAGGGCGGTCGCTCCCCATGGCGTCGAACGCATCGGCCACAGCCAGAATTCTGGCCATGCGGGGAATGGCCAAGCCCGCCAGCTTGTGGGGATAACCGCGTCCGTCGAACCGCTCGTGATGGTGTAGAACACCGGGCAGTAAATGGCTCAAGTTCTTCAGTTCGCGAAGGATCGAGTACCCCACCTCCGGGTGTCGCATGACCTTCCGAAACTCCAGAGCACTCAATGCCTCCGGCTTTTGCAGGACCGTGTCATCGAGTCCGATCTTGCCAATGTCGTGCAGCAATCCTGATTGGTAGATCGCATCGATTTCAGTTTGCGGCAGTTGCAGTTCTTGGGCGATTCGCTGGGCAACCAGGGCCACTCGCTCGCTGTGACCACGGGTGTAGGGGTCTTTCGCATCGAGCGTCGAGACCAGCGAGCGAATGAAGGCGAGGACCATCTCCTCTTGTTCACTGAACAGCTCGACCAGTTGTGTATGTGACGACAAAATTCCTCCGATCGATTTCAGCAGGTTCGCCTCCTCGGTCCCCAATTCCCGGCCGACCGGCGGATTGGCCAGAACGAGCCAGCTGTGAAGCTGGTCGGCGACGAACAGCGGCACCGCGACCAGTGATCGCACCTTGGGAAACCGCAGACGGAGGGGTGAAGTGTCGATGTGGTTGCGGACGAGAATCTGGGGAGGACGATCACCGAGAATGTCCAGGAGCAATGCGTCAATCTCAGCCCCATCCAGTTCCCACGCTCCACTCCGATGGGAGGCTCCCGTACTTCCCTGGCTCGGGCAGAGAGCCGACAGTTCTGTCTCACTGATCTCACGGACCCGATCCAGAACTGCCGCGCTCAGAGTCAACGGGTCAATATCCGGTCGCAAGTACTGGGCCAGATCCTGAAGCAAGACCACTTCCTCACAGACCTGTCCCAGCTGGCCGACGACGGATGTCGTGGTCAGCTGAGCATTGGTGCAGATCTGTTCATGCTGCATCAAATCATGAGCTGACTCCAACAGCCGACTGGCCAACTCGGGGCGGATTCCCGAATGCTTTTCGGCCCAGGTTTGCAGAACGACATCAGACAGCTCGGCCTGGCTGGCCGCGCGGCAAACCGATTCGGGAATCTGATCATGATGACGCAGCAGTAGACCCCCGGCGAGTAGATCTGTCCCCGGGATCCGGAGCCCGTACAACCACACTCCGGTGTGGCGATCGAACTGAACAGTGACGGGATTGGCGAGGAGGGCGGCCGTCAATTCAGAAGCTCGCTCTCCTGCCAGCAGCATGGCCATCCCGCTGACGAAGCGACCTTCCAGTGGGTCAATAATTGAGAGCGACAGTCCGCACAACTCCTCGCAGCGAACCAGCAGATCCGATTGCCTGTTCACCAGCTGCCCATTCGATTTCGAGGCAAAACCGGGCTCACGTTCCTCGAACGATTCGTGGAGCATCTCAATTGAGTCGATGAAATCAAGCATGGGGGCCCCCGTAGAGTTGCTGTTAGTGGCTGACGGCCCCTGATTGAGGAGTCGCGCGGTCAAAGACAGTAACCTCTAACCCTACGACAGGAATCAGGAGTGGTTGATATCAGTGATGACAGACTCCACCAATTGGGAGAAGTAACGGCGAGGCAGCGGACCATCCGTGCTGAATCTGCGGAATGTGACGAGGGCTCCGGCAGTATCGATTGACCCGGTGATACTCCATGTGTGCTGAAGTCAGAAATACAGATGAGCGTCCGGCGTGCTCTGGTTGATCAGTGCCGTAGTACCGTAGGGTGGGACCAGC
>JAYTCW010000322.1:0-6516 GCA_043736295.1 Planctomycetota bacterium | reverse complement strand
GCGTCTGGTCGCTTAAGAACCACGCGGCGATGAGTGACAGGGTTTGGTGGTGCTGCCACCCGATCCAGTTTCGCACTTGATAGTCGCCCAGGCCCGCTTCGCTCTTCGCTCGCTGAAAACATTCCTCGATGCGGTGCTCCGCTTTGGCCACGCGGGCGAACTCTTTTAATGGAGTATCGGCGTCCGCATTCGAGAGATAGTAGTCGTGTTTATAAGTCCCGTACGACTGCTGTTCACAAGTAATAATAATAACCTCTTCCGGTCCGGTGTTTGACGATGACTCGCAGCACCTTCTCGTCCTCCACCTCATACATCTCCAGTTCCAGCATGTCCTTCGACGCGTTGCGGAAGATCAGGCCGCGCTTCCAGTCGATCTTGAACGGCTTGTCGGTGGTCGCCTTCCAACCCGCTTTGGCCAGCGTCTCGCGGTAAAACTTCTCGATGGCCTCTTCGCTATCTTTCGTGTCGAACAGCACCTCCTTCGTCGAGTCCGAGTATTGCAGCTGGACATTCTCGACCGGGGCTGGGACATCGGCGGAGAGTTGCTCCGTGCTGAAGCTGACCGAGGTCTTGGCCATCGGGTCCGCTGTGGCGGAGATGTAGGCCGTGAGGCGGACCGCGTTCTGCTTGTAGAACTGCGTCTCTCCGGCCTTCCCATAGGGCAGCCACCCCTGGGCCAGCAGCAGCTTGCGGCAGGCCTCGGTCGTCTTCTCGACCGAGACCTCCGTGGAGTACATCGCCACCTGCGGCCCGACATACACCGGCTTGAGGTCCGCCGGTTTCGGCAGCTTTTGGAGGTCGACGTTGCCATGCAACATGATCGACACATTCACCATGCCCGGCTCGCCGACCGAAATGGCCGACATCGAAACCACGAACCCGTCCTTCGTGTACATCCCGCTGGCGTACTCATCGGTCACCGTGGTGCCCGGCTGTTCGGTCCACTTCTGCTTCAGCAGCCCTTGGCGATGGAACTCGAACGCCGCCTTGCAGTCGCTGGGGACGCTGTAGGAGATGCGGGCCACGGAGCGGTTGATCGGCTCGATGGCCCCTTTCAAAGCCGGGAGGTTCATCAGATCCAGCACCTTCGCTGCTTCCGCCACGGTCGCCGGTTTGCTGGCAGTGGCGACCGGCTTGTCAGCTGCGGACGCTCGCTCCACGAGCACCGCGCTGCCCATGACGATGGCGAACGCCAACACCCCCTGGGCAATACGCATGTGACCGAGACTCTTGAAAGCACTCATGATGACGTTCTCCTCTGTGCAACATACCAGCGTGGCGAATGCCCGACCAGCTCTTCGCCCCTCGGCAACCCTCGGTCCCAAGCTCTGCTTGGGACCGCATCTCCCAGAAACTCTGCTTCGTCGCGTGCCAGACAGCCCTCTCAGCTGAGATGTCGGGATGCCCCGTTCTGGAGCGCTGGCCTTCGAGTCAGATTCTGTAAAGACAATTGTCTTCGGGTTGGCACGATTGATGTCTGGCCGCGCGTGGCGAAGCAGAGCTTCGAGGATAGGCGTTCCCAAGCCGGAGCTTGGGAACGAGTTTCAAAGAAAAACAGTCGCAACGTTCTGGTGAACATGGCGACTGTCGAGTCAATCCGTTCGAGACACTACTTAATGTCCGCTACCGGGAGCTGTTCTTTGTTCACATCCTTGACTGACAGATCCCCGAAGATGGCCCGATAGACACCGGCCTCATTCTTGTACCAGAAGATGATCGCGGTGGCCTCTTCGGTCGTCTTACCCTCACCGAGGTACGCATAGTCGTCCTTGGACAGGCCGGTCAGGAACGGCAAGGTCGCTCCGAGACTCTTCATCGTCCTCGTAGTCTCTGGACTCGGCTTTCCTTTGGCCGAGTCTTCTGAGAACAGGACGGTCCATTCACCCCACTCGGTGAGGCTCTTGGGGTATTTCCCTTTGGCTTTGTGGGAGTAACCCCGCAGAGCCTCGACGACGTTCCCTTCCGCCTCGGGAAGTGCAGTCACGATGGAAACCCCAGCAGGGAGCTGGGCGATCTTCACCACTCTGTCTCCAGCAGGGATCTGTCCCTTCTTCCCCACCTGGGCTGGAGCGGGGAGTTGCTCTTTCGTCACATCTTTGACCGACAGATCCCCGAAGATGGCCCGGTAGACACCGGCTTTGTTCTTGTACCAGAAGATGATCGCGGTGGCCTCTTCGGTCGTTTTGCCGTCACCGAGGTACGCATAGTCGTCCTGGGACAGGCCGGTCAGGAACGGCAGGATCGCTCCCAGGTGCCCCATGACTTTGGTGGTCTCGGGACTCAATTTGCCATCCGTGGAGTCCTTGGAGAACAACTCGGCCCAGTCGCCCCAGTCGGTGAGACTCGTGGGGAACTTGCCGTCGGCTTTCTTCGTGTAACCCCGCAGGGCCTCGACGATGTTGAGTTCGCCGTCGAGCAGTTGTTCCATCACCACGGGATTGAGTTCCATGACCTTGTAACCAGCGGGGACTTCCAGGCTGAAGAGCGCCTCATCGAGCGGCTCGTCGAAGCGGAAGTCGGTCATCGCCGACTTCAGGACCGGCATGCCTTGAATTCTGGGATGATCGAGTTCGATCCGCACGACCTGCTTCGATTGAGCATCCAACCAGAGTGTAAACTTCGTCGGTCCGTGCGAGGCTTCAAAGCCGATCACGGTCCGGCCATCGAGCTGCTTCTCGCCAAGTTCCTTGTCGGGCTTGTCGCTCAGTTTCGAGAGCGACTCGATCCAGTCTCGCTGCGTGTAACTGGGAAGGCTGGCCTGATCTTTGCTCGGAGGAATGACCATGGCGGTCTTCGTGTCGCCAATCAGTGTCAGGCGGATCATCGAATGATCATCGAAAATCGTGGTCAAGGAACCATGTTCGCTCCGACGACGACCATCTGCGGCGCAATACTCCTTTGTTTTGATCGGCTCTGCTTGCGTCTCGACGTACACGTAGTTGGTGTAGGTCAGCGTGCGGGCCGCCTTGATTTGCTTCAACACCTCGGCGTAGGCCTGCGAGTTCGAGCTGAACTCAGTCGACAGGAACAGGGCAGCGACCGCCACAATGGCGACACCACTGGAAGCCAGCAAAGTTTTCATCAGCATTCTCCGTGTGAGGAAGTTGGAACGGGTGACTGTCGGGGGCGGGGCAGCACGAGTCGCTGCGGCAACTCGTGCATTGTGCTGGACTCGCTCAATTGCATCCGCCGGCACGGGAACGCTCAGCACGGCCCACACCGCACTTTCGAGTGGACCATCCAGTTCCGGGTGATTCTGGTTTTCAGGATTCATGTTCATGACTTGTCTCCTTGGATGACGGCTAAGCGGTCCGAGAGCTTCTGTCGCGCCTTGTAGAGCGTGGTCGAAACCGTCTCGGGTGAGATCTCCAGCGCGGACGCGATCTCGTTGCGAGAGAGTTGCTCGAAGTAGGCCAAGCTGAAAATCGCCGCCTGCTGGTCGGGGAGCAGGCGAATCTCATTGCGGAGCCACATCGCCAGTTCAGAGGCGATCAGCTCCTGTTCCTGTTGCGGCCTGACAGAGAACGCTTCATCTTCATGGGCCGGGAGAGGACTCGGTTGCTTGCGGTTTTTTCGCAGGCGGTCGATCGATCGGACGGTCGCTAGCCGCACCATCAATCCGGTCCAGGTGCGAATGGGGCCATGCTGATGGATCGACATGGCTTCAGTGAATACATCCTGGCTGATATCTTCGGCATCGTGGACGGAACCAAGGATTCGAAAAGCAATCCGGAACACACGTTCCGAGTGCTTGTCGATGACTTTGTCCCAGTCAGGCTCTGTGGTTTCCGACACATGAGTTCTCCAACAGGAATTGGGATGACTACCATATGGTCGATGCAGACTTCGCCGCATGACCTGGGGATTCTGGGAAATCTCAAACAAATTGAAATGGGTTCATCCGACTTTTTGGGGAATTTTCGGATAGACTGGAGACATAAGGAGTTACAGAGGTATAGCTGCGATATCCAATGTCCCGGTCATGAAAGAGGACATTGGCCGAGAACCTCGGCCAGGGGCTGACACGTCAGCGGTGTGGCCGGATCAGGAGGCTTTCGCAAGGCCCGGTTGATCCTCAGTTCTCAGATCCGGCTAGCGGGGCTTGGGAACGAGACTCCAACCCGCCTCACCCTTGCCCTCTGCCGCCAACTGGAAACAATCACTCATGAGGCGGCGCATCGAGCATCGCCTTCCCGGCAACGGGAGGATTGAGCAAGTTCAGGATTGAGGCCGGGATGGCAGCTGCGGACATTGTGGTGCGGGGGGCGCGGGAGCATAACCTTCAGAACGTGGACCTCGTCATTCCTCGGAACAAGCTCGTCGTGATGTCGGGCGTGTCGGGGTCGGGGAAGAGTTCGCTGGCCTTTGACACGGTGTATGCCGAGGGGCAGCGGCGGTATGTCGAGTCGCTGTCGACGTACGCTCGGCAGTTCCTGGGGCAGATGCCCAAGCCCGAGGTCGATTCGATCACGGGTCTGGCTCCGTCGATCTCGATCCAGCAGAAGGCCACCAGCCGCAACCCGCGCAGCACCGTCGGGACGATCACCGAGATCTATGACTACCTGCGAGTGCTGTACGCCCGCGTCGGTCAGGGGTGCTGCACGAAGTGCCACCAGCCGATCACCGCGCAGTCGCTCGACCAGATTCTGGAGAGCGTGCTGACGCTGCCGGAGGGGACGCGGTTTCAGATCCTGGCCCCGCTGGTGCAGAACCAGAAGGGGGAGTTCCGCGACCTGTTCATCGACCTGCTCAAGAAGGGGTTCCTGCGGGCCAAGGTCGACGGCGAGGTGGTGTCGCTCTCGTCCGACCTGCAACTCAAGAAACACTCCAAGCACACGATTGAGGTCGTCATCGATCGGCTGGTGGCGGGGAAGGGCACCCGCACCCGACTGGCCGAGGCCATCGAGACGGCGGCGAAGTTGGCCGAGGGACGGTTGGTTGTGGAGGTCTCGGAGGGCCTAGGGCCTAGAGCCCAAGGCCTAGAGCCAGAGGGGAAGATGCCTGGCCATCCACCATCTGCCATCCGCCCACAGCCAGACTCTCCGGCCCTAGGCCCTAGGCCCTCGCCCCTAGGCCCCTCCTCCACCCTCTACTCCACCAAATACGCCTGCCCCGATTGCGGCATCTCCTACGAACCGCCCTCGCCGCAACTCTTCAGCTTCAACAGCCCTCTGGGCATGTGCGTCCCGTGCCAAGGGCTGGGCCAGCGGCATGAGTTCCAGATTGACCGGCTCGTCGAAGACCCGGAGAAGTCGATCACGCAAGGCTGCCTGACGCTGCTCGGAGCGTTTCGCGAGGTCGGTCGCTGGCGGAAACACCTCTACGCGGGCGTCGCCACAGCCATCGAGCAGGACTGCGGGATGGAAGAAGACAGCTTCCTCAAGCTGCCGTGGAATGAACTTCCCGTAGAGGCTACGGAAAAATTTCTCAACGGCATGGGCGATCGGCACATCACCTATTCATGGAGACACTCGGGAGGAGTTTGGAAGCACGGCGGGACGTGGGACGGCTACTGCCCCGAACTGCTCGAAGAGTACCGCAAAGCCAAGAACCCCATGCGCCGCCGCCAGCTGGAGAAGTACATGCAGGTCACGCCGTGTACCGCGTGTGAGGGGACGCGGCTGAACCCGCAGGCGAGGGCGGTGAGGATTACGAGTCGGAGCCTAGGGCCTAGGGCCTATGGGCTAGGGCCAGAGGGGGAGGAGAAGGGCAAGGGCCAAGGGGCCAAGGCGAAGGGGAAGAAGGCCGCTGCTCCGGTCGATCAACCATCAACCATCAACCATCAACCCTCCCCTCCGGCCCTAGGCCCTAGGCCCTCAGCCCTAGGCCTCCCCCAAGTCTGCAACCTCTCCGTCGAAGACGCTCTCCAGTTCTTCCAAGACATCGAACTCGACGAGACGCAGGCCCTCATCGCCGTTGAGGCCCTCAAGGAGATTCGCGGGCGGCTCGGGTTTCTGCTGCGATGTGGGCTCAATTACCTCGCGCTGGATCGTTCCGCTCCGACGCTTTCGGGCGGCGAGTCGCAGCGAATTCGCTTGGCGGGGCAGATCGGGTGCGGGCTGGTCGGAGTGCTGTACATCCTGGATGAGCCGTCGATCGGACTGCATCCGCGCGACAACACGATGCTGCTGCGCAGCTTGCAAGACCTCCGCGATCAGGGGAACACGGTCATCGTCGTCGAGCATGACGAAGAGACGATGCAGGCGGCGGATTACATCTTCGACTTCGGCCCCGGACCCGGCGTGCGCGGCGGCGAGATCGTCGCGCGGGGAACCGTCGAAGAGATCAAGGCCAGCGACCGCAGCGTGACCGGGGCCTTCCTATCAGGCCGCCGCCGCATCGAAGTTCCGCAGCAGCGCCGGCCCATTGGCGACAAGCGAATCAAGATCACTGGGGCTACGCACAACAACCTCAAGAACGTCGATGTCGAGATCCCGCTCGGGGCCTTCGTGTGTATCACCGGGGTCAGCGGGTCGGGGAAGAGTTCCGTCAGCAACGACATCCTGTGGGAAGTCC
>JAYTCW010000321.1:0-3712 GCA_043736295.1 Planctomycetota bacterium | reverse complement strand
AGTGCTGACCATGAAGACAGTTCCAATGACGACCAAAAGAACCGCCGCAGGCGGTCTTCTAGAACATCCGACCCACGGCGCAAAGTGCGTCTCGCACTCCCTACGCGCCCGTTCGGAAAACGCGGATTGCGTTAAATCGACTCTCCGAAGACAATCCGGCGTTGCTGTCTGCGGGACCGCTGACAGCTCGACGAAACAGCCCGACTTGGTGCATTCAGCACCTCTACGGATGGCAGGATGCCGCTGCGTCAGACCTTGCAATGGATGCTCATTCTGCTCGCCACGATCGTGATCGTCGGCGGTGGTGGGGTCATCTGGTTGTGGAGTCGTAGCGAAACCATGCTGCGGCAGGAGATTACTCAGCGGCTTGATCAGCTGGCACCGGATCTGCCCATTGAATTTGAAAAAGCTTCGTTCGAAAGCGATGGGCGAGTCCGGGTGACCGAGATCAGTCTGCTGGCTCCGGATCATGGCTCCACGCTGCTGCGACTGCCCGAGATCGTGGTCTATCCGGACCGTGACCTGCTGGTTGAGCATCGCCAGATCTCCATCGTCAAGGTCGTGCTGAATCGACCGCAAGTGACACTCGAACAGTCGCCAGATGGCGGATGGAGTTTTCAGGGACTGAAGCTGCCCACACCCGGCGGGATGGCCTGGCCCGAAGTGGAACTGTTTGACGGGGAGGTGTTGCTGCGGGCCCATCGCGATGCCCCAGTCCCCCTCGAAATGCATCTGACCAACCTGGATGTGCACCTTAAACCAACGGCGAGGGGTCAATGCGAGATTCGGGGGCACGGCGACCTCGACCCCATCGGACCGGTGGAGATCGAAGGCGAACTCGATACCACCACGGGCCGCTGGAACATCCGGGGGCGAGCCCGGCGAATCCCGGCGGGGGATGAGCTGATTGGCGTGGCCTCGGAACTCTCTTCCTCGGTGAAGTCGCAGGTCCAAACGTTGACTCAAACAGTCCGCGAGAAGACTCGTCCACCCGCCATGCAGTCGCCGGAAGTGCAGCTCGCAGGGCATGACGGCAGCGTGCGGACGGCGGCCCTCGAAGTGGACCCGCGCGACCCCGCTGCTCAGAACTCACTCATTCCCCGTATCGGCTTGCGGGCAGACCTCGACTTGAAATGCGAGGTCGCCTGCGAAGGCTTCGGCCAGCCGATTGACTATGCAGCAGACCTCAAGATCGAGAACGGGGAAGTGACCGACCTGTTCCCGATCCCGTTGTATGAGGTCTCGGGGCGTGTGCTGCTCACCCGCGATCAAGTCCAGATCAAGAACCTCAAAGCCTCGAACGGAGACAGCCGCTTAACGATCAACGGTGAGCTGCCGATGGGCGGCAATCCGGCGGCTCCGAATCTGGAGTTGCAGGCGGTGAATCTGCCTGTGGATCGACGGATTCGTGATCTCACTCCGGGGACACAGAAGCTGTACGACCTGCTTCAGCCCGAGGGACGATTCGATGTCGATCTGGTCTACTCGCCGGATGTTTCGCCGCCAGTGGTCTTGCGAGAGTTCCGTGTCCGTGACGGGAGCATGCTGCACGATCTGTTTCGTTATCCGGTCAAGTCGGTCACTGGGACCATCGTGCAGGACGGAGACAAGTTCGTGTTCGACATGCGGGGACTGGCCTCGGGACATGAAGGGAAGTTGACGGGATTTGTGCGTGGGGTGGGGCCGGACTTGGAAGCGGACTTGCGCGTGCAATCGACTCAAGGACTGCCGATCGATGAGGTGTTGATCGCAGCGTTCGACACCCCCAAGTTGCAGACGATTGCCGCCACACTGCGAGCGATGAGATTTCGTGGGGAAGGGGACTTTGATGTCTCGTTCCGCCGCAACCCCGAGACGAGTTCGAAGTTCCTGACCTTCCTGAAGGCCAATGTTCGCAAAAGCGAAGTGAACTATATCCGGTTCCCACTGCCGCTCGTTCAAGTCTCGGGACGCATCGAACACAATCCGTTGAAGGGTAACGTCTGGCACTTCAAGAATCTGAAAGGTTCGCGAGGCGAAACGCTCGTCTCGGGATTCGGCAGCTACGAAACCAAAGACGGAGTCGGGCAACTTGAGATGCAGTTCGATGCACTCGATGTTCCCATCGACCCCACGCTCAAGGCCGCCTGCCTCACCGCGACGGATCGATCACAGGTCGTCTGGGACCAGCTGAATCCCTCGGCGGGGATGCTGGAGTTTCAGAAGCTGAAGATTCAGTGGTCACCCGGACAGTCGCCGCTGGTCACCATGCCAATCATCCACGTGCGAAGTGCGGCCATCAAATTAGCAGCCATCCCATACCCTTTGGACCGCGTGTCCGGAACGCTTAGCTGGGACGGCGAAGCGGCCGTGGTCGAGCATGCGGATGGTTGGCACGGGTCGACCTATGTGGAGATTATTGGTGCCGCTGACAAACCGGCACCGTTCTTTCAGCTGAGTCCGGCCACGGGGATCGACTGGCGGCTGCACCTGCCCGCGGTCAACCTGCGTCAGGTCAATTTCGATAAGGAACTCCGTCAAGCCCTGCCCGAGTCGATCCGCACCACGGTGGAGCAACTCGATCCGCGCGGACTGCTCGATCTGGTGATGGCTCTTGATCTCAAACAGTACCGTGCCCCCGAGCCGTTGGTCACTGCCAGTTTCAAACTCGATGCGACTCTGAAGGCCAATCGGATTAACGCTGGAGTGACTCTGGAGCAGGCGACCGGGCATGTCGCCCTGATCGATGGCAGCTGGGACGGTCAGTTGGTCACCGCCGAGGGGTACGCCAATCTCGACAGCGTGAAGGTCTGGGACCTGCCGCTGACCCGGCTCGAGGGACCATTCAGCGTCGTCGGCAACCGGATCACCGCTGGGAAGCCGCCGGTGGGCAGTCCTCAGCCTTATTCCCCGAAGAACCCGTTTGCGGAACGCGAGGTCGTAGCCAGTTTGTATGACGGCAAAATCTCGCTGAATGCCGAAGCGGTACTCGACCCCCAGAGCGCGCTGAACACCAGCTACGACGCCGAGATCAACGTCTGCGACGCCAAGCTGGAACTGTGGGCACGCGAGCAAGGCTCGCGCGAGCGGCTGAAGGGCCCGGTCAGCGGTCACTTGGCCTTCCACGGAAAAGGCTCTTCGCCTCTGGATGTCGAAGGGGTCGGCTGGGTTCAGATCACGCAGGCCCAACTGTATGAACTCCCGGTGCTGGTGAAGGTCTTCGCCCTCCCCAACTTCCGATCTCCCGATGACAAGGCATTCAAGTACGCTTACTCCGACTTCCAGATCCGCCAAGGACAATTCGACTTCACCAAGATTGAACTGGTGGGTGACACCATCAGTCTGGTCGGACGTGGCAACGTCGGATTTGCCGGTGAACAGGACCGGCAGATCGACTTCGACTTTTACACCGATGCTCGCAACAAAGTGCCGCTCATTGAATCTTTGATCCAGCGAGTGGCCAGCCGCTGGGTCTGGGTCCGCGTCGATGGCACGATCGATAGTTATAAAGCCGTCATGCAGGCTCGCGTGCCGATTATCGATGATGTCATGCGGGGTCTGATGCAAAATATCGATAACGGTCAACGACAAGGGCCACCAGTCCCGCCGTCTGCTTCGCTGCCAGCTGCGACGCGGCGTTAATTGGACAGCGCCAGGTTCTCAGGGAATCGTAGCGAGTTATGGGGACTTTGGGTGTTCGAGGGATTTGATTTTGTCGGGGTCGATGCCGAGT
>JAYTCW010000320.1:0-8237 GCA_043736295.1 Planctomycetota bacterium | reverse complement strand
CGTTGTAAGCCAAGCTTGTCCCGTGGCGGTGTTCGCCCATGTGATAAAACATGGGGCCGATGATGCTCTCGTTGATTCCAAGTTTAGTGTTCACGCGGGGTGCGTTCACGAGATCGCCCGCGATCTGCTCGCGAAGAAACGTGTCGAAACCGACATCGCCATTGAACGCGCGAATGAGGAAGTCGCGATACTCGAACGCGCCCTTCGCAGGCACGTCCCACTCGTAGCCATAAGTGTCTGTGTACCGCGCGGCGTCCATCCAATGTCGAGCGAAGCGTTCCCCGAAGTGCGGCGAGTCGAGCAGTTCATCCACGAGTGCTTCATACGCACTGGCCTCATCGTTTTCACACTGTCGAAGATACCTGGTTCGCAGTTCAGGCGCGGGCGGCAGTCCCGTCAACACGAACGAGAGACGACGCAACAGGACTTCGGGATCGGCAGCTGGAGCAGGCGGCAAGTTCGCTTCCGCCAGGCCAGAGCCAATGAATCGATCGATCGGATATCGCGACCAACGTTCGTCAGTCACCACGGGCGGCTCGGGATTCGCGAGCGGCTTCAGGCTCCACCAGTCGAGCCGTTGTTGAAACTCGGCAGCCCAGTTATCGGTCTCCGGCTGGACGGCAGCACCCGCTTCAAGCCGCGGGTCAATCGCCCCTTGCCGCACCCACTCAACCAGCAGCGCGATCTCCTCAGCGGGCAGCGATTTCTCCGGCGGCATTTGCAAATCTTTGTCGGTGTACTGCACCGCCTTGATCAACAAACTGGTCTCTGGCTTGCCCGGCACGAGGGCCGTCCCTGACTCGCCCCCTTGTTCCCAATCGTGCCGCGAGTCGAGCCGCAGCCCTCCTTCCTGGACCTCGGCTCCATGACATTCCAAGCACCGCGCGTGGAGCAGCGGGCGGATCTTCGATTCAAAGAAGGCCAGTTTCTCGGCGGTCGCTTGCTGAGAATCAGCGGGCGCGGAGTACACGAACTCTTTGGTCGCAAGCGGTCGCGTCGTGAATGCGATACTGAGCGGCGTCTTAACTTCTGGCCCCGAAAACTCACGGACGGGAGGCCCTGGTTGAGGCGCATCGATGTTCCAAACCGTCACCGCTCCGTGCAGATTCGCCGCATAGAGTCGTCCGTCCGGCCCGACCGCCAACCCGACGGGCGTAGTCAATCCGCCGCCCGTTCCGGCCCATTCAATCGTCTGCTGACCATCCGATCGCAGGATTCGATTGGCCGAGGTACTCCAAAAGGCGTGACCTTTGTCGAAGACCAAACCCCACGGCGACTGCCCCCCATGTTGAGCCCAGACTTCGCTCATCGTACCGTCGAGTTTGTCTGAACTGCGGCGTAGTGCTTGCGCGGCGAAGTCGGTCAGATAGAGCCGCCCGTTGTCCATCGCGATCTGTGTCATGCCGCCCGGCGAGGCCAGCGCGATGTCCGCCTGCCACTCGCCAGCGGGATAGGAATACCGTTTCACCTTGCCGTCGCCTTGGCTGGCCACCAGCAAATCCTCACCGTGCCACGCCATGCCGGTCGCGCGAAACAGTCGCCCACCATAACCTTCCGGGATGTCGATGAGCGTCTCCATGCGCCCCGCCTCGCGTGGATCAAACCGTAACACCGTCCCCGCACCGCCTGGCAATCCGGTGGAAATCAACAGCCGCCCGTCCGCATCCATCAACAAGACATTCGCTGGCGGAAGCCCACTGAGCAACGTGCCGCGATGTTCTCCGCTCGCGAGGTCGTACCGCTCAATGCGACCCGGCTCATGCATCAACACCAGCACCTCCGGCGACTCACCCGCAGCATGCCCGCCAAGCACAACCAGAAGAGTGCAAATCGATGCCAGACGTTTCAACGGTTCGAACATGTGTTGCACGGCTCCTGTGGATTCCGGAGTTGTCGACCCTCGTCCCACCCACGCATTGTGAACTTTCCAGAGCCGATGAGCTATGATGATTCTGCCCATAAATGGTAATATCCTACCTACCATTTGACTTCGTCAGCACCTCCCACATGAACCGGCACCCCGCTCACCGCACAGGCGGTTTATGACAGCACATCCTTGACCACATGTCCAAACACATCGGTCAACCGTCGTGAACGCCCCTCAAAATGATACGTGAGCTGTTCATGGTCGAGTCCCATGGCAGCGAGCATCGTGGCGTGTAGATCATGAACATGCACCTTGTTCTCGACGGCTCGGAAGCCGAATTCGTCGGTCGCGCCGATGGCCTGACCGCCGCGCACACCACCACCTGCCATCCAGACACTAAAACCATAGGGGCTGTGGTCGCGACCGTTGTTGCCCTGCATGATTGGTGTGCGGCCAAACTCACCGCACCAGACAATCAGCGTGCTATCGAGTAGTGACCGCTGTTTGAGGTCGGCGATCAGAGCGGCGAGCGGCTGATCAATGGCGGCGGCGTTCGTTTGGTGATTTTGGGCGCAGTTGGCATGTCCATCCCAGTCGTTGTTCATCAGTTTGACGAAGCGGACCCCTTTTTCGACCATGCGCCGGGCCAGCAGGCACATCCGGCCAAAGGTGGCAGTCGGACCGGCGTTCACTCCGTAGGCATCCAACGTCGCTGCCGTCTCGGATGTCAGGTCGATCAGTTCCGGCGCAGCCGACTGCATGCGGAACGCCAGTTCGTAATTCGCGATCCGCGCTTCGAGGCGACTGTCTTCCGGTCGAGCTGTCGCATAGTCGTGGTTCCACCGGGCCAGTTGATCCAACAGCTTTCGCTGGGTGTCGGAGTCGAGATTGCCGGGGATCGCGAGGTTTTGAATGGGCGTGCCTTGCGGCTTTAGCACGGTTCCCTGATAGACGGCGGGGAGATAGCCCGAATGAAACATGCCGTTCCCGCCGCGAAAGCCGCCATCGCTCATGACGACATAGGCGGGCAGGTTTTGCGTTTCACATCCCAAACCGTAGGTGACCCAGGAACCGACGCTCGGATGCCCGACCAACGTTGACCCCGTCGACAGCAAGTTGATCGCCGTGCCATGAATGAACGAGTCGTGGTAACACGAACGCACGATGGCCATGTCGTCGGCCCGCTCTCCCAGCCGGGGGAAGAGTGAAGAAAACTCCAGTCCCGATTCCCCGTACTTCTTGAATTCAAACGGGCTGCCCATCAACTTGCTTTCACGAGCACCCATGAATTGCAGCTTCAGGCCGTCGACTTGAAAGCTCTGTGGCACCAGTTGACCGGAGAGGCGTTGCAATTCCGGCTTGGGATCAAACGTGTCCACTTGGCTCGGTCCACCGGCGGCGAACACGACGATGACGTTCTTTGCCTTCGGCGCGAAATGCGGCGCACGGGGAGCCAGTGGATTACGGGCGTCGTCCGACATGACCGGCGTGTCATGACTCAACAGGTCCGCCAGCGCCAACAGGCCGAACCCGTGGGCCGACGTCGCGAGAAACTCCCGACGCGATCGAGGTGTCGCCACTCGGCCACAGTGCGATGATCTGATCTGCATAACTCACCAGATTGAATGATGAACGGGAAGCGTCAGTCGATAAACAGGAACTCGCTGTGATTGAAGATGCCCAAACACAGCGTGACCACGGCGCTGGCTCGTTCTGCGGACAGGGACGCCAGTTCCGGCGGGGCATCGGTGAGCGGCAGGACGCCGGGGCGTTGTTCTAATTCCGCGAGCAACGCCGCTGCAGATGCCCGTTCTTCGTCCGCTGGCTGGCGGCCCAAAGCAATCCTCCACAGCTTGTCGATCAACGTGTGGGGATCGCCCCCTGTGTCACGCACGACACGCGCGGCCAAATGCTGAGCTTGTCGCCACATTCGCGGATTGTTCAGCAGCCACAAGGCTTGGGGAGCCACTGTACTCACATCCCGTCGCCCCGCACTCGCACCGTTATGCGGTGCGTCGAACACGTCGAACAAGGGAAAGCGATAGACCCGCATGGCCAGCATGTAGACTCCGCGCCGGGTATGCTGCTTCGGATCGGCGGAGACCACCCACTGCTGGGAAAACTTCATGCCGGAATACTCTTCGGGTGCGAGCGGGGGAGCGAAAGGGGGGCCACCGGCCTGCAGGTTCAAAGTTCCCGCCACGGCATGGATGGAATCCCAAACGGCTTCTCCTTCGAGTCGGCGACGCGGGAACATGGCGAGCAGTTGATTGTCCGGATCAATCTCGCGAGCGCGTCGCAACTCTTCGGAGTCCGCCGCAAACCGACCACGTTGATAGGTCTGGCTGGTCATGATGAACTGATGGAGGCGCTTCAGACTCCAACCGTTCTGAACGAACTTGATCGCAAGGAAGTCCAGCAGTTCTGGATGTGATGGCGGTTGTCCCATGCGTCCAAAGTCGTTGGGCGTGGAGACCAGTCCGCGACTGAAGTGTCCTTGCCAAATGCGATTGACGATCACCCGCGCGGTCAGCGGATGGTCAGGCCGCGTCAACCACTGTGCCAGTCGCGCGCGATTGCGATAACCGTCCTCAATGGTTGCGGTCTCACCCGTCGCTTCGGCAAGTGCGCTTGGCAACGCGGGATCGACTCGCTCCCGCGGCTGGTCGAGGTCGCCACGCTCCAGTCGATGAACCGGCATCGATCGGAGCGGTGGAAGGTGATCGAGCACCGTGACCGTCGGAATCTCAAACAGGCCGTCATACTGTTTGGCGAACGGTCCACCGACTGAAGTGTTGACGGGCACAGCCAGCACGGCCTGCCCGATCTGCTCTCGCAACTCACGGAGTTTCGCCTGTTCCTCCGCAGTCGCGGCGCGACCGGCGAGTGATTGCTCGAACAGCCGATACTCATCACGGGCCGCCGCCACCCGCAGGACATTCGGGTAGTCGGTGTTCCAGTTGGAATGCTCGACCCCGATCAGAATCGACCGATCCACAAGCTGGCTGTTCTGGAACACCGCCTGCAACGCGTAATAGTCTGTCTGGGAGATCGGATCGAACTTGTGATCGTGACACCGTGCGCAGCCCACTGTCATCCCGAAGAATGCCGCTCCAAGGGTATCGACCCAATCGGTCGCATCTTCAATGCCGAAGCAACTTCGCATCCGCTCGCGATTCGCCGATACGCGTCACCAGTCCGAAGAGTCCGGTCCCGAACTGGCCTTCCATGTGCGCGATCTGTTTTGCGGGGAGTGCATAGGCACCACTGCCCAGCATGCTGCTCGGCCACAACTCATCGCCCGCGATCTGTTCTTGCACAAAGCGGTCGTATGGCTTGTCTTCGTTGAACGCCTTGATCACCCAGTCGCGATACCGCCATGCATTGCGATGATATTCCTCGGTCTCGAAGCCCGCCGAGTCCGCGTACCGTGCGACATCGAGCCAGTGCCGCCCCCAGCGTTCGCCGTACTGCGGCGACGACAGCAGTTCGATAATCACCGCTTCCCAGGCTAACGGAGAAGGATCGTGGACGAACTTGTCAACCTGCTCCGGCGTGGGAGGCAGGCCGAGTAGGTCGAAGTACGCGCGACGAATCAGCGTCTGTCGCGATGCGGCTGGCGCTGGTGTTAATGATCTTTCTCGCAGCTTGGCATCAACAAAGGCATCGATCGGATGCACCGCCGGGGTTGACTCATTGGCAGTCTGGCTACTGGCGTTTGCGGCTAGAGTCAGAGGGATCGTGATGTTGTAACTCTCGGCCATGTGCGACTCGACGCCAGCCCGCTGTTGATCGCTGAGCGCGGTCGAATAGATCACCACTTCTCCGACATCGCCGAGAATCCCTCCCGCGCCAGCCACTGCTTGCCCCAGCATCACACTGAAGTCTTGCGACTGACGCGGTTGAAAGTCGGGCGTAAGATCCGACCCGATGGGAATGCCCCAGCTCGGCATGAACTCGGTCGGCTGACCATTCAGAAATATCCGTGTGTTAGCGGCCGATGGTCCGGGAGTTTTCGTGATTGTGATGATGTTCGGTCGCAGATACAGCGGCGCGAACGATCCAGGCGGTAGCAGTGCATCGTGACCCCAGCCGCCGACAATCGACAACTGATGATCGGCTCCCGCCGCTCGTCGAATTCCCAAGCCACTCGCCAGCGGCTTGCCGGGATTACCCGCGAAGCCGAATTCGCCAAAGCTGACGACAAGATCATGTGGGTAGCCACCGGTGCGCGGCTTCAGAGACAGGACGATAGAAATTGTGTAGGCCGAGTCACCAAGCACCGGCACCGGGTTGCTGCCGGGTGAACCGAGTCCCGCCGTCTCCGCGAATCGCACCGCCGGTTGCCCAGAGATCAAGCTGGCGCTGATGAAACTGGGGGCCAGCCCTGTGCCATTGGGATGTGCCCCGCGCGTCGGCACCAAGTCGCGGTGATGCCCCGAACGATCCGGCCAGAGCTGTACGTCATCTTCGTCCGCCAACTTCAAGTCCGCAGCCCGATACCACACTTCCAACTTCGCGGAAAGACTTGCATCGTTGGGTTCGACAGCGGCGATGCCCTCCAGCGCCCGTCGTTGACTGATCTGCTGGCGAACGACATCCGGCAACGTATTTATCGCCCGCTGGCGATCCGGCTTGAGAAGCGCCCAATGACGCCGCCAATCGCGAGCTGCCGCTGCATCAATCGCCTTGTCGTCCATTGACGCTCCATCCGTCAGCCATTTCTGAATCGACTCTTTCTGTTTCGCCGACAATTTCGGCTCGGTCACCGGCGGCATCTCCCCCGCTTCGATTCGCTGCCAGATCGCGCTCTGGTCCGCCCGACCGGGAACAATCGCCGCGCCGGAATCTCCGCCTGTCAGCATCGCCTGGCGCGTGTCCAGCCGCAGACCACCTTCTTGCTTGTCCGATCCATGACAGCGCAAGCAGCGGTCGATGAGGGCCGGACGCACTTCGGCTTCAAACTGCGCTTCATCGGCGTGAAGTCTTCCCTCGCGTGCCAGCAGCAAGAGTGACGCCACCAGCAACAAGAGCCGACGAACGAACTTGCCGACAGGGAACAAACCGAATGACTGGATGGACTGCCTCATGGATGCCTCACTACCCCTTCGATCTTCGTTGCTGACGTTGCCACGCTTGCTTCATCTTGTGATTGAACTCGCCATTTTCAAGGTGCGAATCCAGATCGGCCACCGCCTGTTCAATGTCCCTGCTGAAGATGCTTTCCAACAGCCGTTCATGAACAAAGACGACGACGCTCAAGTCATTCAATTTGGAATTCCCCAGTGCGTGATGGTCTCGCATACGGCTATAAACCCCTTGCCACACCGGCAAAAACTCATCAAGGCCCGCCGCAGTCAGAATCATTTGATGAAACACGGCGTCCTGACGCAAAACCTCCTGATGGTTCTGGTCGTCTGCCGCATGACGCATCCGAGTCAGGACACGGTCCCACTCCGCCCGATGTATGGCAGTCACTCGGGGCAACGCCAGCCGCAGTGCATACAACTCTAATTGCTTTCGCATCGGAGTCAGCAATCCGGGAACGTGCTCCGAAGCCGATTCCGCCACGACCACTCCGCAATTCGACTTCGACTTCAGCAACCCTTCGAGTGTCAGCTGCTGCAAAACCTTGCGAATGGGATGCCGACTGACCTGATATCGCTCGGCCAGTTCACACTCTCGCAAAGGGCTGCCCGGCAGAAACTCACCGGCCAGAATCTCCTGGCGAAGTTGTTCGGTAATCTGCTCGGAAATCGTTTTCACCACGACAGCTGAAGCAGTCATCAGTCCTCCCCCTCCCGGGCTTAGGGAACCCTTAAGTTCTCGTTTGTATCTTGGATACAATCCTTGTGCAAGCAGCACGATACCAAGGGATCGGCGTCGGAGCGGGTCAAATGCCACAGACTCCTCTCACCTTGGTCTGATCATCACCTCGACGATTGCCGCAGTTTGGACACAACGACGCGAGGAGAAGGTCTGCTCCTCTACAGCGTCTCGTGGCTGGCCTAACCGAGCAGCGAAGCTTGGTCCAGTGGTTGGCCCGCATCGAAGCGTGAAGATCATGTCGTTCACTCCGCAGAATTCACGTAATCTCCATACTCCATTTCAAAATCCCGTTCGCCATCAGAGAGGTCGAAGGCAACTCGAACTCTGAATCAACGGTGAAATACTGGGTGCCAAGCCTCCCCTGAAACAGAGACACTTGCGGAAGAGAGTTCGCCCCTTCACAGTTTTAGTTTTTCGAACTCCCAATGACCCACGGGTTCATTCAGCGGGGTGTTTTGGTATCAATTCAGAGTGGCGTCGTATCCGCCATTCCCGCAGATGTTGCGATGACGATCGCTCTGGCCGAGACCTCTCGGTCATT
>JAYTCW010000319.1:0-27548 GCA_043736295.1 Planctomycetota bacterium | reverse complement strand
CGACGCCGACGATCCTCCACCCTGATCCCAACGTGCGGTTCGCAAGTCATCATCCAAGGTAAGAGCCGTATGCGGTAATTCCGCACGTACGGATCTGTGGGGGGGGGCGGTCAGCAATGACCGTCCCTACCGCGATTACCTTTAAAACCTTTAAGTGTCATTGACACCTTTGTTTCCTCCCCATCGGGCGTCTCATCGGTGCTTGTGGGGCGATCGCCGGTGCTTGAGTTCTTGCTCGATACGAAGGGCGGCTCCCATCTCATGAATCATGAAGCAGCTGTCTCGCTTCTCCTCGTTCACCAACCGAGAATACCAGTCAACGAACTCTTGAGTCGATTTTCTGTCACCTCGCTGGAGGGCGACCAATCCTCGAATCATCACCGGGAAATCTTCGGTGCTGCCATCCGCGACATCGGCCGCATTCCAATCTCCCTTGGAATTTGCATAGCCCCATGCTTTCTCGTACATCGCCCGGGTCTCCTCGGCGTCTCCCAGTGGGACATCGAAGAGCTGAGGAAAGACTTGGGCCATGCGATGTGGATAGAACTTGACGGTGTCTGCTGGGTAGAAATCCGGCATGGCCGCTTTGTCTTCATCCAGAATATAGAACGCGCTCGCTGGCTCCTGAAACAACGCGCGAATTCCGGCGGCCACACGCATGGCGGCTGCCTCGTACCGAGGACCATCGGAGTCAGCTCTCTCACGCATGACAAGGGCAAGCGCATGCAAGGCTGCGTAGACCTCGCACGAATCCATCAAATAGGCACTCTGCTGGAGGCCGAGCCGCAATGGAGTGCGATCTGGTTCCCGAAAGACTCGGCGTTTCGAAAATACGGTGACCAGACCGCTGGGCAGTTGATTCTCGATCAAGACCAGGTCGGCAATCCGCTGAACACTCTCGGAGTGCGAATCCCACCAGGCTGAGCCGCGCTTGGTGCGATGGAATGTCGTCGCCAGCAGTATGAAAAGGGCGGCATTCGAATCGTCAGCATCCACGACCTCCATGCCCCGATTGCGGATATCCGGTACATCATCCCAAAGTCCTGTCTTCGGGTCGGCCTGCTTGAGGCAGAACCCCAGATATGCTTCCACGACATCAGCAGCTGCGGGATCGCTGGCCACTGAACGGAGACCATCAGAAACAAAGTAGTGCCGAAAACCGGCTGCATCGGGATGATCTTTCAGCGATCCGGTCCACGGGCCAGCCTGGATTTGAAGTGCGAGTATGGTCTTCTGAATCGAGATCTGGGGCTTCGCGTCCTCTCCTCGACCAGTTCCCATCAAGAGAATCGTCAGACAGAAAGTGAGAATCGTAAGTCGCATGCACGAAACCTCGAACGGACCATTTCGAATCGCTGGGTGATTCCCAGAGGAGGACGCCGACACTCTCCGTCCCCGTGACCGAATTACCCTACTTCTTCCGGCGCGTGTATTCAATCGAAAACGCCTGCTGTTCTTTCCCATCGGGGCCGACCATGCTCATCTTAAAGGTCATGTGATCGGCGTCTTTCATGACAGAGGTCATGGTGTGCTTTGTGGGCTTCCCGTCCGGGCCGGGCGAGGTGCCGGTCATCTTCAGCGTCTTTTTGTCGCAGGGTGGCCCCGTTTGGCTGCTTTGAGCCTACCGGGGCGGCGCAGTCGAAAGAGGTTCTGATTCCGAGAAGTTGATCACGACAAACCTCTTGTGCCAAGGCACACCTGTAGACTCCCCAGCGAGACAACCGGTGGCGGCCTCGTTGCAACGTGCGAGTCATCACTGTTTGATGAACTTGGACATCCGCGTTCCAATTTTGCTTTGGCCGACTTGTTTGGAGTCGATTACGAAGGCCGGCCAGCCGCTCCCACAAAGCGACCTGAACTCGATGTCAACTTCGCAATCGTCGTGGACGACAGGTACTGGGCTGGGCGTCAGGGGACTGCGGAAATGCGCTGGGGGGCCGGTGACATCCTGACGAGCGAGCTGATTGCCGATCCACGTCTTAAGCTCATCAACAACGGCGTCCAAGCCAGTTTTAAGGGTCCACTAGTGAAGATGAGCGACGCTCGTCCACCGATGCAGCGCGCGATGATCATGTTCCCTGAAGGCCGCGATCCAATTCCGGCGGTCGTGATGGGTGAGCAAGGCAAGGGCCGGGTGGTTTACATGGCCGCGGGCTTTGATGCTGCCAACTACAGCTACGGTTACCCCTACGAACGGATTGTTTTTTCGACGGCGATCAAATGGGCCGCTCGCGATACCGCCCCCGTGGAGGTCGTAGCGCCGATGTGCATCCAAAGCACAGTCTTTCGACAGAAAGATGCCGAGGGTGAACGTCTGGTTGTGCATCTGTTCAACGGCATTAATACAACGAGCGATCACGGTCTGCCGGAAACCGATGTCCCTTTGCGAGAAGAGGTCGTTCCGGTCGGCGGCATTAAGGTCCGCTTTCACAAGCTGACCCCAAAGCGGATTCATCTGGAACCTGAAGGAATCGAGCTAACGCCTGTTCCGAGCGAAAGCGGTCTGGAAGTTTCGATACCGCCCGTAGCCGTGCATTCGCTGGTGGTTGCGGAATTTTAGGACTCGCGGAATCATCAATCCGATTCCAGCATCTGAGCCGCAGCTCGAATTCCGGACAGGTACGCTCCGTGGGCGGTGCCGAAGTGGTCTCTCTCGGTGGCTTCTCCGGCGAAGAAGAGGGTTCCGTTCAGGGGCGCTGCCAGTTGACCCCGCATCGCGGGTTTCGCCCCGACCGGATTGAACGAGTAGGAACCGCGGGCCAGCGGGTCGGATGCCCAGCGTGTGATCTGAAAGTCGATGGGGGCCGGGATCTGGTTTCCGAAGATCTTCCGGAGTATCTCCATGGCACTCGCCACAATTTCCGGGTCGGTCCAAGATTCGATCTCTCGTCCGCGATCCCCGGCGTTGAAGCCCAACAGGATCGGCTGACCAGTGGTTCGCAGCAGGCTGACCCATTCGGTCCATTCGCCATGTTGTTCAGGGATATACTCCATCCAGTCGATGTCTTTCGGCCAGAATGCCTTTGCGAATTTCAGGTAGCACTTGTTGAGTACACCCATCTCCAGGCCAGAAATCGCCTGCTGGGTGGCAGCGGGCAGTTCCGGGAGGAATGTAACGCTCCCGGCCTTGAGCACTCCCAATGGCAACGTGACCAGGACGAGATCAGCAGTAAACTCAGAGCGGCTTGTGACAATTCGGGCAGGCTCCTCCTCCCAGTGAATCTGTTGGACCACCTGTTCAGTCTTGATCTCCAGATCACGGGCCAGAGAGTCGGTGATCACGCGGAAGCCCTCCGCGAACAGCACATCCTCACCGCCGAACGATTTCGCGCTGTCATACCAGTGAGCGGACAGTCGTTCGGCGCTTCCGGCATACTCCTGTTCGATTTCTGAGCTGACAATAAAGTTGAGCAGGCGGACCGATTCATCGGTCGCCTGGAGTTCATCGACAAGATCATCTACGACATCACGGACACTCTGGTCATCATCTTCAGCCTGAGCCGACTTCAGGGCTTCACGGAATCGCTTCTGCAATCGGGCCAGTGCGAGTTGCTGGTCAGCGGTCAGTTCATTTCCCCCCCAAGCGTAGGTGATGCTCTTTTCGTAACTGGTTGCGAGAGTCCGGGCCTTGGCCGATTTCGCCAACTCGGTGAGCGGATTTCCGGTTGTGCCATGAATCCAACTGGCACCCAGATCGACCGGGAGTTCAGCCCATTTTGTGCTGGTCCAAAGCCGCCCACCGACCCGATCACGGCCCTCAAGAATCACAACATGATGCCCTTCGGCCACAAGACGTCGCGCAGCCGCCAGTCCCGCCAGTCCCGCTCCCACGATGATGATCGACAGTTTTTCCTTATCACTCAAGCAGGCAGCCCGGACCGGTCGAATGTCGAGTCCCAGTGACAGGGCACTCAACAACTGCAATATCTGGCGGCGGCGCATCAAGACTTTGTCTCCCCTCTGCGCTCTCGGGCGAACCCGGTGGCGACCCGATCGTTCGAATGGTAAACGAAAGCTGCGTGGGCAGGATGCCTATGGCATCGCAGTCTGGGAGCGATTCTGGAACAGCACGTCCAAATCGAATTGCGTCACCACCGGCCAGCGATTGTCCTGCAGTGATGTGGCTCTCAGCGTCCAGTTCCACTGCCCGTGCAGTCGGGGATCGGCTTTCGTGCGGATCGTCAGGGTTCCCTCTCGAGTGTCAGCAGCCAGAGTCAGCGGGTCGCACTCCACAAGCCCCTTGAGCTCCTCGGGAATCTCGAACTCAACGGTCGTGGGGAGCGGCAGCTTGACCGATCGGGATACGGCGATGGGGATCTTCAGCTCGTCCCCCGGAGCAGCCAGCAGCTGGGGCGTGGGGCACTCCAATTTTAAGAGGGCTCCTTCCATGATCATCGTGATCCGAGCATCGCCCGCGCGCGTCAGGTAGCGGATGCGCCCCTTGGGATCGGGGACAGCTCCCACTCCATGGACGACGATCCGGCAGGTCAAATCGGTGGCCAGCCACTCCGGCATAAAGGTTGGGTAGTAGAACTGCGTGGCATCGGCGGGAACGGGAACCAGCGAGCCGCGAATCCCCTTGCGAGTGCGATCCTGCTTTCCCGACATCGCGATTGACAGGTCGCCCGTGAAGCCGGGTTGCCGGACGATCTGCAGGTGGGCGAGGTAGGTCGACCCGCGGTGGATGTCGTGCTGGCTCTCACGGTCGACGACTTTGATTTCGAAGGGGGCGGGCATCGTGACCGACAGCATTGACTCCGTCCGGCGCAGCTCATCCGATTTGATCGGAGCCAGGCTGCCTTCGAACTGCACGTCCGCAGGATGGACGATCTCGGCCCCGTTGATCGAGGCCTTCCCCTGAAAGCGAACCACGCTGGCCACCACATCCGCGTCAGCTGCGGCCGTGATCGTGGCTGTCAGCTCGTTCTTGCCCTCGGGGATCGTCCAGTCTCCGCTCGCCGCTGCGCCGGGCGGTAGTCCGTCGGCAGTGACCGCGATCGGCCCGTTGAATCCGGCCAGACGCTGAACCGTCAATTTCACATCGACTTTGCCCGCGAGCGGGAGGTCGATCTGCAGCGGAGCCGTCAGGCGAAAGTCCGGGGCCAGCCGGTTGACCTCCAGCCGATAGACCTCTCGCAGCGATCCTGTCTGCGGTGACATGCTGCGAATAATGGCGGTGTACCGTCCCGCGGCGGCGGCCTGAAAGTCCATTCCCGCATCGGAAGTTCCACCGCGGTCATCATTGTCGCTGATCGGCTTTCCCTGCGGGTCGAGAATCTGCACGCTGACATCGAGCGATCCGCGAATCGCCTGAGACAGGGCACGGATCGACCACCACTCCTTATCAGCCGACTCCCACACGTAGCGCGCCTCGCGCTGTTCGGGTGCGAGACGCCCCGTGACGGCCCCGGGAGCCACCAACAGCCGCGCATTCCCATCGGTCGGCGCAACAGCAGATGGTACGTGTTCGGGCAGCGTGCTGAGCGGGATGTCGAACTCAACCGGGCCGAACGCGGTCTGGACGACGTGCTTGTGACTGGTGGCTGGACCCGCAGGCGGAAAGGTGACGGGCTGCGTGACCGTCTCTTCGCGAGCTGCTCCCGTCGCCAGCCCGATGCCGACGAACTCGACCGGGATCGTCGTCCCGGCTTGACCGCACGCGGGCAGTGTCGTGATCGCTCGCGGTCCCTCTGAGACCGTCAGCCGATAGACATAGGCCCGGTCACCTCGGAAGTCGGCATCGTGCAGGGCCACTGTGTAGGTCTCGCCTGCCTTCGCCGAGAACGAGACAGCCCCGTCCACTCCCAGTGTGTCGGAGTAGTCGGCCAGCAACTGGTTCGCCGCGTCGTGGACTGCGATCACTCCCAGAAAGTCCGAGCCCAACCGGCGGGCCATAAGCTCGACCGAGATAATCCCGTCCCGACTGGCAATCACCGCGTACCGATCGACCTCGGTCAGCCGGCTGAGCCGCCCCGACACCGACACCGGCAGACCAGACAGTTGCTGGGGCAGGTCGCGGGAGCGGCTCTCAACGACTTCGGGACTGTTGGTGAGATAGACGAGCGCAGTGGACGATGATCCATTGGCGTTGGCGACTTGCCAATAGACCGGGCCGGGTGGCACATCGGCCGGACACACCAAGCGACCGGCGATCTCGCGCGGAATCGGGGGAGCCCCAATGCTGGCGCGGACGCCTACCCAGTAAGGTGGCGGAGGCAGGTGGTAATCACTCAGCGCTCCGTAAGTCTCCAGCTTCACGCGTGGGTCGTGGACGAACCACTGCAGGTCATCGGTCCAGTCGAATCCACCCAGAGTGACTTCTGTGGTGGCACCGATCTTGATCACGGGCGGGAAGACATACCCGACCAGGGGAGGCTTGGGTGACGAGAGCTGCGCATGGGCCGGGAGAGCGGACAGAGCCATGCATAGCGCAATCCCTGGCGCGATGCAGATGGTTCGCGCAGTCTGGCTGATCATCACGCTCCCCTGGGTTCTACGCCAACAGTTCATCAATCCGCTTCCCTCCGGTCACGATCGGAACCGGTCGACCCAGAGGATCGTTGTAGACCTTGTCCGCATCGACCCCCATCAGGTGGAACACTGTGCGCAGTAAGTCATGAATGCCATACGGCTGAGTGGTCGGGTAGCTGGCCGTGGCATCGCTGGCTCCGACCACTGCCCCGCGCCGAATGCCGCCGCCGGCCAGGATCACGGTCTGGCACATCGACCAGTGGTCGCGTCCGGCGTCCTTGTTGATGCGCGGTGTGCGCCCCATCTCGCCCATCATCACCACCAGAGTGTCATCCAGAATGCCACGCTCATCGAGGTCGGTCAGCAGGGCACTGAGAGCTTTATCCGTCGGAGGAACGAGGGATCCCTTATGGCTGGTGAAGTTGTCGAAGTGCGTGTCCCAGCTGCCGTGGTCGATGCCGATAAATCGACACCCGGCTTCGACCAGTCGACGCGCAAGCAGAGCTGACTGGCCGATCGACGAGTAACCGTAACGCTCTCGCATCTCGGGGGTCTCGGCCCGGATGTCGAACGCGCGGCGGGCGGCGGGGGAGGTCGTCAGCTCGATTGCCTTCTCATAGTAGTTCGCCAGCGTGTGAGCCTTGCCGGTCACGTTCTGGCTGCTCCCCAACTGTTCGACATCCGTGAGGAGTTGTCGTCTGCGAGCAAACCGCTGTTCCGAGAGTGACACCGGGGCATCGAGGTCGCGGACCTTGAAGTCTGGCTGAGCGGGGTCGTTGTTGATCGTGAACGGAGCGTACTGCGGTCCGTAGAATCCGGGACCACCGGGACCAAGCGGATTGGGCATCTCGATGTAAGGTGGGACATCCCCCGCCGAGCCGAGTTCGCGAGCCACGATCGACCCGATCGACGGGTAACGCGTGTTGAACGGCATCCCCTGCGCCTGCCCATCCGCGAACGCTGGCGGATACCCAGTCAATACCCAGTGCCGCCCGGTCTGGTGAGCATTGTCGGCGTGGCTGTGCGACCGCAGGATCGTGAACTTGTCGACGACTTGGGCACACAGCGGGAGCAGCTCGCTGATCTGGGTGCCGGGGATCTTGGTCGAGATCGGATTGAAGACGCCTCGAATCTCGGATGGAGCCTCGGGCTTGAGATCCCACATATCGATATGACTGGGGCCGCCTTCGAGCATCAGGAAGATACACGACTTCGCTTTGACCGAGACAGGCGATGCCGCCTGGGCCTGCAATTGAAGCAGCGTCGGAAGCGACAGCCCGCCCAGCAGGCCGGTCGAGCCCAGTCGCAGCATGCGGCGTCGCGAGACTCCGTCGCAGAAGCCGATCGAGTTGTGATCACTGGGTGGCATGGTGATACCTTTAGTGGTTGAACACATATTCCTTAGTGTTCAGCAGCATCCAGAGAATGTCTTCCACGGCCTCACGGCGGCTGGGGGAATCGACAAAGAGCGATCGAAGTCGAGCGCGCTCAGCCTCGCTGGGAAGCCGCGTCAGTGTGGAGAGGTAAAGTTCGGCGATCAGCTGTTCCTCTGTGAGAGAGGAGGCTGCGAGTTGGGAAGCCCGGCCATCGCGAGAGGCGAGCTTGGCGTCGGTCCGAGTCGAATTCAGCAGGTGCAGCGCCTGAGCGATGCTCGGCTCGACACCGCGCTCACAGGAGCAGACCGACTGACGGGTTGGGCGACCGAAGACTTCCAGAAAGTCCGATGGCAGCTTGTTGTCCCAGACCTGAATGGCTCGATACCCCGCTGGCCAGCCGTTGAACTCCTCGGGAACACCCGTCGATTGCGATATCGCATCGAGCAGCACTTCGGCCGGAAGCGGCTTCCAACTGGCGTGAGAGTGGTTCTGCTCGTCGGCCGAGTTGTCCGCTTTGACTTGCGAGGAGAGTTGATAGGCGTGGGAATCGAGCAGCGTGCGGGTGAACGCCTGGATGTCATACTTCTGCTCGATGAAGTGCTGCACCAGAGCATCGAGCAGCGGTTCATTACTGGCGGGATTCGTGGCTCGCATGTCATCCACCGGTTCCACCAGCCCCCGCCCCATGTAGTGAGCCCACAGACGATTGACCAGGATGCGGGCAAAGAACGAGTTCTCGGGTTGAGTGACCCAATGCGAGAAAGCCGCGCGGCGGCTGGGGAACTTAGTAAAATCGGCGGCGGCGGCTCCCAATCCCGCTGCCGGGGCCAGCTCACCTGAACGGGGATGAGGCAGATCCGTTCCCGCCTGATCGATGATCTTCTGGCCTCTCGGCCCAGCTCGACGGTCAACTCCCGTAAAGAACCCGGCCAAGGCCACGTAGTCCTTCTGGTCCCAGCGCTCGAACGGATGGTGGTGACATTGCGCACACTCAATCCGGACACCCAGGAACAGCTGGCTGACCGATCGGGCGAGCTTCTCGGGGTCCTTCTGGACCAGAAAGAACGCGGCGGGTGACTCCGAGAGCGTGGCCCCTTCAGCGGTCAGGATCGATCGCACGAACTGGTCGTAAGGTGCGTTACTGGCGACTTGCTGGCGAATCCAGCGGGTCATGGCGACCGCCCCTTGCGGCGTCACAACGTCCTTGTCGACCTGGAGCAGATCGGCCCACCGCTGCGCCCAGAAGTCGGCGTATTCGGGGCGCTGCTGTAGTTCACGAACCAGACGCGGTCGCTTGTCCGGAGACTCGTCAGCCAGGAAGACTCGCGCTTCATCTGCCGTTGGAAGCGTGCCTGTCAGGTCCAATGAGACCCGGCGCATGTACGTCGCATCGTCGGCAGGCAGACTGGCAGGAATCCCCAGCAGATCGAGTTTATTCCAGACCAGTGTGTCGATGAAGTTGCGTTCCGGTGGCCGGACGAACTCACGTTTTGCCTGGGGGCGTGTGACTCGGCAGACCGCCACATGCCCTTGGTAGCGAACTAGAATCGCGGCCTCGCCGGGGAGAGCTGTCGCAGTGATTTGTCCGGTCGAGTCGACACCGGCGATGGCATCCTGATTCGTCTGGAAGTCGCACTCTGCCGTGACGCTGCGGCGTTCTCCTGACGGGGAGATGGCGATCACTCTCATCTGCTGTGAGCCGTGCGGGGCGAGCGTAATCTGAGTCGGTTCCACTTCGATCAAGGTCGCGACCTCTTTGACCTCGGCATCAAAGGTGGCTCCTTCGGCGATCCAGCGCTGCAGCATTCGATGCCAGCGCGACCCGTACTCAATCTTGCGACCGCCACCGTGAGGCACCTTGGCGGTCGCCTTAAGCAGTAGTAGGCTGCGATCCGGAGTCGGTCGCGAAATGCGGCGACCATGGGCCTCCATCGTGAGTGCCTGATGATCGCCCCGTGTGTCGAAGCCGAACACGCTCAGTTTGAAACCGTTCTGGCCCTCGGCCTTTCCGTGACAGCCGCCGGAGTTGCAGCTGGCCTTCGATAGAATGGGGATCACATCCCGCTGAAATGAAACGGGAGTCGGCTGAGCGAGCCCCGCCACCTCGACCGTCAGCGAAGCGGACACCGTGCCGTAATCAACGCGAATCTCCGCGAGGCCATCGTGCAGGGGAGTCACCTGCCCAGACGTTGAGACGTGAACGATCCCCTCGGGAGCAGCTGTGTACCGGGCGGTTCCGGTCAGATCGAACTCGCTCCCCGAGGCTGGCTGGCCCCAGACCAGCAGCTGATCCGAGGACTCCGGCTCGGCCATCCGCATTGTGGCTGGAACCAAGCGCAGCCTGACGGGCTCCTCGGCACAGAGGAAAGCCAAGTGCCAAGGCCAGAAAACGATCCACAGGAATTGCGCCACCGTCCGCATGTGTCCCCTTCGTCAGCCGAAAACAGGATCCGAATCATACATAAGTGGCCGTGGATTGGAAAGAGAGATTGAAGCTCCAAGCTCCTCATCGAGTATTGTCGCAGGTGCCGGAGTCAAACTTCCATTTCATTGCAGTTCGGTCACGCGTTTGATCGATTCGAGGATGTGCTTCACTTGATGTGCCGGGCTGTCGGCCTCACGTCGGCGAGCACGCGGGTTACACCCGACTCAACGATCCGGTGTGCCCACCGAACGAGTCGGTCTCGACGCCGAGCCTTTGCAAGATGGTGACGAAGAGCTTTGCCAGCGGCAGCTCTTCCACTTCATTCTTGCCTTGCCATCCCGCATCGGTGTCGATGCCGGCTCCGGCTTGGTTGTCTTCATTGCCTGTGCCGAACTTGAGATATCGACCGTTGGTAAAGCCGATGTTCTTGCCACCGGCGGAGATGATCGGGTAGTTGCGTGAGAGATGAAAACTGCTCGACGCGGAGCCATGCATGGCCAGTGTGTTGTCCAGCATATTGCCAGCGCCGGTCGGTTCGGGTGTGTCCTTGAGCCTCTGGGCGAAACGGCCGAATTCTTCGGCTTGATAGCGATTGTAGGTGCCCAGGTTTTCCCAGCCGCCGGGCTTCTTGACTTCATGAGTCAGACCATGAGCGCCATCCAATCCAACTGCCTTCGACAGCAGGTCGTGCGGTCCTTCGCCGTTTTCTCGTCCCAACTGAAACGTCGCGACGCGAGTCGAATCGCTTAGGAACGCAAGATAGATCAGCTCATACATGGTTTGAAAATAGAGCCTGGCTTCCTTGGGCTCAGCATCCAAGTGCAGGTTGCGGGTATCAACCTGGGGAATCGGAGTCTCGATCCATCTTTGAGCCTTCGCTAGCTTCAACTCCGTATCACGTACGGCGTCAAGATACTGCCGGAGCGTCTCTTGATCGCGGTTTGAGAGTTGGCGATTCAGCGAGCGAGTGTTGTCGATCAGGAGATCTAAGGCACTCTTGCTTCTGGCCAGTCTCGCGGCTGCGTCTTTGCCGCTCGTCACAAACAGCATGTCGAAGATTTCCTTCGGCCTGTTCATCGCTGGAATCGGGCGTCCTTCTCGATTGAAGGACTGCGTTTGAGCGCCGCGCGGGCCACCCACTCCGCCATTGGTCGACATGACCAAGGACGAGTGTCTCGTGAAGTCGCCTGCGTACTCGGCATACACCTGATCCAGCGAAATCGTATTCCGATATGGCCCGTGTCCTCCGACTGGTGCGCCTGTCAAGTACTGGTCCGCATTCGAATGGCCGTGTACGCTACGAGCGACCGGATGCGACAGCCCCGAATAAATCGTAATGTCACCCCGCAACGGCTCCAGCACATCGAGCACTTTGGTCAGTAGAAAGTCTTTCTCGCCGCCCCGAGGAAACCAGCTCCAGTCCTGCCACGCCGGATCGGACTTGAGCGGCAAACCGACGCCATCTGGATGATAGACACTGAGAAACCGTCTCGGAGCCTGGCCAGAGGTCGGGTGGCCCAATGCAAGCGACTCCAGCCACGGCAAGGCCAGAGCCACACCGGTGCCGTGCAGAAATGTTCTACGACTCAGCAACTTGGATTTGTCGTTCATGATTGGTCCCTCTCTACAAGTTCGATTTGTGATTGAATCAGTCTGAGGATTTCATCCAGGCAGGAGAATGAAGACAGGAGAATAAAGTCGGCGTTTCATTCTTCTGTCTTCATTCTCCTGCCTGCATGCTGCTGCCAACTTCGGCTTCGATGGTCGTGATCTCGACTCGGGAGTGATTGAGGTTGATCCATTGGATGCCCTTCAGTTTGGCATGTGTGAGTAAGACATTGAGGTGCTCTCGATAGGCTGCTTGATCGTGCGAGAGCGAGGTGACGATGAAGGCGTGACCGTCTGCATGAAGCTGCACTCGGTGAGTTCCGAGACGCAATGGCCCGCTCCAGAGTTCGATTCGCCGTACGCAGTGAGCTTCACCGCCAAAGAAATCGACAAGCGCCTCGTTGTAGAGTTGGTTGAATAAATGCGTGCCCCAGTCGTGAATGATCGCCTTGAGATAAGTCACGAGGCGTTCGCAATTCGGTGTGACGAGACGCAGGCCAGAATTGCGGAGCGTGGGGTGATGGCGGTCAGCAGTACTCAGCGCGTTGCGAAGCAGCTTTCCGTGAACTCGCTGCTCGCCAAAATTGATGAGCTTTACAAACGGGATGTCCTGCAACATCGCGTAATGCAGGCCCTGAGCATCATGCTCGCCGGTCAGAGTGGAGACGACCTTCAGCTCATAGAGCATGTGATTGACGACCAGATCGAGAAAGTAGGTCGTCTTGAAGCCATGATGGGTGACCTCAATGGGAACCTGAGTGTGAACCTCAAAGCCTTCTGCCCTGAGCCGAGAGGCGAGGTCGTTCTCATAGACCTGCTCGTCAAAGAGTCGCCCGAACTTGTTCTGCACGGCATAGGCACATCGCATCACGGTCTCGTCGATAACGGCAAACTGGTCGTCTGAAACCGGTCTGAGCAGAAGCGATGGAGTAATCGGCATGTTGGCTCCGTCGCAAAAATAGCAGACAGATGAATGAAGTCAAAAGAATGAAATGCGGTGCGAAGCCATCTCTGCATTCATTCTCTTGTCTTCATTCTCCTGACTACTTCGTGTTGAAGAGGTCACTGCTGACAATCAGGTGGATCAGGTCGCCGAGTCCATCGTTCCGTCGCCTTGATGTCAGCATTGTCTGCACAGCATAAGCACATCTCATCACGGCCTCGTCAATGATTGCAAACTGGTCGTCTGAAACCGGTCTGAGCAGAAGCGATGGAGTAATCGGCATGTTTGCTCTGTCACAAAAATAGCAGACAGATGAATGAAGTCAAAAGAATGAAATGCGGGGATCAGCCATCTCTGACGTTTCCGACAGAAGTCCCATTTGGACGAAAACGCCTCGACAACCCCAGTGTTTCAGAGGGGTTGGGTTGCCGTTTTTGGACTTCTGTCGGAAACCTCATCTCTGCATTCATTCTCTTGTCTTCATTCTCCTGACTACTTCGTGTTGAAGAGTTTGCTGCTCACGATCAGGTGGATCAGGTCCCCGAGTCCATCGTTCCGTCGCCTGAACTGTGCGGTCAAGCTGTCGATATCAGCACTGTCGCCGAATGAAAGCGGTCTGCCGAGAGCGTAGGCCGTCAGCTTATGCACCATCGCTCGGGCGAATTGATCTTGTCGGTCCGTGAGCAGATATCGCTTGAGTCCATCCACTCCAGCCAGCGTCTGCCGATTGAACAGTTCTGATGTCGCATCGACCGGCTGGTCCTGGATGTGAGTCCGATAGGCTCCGAGGGCATCGTAATTTTCAAACGCGATCCCCCACGGGTCGATTCTGGAGTGGCACGAGATGCAAGCCGGTTTGTCCCGATGATTGGCGATCCGCTCTTTCAGCGTCATTTTCAGAATCTTTGGGTCCGTTAGGTCGACTTCGGGAACATTCGGCGGTGGTGGCGGCGGCGGATCGTCCAGAATGCGTTTCAGCACCCAGACGCCACGCTTGAGGGGATGAGAATCCTGACCGTCCGAGTTCATCGTCATAATCACCGCACCCGTTAACAAACCTCCGCGATTCGTTTGCGGAGTGATTGCCACCTGACGAAAATGGGGGCCGAATACATTGGGGATGTGGTAGTGTGACGCCAGCGGTTCATTGACCACGGCATAATCGGAATGAATGAAGTCCATGACGCTGAGATTCTGCTGGAGCACTTCCTCAAAGAAGGCGACTGGCTCTTCCAGCATCGCCCCTCGCAACGGGTCGTCAGCTGCCACATGCGTGACGCTGCTCATTCGGTCCAGCCCCAACCATTGCTCCACGAAGTTCTGGGAGAATCGGCGAGCACGCGGGTCTGCCAGTAGGCGATTCACCTGAGCGGTCAGAATCTCCGGCTCTCGGAGCTTTCCCTGCTCCGCAAGTTTCAGCAGTTCGTCATCAGGGATGCTCGACCACAAAAACATGGACAGGCGGCTGGCCAACTCCAGTTCACTGATCTTGGCCGAAGATTGCGACTCGTCGGCCGTCACTCGTAGAGTCAGATAGAGGAACTCGGGAGTGGCCAGCGCGGTCGCCAGCACTTCCACCATCGCCTCTTCGAATGTGGCAAACTCAGGCCTGTACGTCGCAAACAGGGCCATGAACTGATCGACCTCCTGCGAGATGACGGGGCGACGCCAAATACGCTTTAGAAAGCGGCTCAGCACCTCGCGGCCATAGATTTGTTCGTCATTCTTGTTGTCGCTCTCGATGAAGATGTCCGTGTGGGTTTTTGGTGGCCACTGCTCGTAAAACGGAGCGCTGATTTCGATGGAGTCAATCAGCACTTGCAGAGGTTCTTCCCCGCTGGATGCATTCGAGACATTGTGGATGTGCAGGAACTCATCGCGCCTCGGAAACGTCGTGTCGAGCTTCCGGAACGGGTTGCGTTGGATATTGCTCAGTGGGATATCAAAGTGAATCCACTGCGGATCGTCGGCCGATGCCGTCACCGGGATGTCACGCTCACTGATGACCTCCGTGAAGTTGGCGTCGTTGCTGGTGTGAGCACTGAAAATCAGCCGCAGGCTGGCATACTCGTCTGGGTTCATCGTCGAGCGGCTGGCTCGAATGCGAACGCGCATGATCCCTTCATCGGGAAGAAAGCGGTCCAGGTCCAGTTTCAACTCGTTGGATCGGGGAAGAACCAGCACAACAGGAGAGACCGGAGGTGTTTGCCCGACCACAGCGTCGGTCCGAGGCATCGGCTTTCCAGCGGCAAACGGAATGCTCTCTCCGGTCTCGCGATTGAAGAGCTGCTGCTGGTTTTGGGGCTTCCTCTTCTTTTTCTGAGTCCCGTCAGCGACCTTGTCATCTTTCTTGGCTCCCGCTTTTGCGAACTCCTCATGCATCGAGATGATGTAGGTAACAGCCTGCGGACGCTCACCACTCACGGTGGCTCGCTGGAGCGCTTTCAGCCCAATCTCGCGATAGGTTTCGAACTGCATGGCCGACATCTGCAGCAGTTCCGAACTGTTCTTGAATCCGTCCTCAGAAGCGGCTTCCGGCGGCAGCTTGTTCGCCAGGGCATAAGGCAGCCCCAGCAGGTCCTGCAATGCATAGTTGTATTCGTAATTCGTCAGGCGGCGAAAAGAGGAATGCTCTTGGCTGTTGCGACGGACAAGCGACGCCGAATTCAACTCCGCGCTGAGCCAATCCACAATGCGTCCGCGATCCGCGTCCGCGAGTGCATAATCCGGTGCGTCCTCGGGGGGCATCTCGGATTTGCTGAGGGCATTGAAGACCTCGCGCCAGCGCTCCACATCGGGGCCGGTCAGCAGGTCAGGGTTCAGTTGGTCAATGCGCAGTCTGCCCTCGGACTTCTCGGGACCATGACAGGCCACACAACTCATGTTCAAAACTGGTCCCACCAACTCCTCAAAGATGGCGACGTTCGCCAGGGGAGGGGAGCCAGCGACTGTCGCGGCTGCCGGGGTCTCTTTCAAGAATCTGGACGTGGCACGGCCCTGATCCCTGGCCGCTTCCAACGAGATCAGCGCCTCCTGACCAGAGGCGGTCGGAATTGTCCATGCACTGCCGAGTAACAGCAGAATGATACTCACTGGACTCTTCATAGACTGCTTCTCGTTCTCGACAGCATCGGGCGGCGGTTACAGGCTTTGGAGAGCCGACAATCGAACGGGAGGGGTGAGATCTGTGATACCGCAACACGAGCTATCTTGATCTTGATGCACGTGTTGGTGCATTGGCAAGTGGTTGGGCGTGACGTGCTTTCGGTGCGATCGGGTGATCGTCAAAGCAACGCGGCGATGGGTTCGCCTTCGACGACGCGCAGCGGACGCCCGGTGCGGTCGGGGAATGTCGCCTCGTGGCTGATCCCCAGCAGGTGCAGGATTGTTGCGGTCAGCTCGGGGGGCGTGACGCGATCGCGCGCGGGGTAGGCTCCTGTATTGTCGCTGGCACCGTACACCTGTCCCGCGCGAACGCCCGCGCCGGCCAAGGCAAAGCTGAAGACATTCCCCCAGTGATCGCGGCCTCCGCTGCCGTTAAACTTCGCCGTACGTCCCATTTCTCCCACGGCCACAACGAGCGTCTCGTCGAGTAACCCGCGCGTTTCGAGGTCTTCGATCAGCGCCGTGAAGCCTTGGTCGAACTGCGGGCACAGGACATCTTTCATTCGAGCATCGTTGTTCGCATGTGTGTCCCACAGCGGATTGGGAGCGCTCAGGTCGCCTGGCTCACGCGGCCAGTTGACGAACACCATCCGCACTCCCGCCTCGACCAGTCGCCGCGCCAGAAGGACCGACTGCGCCCACTTGCCGCGTCCGTAGCGGTCTCGAACTGCTGGCAGTTCCCTGTCGAGAGCGAAGGCTCCCTGAGCTGTTCCGGAGGCCAACAGCGCCAGCGCCTCGCGGGAGAGTCGGTCGTAGTTGGTCAGCAGCGGACTTCCGATGCGAGGCGACACGTTTAAGTCAGCGAGTAGTGTCTGGCGCGATTCCAGTCGCGAGAGCTGGACCTGCTCGGGCAGGGACAAGCCGTCGATGTGGAAGTCGGGCGCAGACGGGTCGCACTTGAGGATCTCGGGATCCCAGCGGCGTCCGAGAAACCCGGCGTTCTGGCCCGGCAGAAAGACGTTGGGGTTGGCAATGATCGCCTCGGGCAGCATCACCGAACTGAACGGACCGCGCTCCGTCGGTTTCAGCATCTTGATGATTGAACCCATCGTGGGCCAATCGGTCGGGGCGAGCGCCCGCATGTCTGGACCGGCGTACTTGTGCCCCGTGTTGATCCAGTACCCAGCTGACTCATGATTCGGATCGTCCGTGGAGAAGGAACGCACGATCGCCAGGCGATCAACCATGGTCGCCGTCCGCGGCAGTAACTCGCAAATCTGGGTTCCCGGAACGTTGGTCGAGATCGGCGAGAAACTCCCGCGTATCTCCGCTGGCGCGTCCGGCTTCGGATCGAACGTCTCGTACTGCGACGGACCGCCACTCATGTAGAGATAGATGACGCTCTTGGCTCGGCCAAACGACGATGCTTGCGGGGCTTGGCCCAGTGCTGCGGCACTCGGCGTGAGCGCTGCCAACAACGCCAGCATTTCTCGTCGCCTCAGAATGTGAGTCATCGGGTGTCACCTTTTCTCAGGAACAGGTTGCCAGTAGCCATGCATCGCGCAGTGACCAGCGGGCACGTGCGTGATCGGTCGGACATCCTGACCGTCGACGGTCGCGACGTAAAGCTGCATTGTGCCGCTGCGGTCGGAGCCGAACAGAATCGACATTCCATCCGGCGAGACAGCGGGGTGATAGTGCCTTGTTCCTGGCTTCGCCGAATGGGTCAATGGAGTGACATTGCCATCCAGATCGACGCGCATCAGTTCAATACTCTCGCCGACTTTGGCAGTGTAGAAGAGGCTTTGACCGTCCGCCGCCCACACGGGAACATCGCTGCTTTCGCTGTGGAAGTCGGGGTGCTTCAGGACTTCCACAACACCGCGATACCCGCCTCGGTCAGCGAGCTTCTTCAGCCCGCTACCGTCCTGCTTCACGATGTGCGGATGGCAGTTGTAGTGCTCACCCGAGACGAACAGCAGCCACTCGCCGTCAGGCGACCATCTCGGCGCAAAGTTGAACGGGTGACCGGTCTCGACACGCCGCTTGTCGCTGCCATCGGCGTTGGATACGACGATCTGATAGTTCTCGTGGTAACTAATTCGCTTTCCATCTGGTGAGACGGAATAGCCGTAGGCGAACCCGCCGCCTGATCCGGAAACGTCACGCTTGTTACGACCATCAGCGTCCATCAGATAAGGGATCGATACCCCGTTGATCAACGGCGTAAAGCCATAGCCGCTGCCGTCGGGCAGAAAGAACAGCCCTGTGTTGTAGATGCTGACGCGATCGACCGATGTCAGGTTGGTGATGGACCCCGTCGCCGGATCGAGCAGACAGGTGTCGACCAGCCAGCCCTCGGTCATCCGGAACGTTTTATGCGCGCGTTCCCAAGCGGCGTTCTCTGGGCTCTCCCACTGACTCAGAACAACGGCCTGCTTCCCGTCGGGTGACCAGCCGGCGAACTGGGTCCACGAGTGCTGCTGCTTAATCAGTTCCTCGCCCAGCACCTGTCGCCCGGTTCCATCGGCCCGAACCACGCAGGCACGTTTGGTCACCCAGTTCACGAACTGCCCCTCGGGCAGATCGTTACGGCCTTCGGAGTAGCCAATCAGCGGGAGCGACATCTCCCCAGCAGTGAGAACGGACACTGCGGGAACTGGGCTGATCGCGACGATGAGCAGACACAGAACCATGACAAGCAGCCGCCCGGCTGTTGTGTCGCATTGATGAGTCGGGGACAACGACATGGAGGCAGCTTCACTCTTGAGCGACTGGAGGTGGTTTTCGTTCAGATCAGTTCCCGAATCGGATCGCGGTGATCCACCAGATACTGTGGCCGACCCGCCTGATCGGGAATCGTGGCGTTCTCGGCATCGATCCCCAGCCGGTTATAGAGCGTGGCGAAGACCTCCTGGTAATGGACCGGGCGATCTTGCGGCACCTCGCCGAGTCGATTGGTCGAGCCGATCACCTGGCCCATGCGCATGCCGCCCCCGGCCAGCAAGCAGCTCGCCACCTGCGGCCAGTGGTCGCGGCCTCCACCCGGGTTGATGCGCGGCGTGCGACCGAACTCGCCCCAGGCAACGACGCTGACATCTTGATCGAGTCCGCGAGCGTGCAGGTCTTCCACCAGCGCGGTCACCCCCTGGTCGAGCTTGCCGAGTTGCTCGGGCAACCGTTCAAAGTTCTGGCCGTGACGATCCCAACTGCCGAACGACAGCGTGACGCAACGGACTCCCGCTTCCACCAACCGCCGTGCCATGAGGAATTGGTCCATCCAGTGCGGACCGGCATCCTCGCCAAAGGCCGGGGACGAAGCGCCGCGCCCATATCGGTCGCGCAACACAGAGTCTTCTTTTTCGAGATCCAGCGCCTCGACCAGTTTGCTCGATGTCAGTACGTCGAAGGCTTTCCGCGACAGAGCATCGACACCGCGATACCTTTCCTGCCGATCGACCTCGCGGCGGAACCGGTCGAACCCGGCCAGTAGCGCCTCACGATTTCTCAGTTGGTCAAGCGTAACGCCGTTCAGCCGCATGTTGGCCATGCCGTCGCTATCCGGCTGGAACGGGGTATAGGCATGTCCCAAGAACCCGGGCAAACCGGGATTTGAATACGGAGCATGCCCGTTCTTCGTCGTCAGCCCGACGAATGGCGGCACGGCGGGATCGACCGGCCCTTGCAGCTTCGAGATGGCGGACCCCAGCGACGGATGATCGTCCTGACGCCCTTTCGGCCCGATCGGATAGCCGCTCAAACACTGGTCCGAGGCATGCTGGTCGAGGCAACCGTAAAGTGACCGAATGATGGCGAACTTGTCCATCATTTTGGCCAAACGCGGCATGTGCTCGCAGATCTCGATGCCCGGGACGTTCGTCGCGATTGGCTTAAACGACCCGCGAATCTCCGAGGGGGCGTCCATCTTCAAGTCGTACATGTCCTGATGCGACGGCCCGCCGGACAGGTAGATCATGATGATCGCCTTGTGCCCTAGCGGTTTGCCGCGCGTGACCGGCGAGGACTCCTGCGCTTGCAGGATTTGCGGTAGCGACATCCCCCCCAGCGCGAGGCCGCCGATCTTGAGAAAATGCCGGCGCGAGTGTCCATCGCAGTGCGAGGCCGGGGCGTGTCCAAGGATGTCGAGCATGAATTGTCTCTGGGATTCTCGTGTCGTTCAGGTCAAGTGAGACCGGGAATGGGATCGCCGTGGTACACCTGATGGGGCCGGTCCAACTCGTCGTTCCAGGCGAGTGTTCGCGGCAGTCCCAACGCTTCGTAAATCGTAGCTGCCATGTTTTCGGGAGTCTGAGCATCGGACTTCGGGTAACCGCCGATCGCGTCTGATTCGCCGATCACCGTTCCGCCTCGCACTCCGCCCCCGGCGAAGAACACGGTCTGCACAGCTCCCCAATGATCACGCCCCGGCAGCTTAGTCTCATCTCCGGGGAACGTGAATACCTTGGGAGTTCGACCGAACTCCCCCGCCATCACGATCAGCACATCGTCCAGCAGCCCCCGCTCCGACAGGTCTTCAATCAGCGCAGACACAGCCCGGTCGGTGGGCGGAAACAGATAGTCCCGCAGCACGCCAAACGCGGCCTCGTGCGTGTCCCACGACTCATCATTGCCAAGGTTGACCTGCACCAGGCTGACCCCCGCCTCTACAAGTTGCCGCGCCATCAGCAACGACCAGCCGAACGAATTCCGCCCATATCGATCCTGCAGTCGATCATCCGCCGCATGCACATCCAGGGCCTTGTGAACTCGACCTTCCAGGAGCATCGACACAGCTGTCTGCCGATGCCGGTCGTAGTCGGCGACGCTTGCGCCCGTGTCGAGTGTCCGGCGTTGCGCCTCGATCGATGACAGTAAGGACCGCCGAGCATCGAACTGGTTCCGCAGCATGCCTTGGGCCAGTTCCAGTCGAGGAGCCTCGTAACGATAGTTCTGCGGAGTCGCCTTCCCACGCTGCCGCTGAAAGCCATACTCGGGAAAGGCACCATGCGTGTAGTTCGTATCGCGATACTGACTCGCCTCGATCCACCACGGATCAAAGCTGTCGCCCATCTCACCCGCAAACTGCCCCGGAATCGTGCGACCGGTGACATGAATCAACTTTTCGGGCAACACAGCTGCGGGCGGAAGATTGTTTCGCGGCGGGACGACCCGTGTCACCAGTGAGGCCAGTGATGGGAAGTCACGAGGCGTAGGGCGGTTCGAATCGAACCCGACGGGCTGGGGAGTCCGCCCCGTCAGCATCACGTGATGCCCCAGCGAATGTTCGTTGTACGGATGCGTCAGCGACCTCACGAGCGCCCATTGGTCACTGCACGCCGCCAGCAGCGGAAGATGCTCGCAGATCTGAATTCCCGAGGTCTGCGTCGCGATGGGATTGAACTCGCCGCGAATGGTGTCGGGGGCATTGGGCTTAAGATCAAAGCTATCCTGTTGTGCCAGACCGCCTGAAAGAAAGATGTAGATCACAGACTTATGACGCGGCGCTACCGGGCGATTCTTATCCGCCATCGCCCGCAACCCGGCAACATGATTCATCCCCAAGCCCAGCAGACCGCAAGCCCCCACCTGCAACGCAACTCGCCGCGGGATCTGCGAGTGAGCAGTCGGGTGGCCCACCATCGGGAATTCTCCTGAGCGAACTGACTCAATGGGGCAACTTGACTCGTCTGGCACAGTCAACGCGAGTGCATGTATCGCTCGCCACCAGCACACGCATCAGTCTACTATGATCCGTACGCGATGATAGGTCGGATCTTTGTGAACCGAGGCCAGCTGACCGGGAAACCTGTTGACGACTTGAAGACCAACCAACTGCCTAGCGGAGTTCCGAAAGAGGTGTACAAGAATCGCCCCCTGATCGATCACTTTCGCAACATCTTTCGAAGCATCCCGACATCGCCAAGAGCCGATCTCCGCTGTCTTCAGCCACCATCGGGCGCTCTCGACTTGTCGCCTGGCTGGGATTGCACCCCATCTCAATCGCAAGATCGAATGGGATCCGGTGAAGGAGGCGTTTCTCGATGACTCGCCAGTTTAGAAAGCGATCGCCGGCGATTATTGGAAAGGGCTCGACATCGCTACGGGGTGAATCGGACCTCCTCATTTGGTCCTCCTCATGCAACAAGTTCGAGTTCCGTTCGCCTTCATTCGATCCGAATATAACTCGAACCGCTGATCCCGGAGAAGAAACTGGTTGTCGCGAGTCCACCAAAACAGAGACTCTTTTGGAAGAGAGTTCGCCCCGGTTCACTGTTTCACTTTTTCGAACTCCCAGTAACCCACGGGTTCACTCAACGGGGTATTTGGGGCTCCCTAAAGAGTCCCGTCGTATCCGCCATTCCCGCCAAATGTTGCGATGACGATGGCTTAGACCGAGACCTCTCGGGGGTTCCCGAAAACGCCCGGATTTCGATATTTCAAACCGCTCATGCGAGTTTCGGCCTTCGAACTCTCTCTGTCTCTCCAAAAACGCCCCGAAGATTTAAAACACCGTTTGGGACCGCGAATCGGACCCAACCCTGATTTCGAACTGCGATTGCTGAATCGCATTCGCCAATTCGAGCGGTCGTAGTTCGACGAAGCGAACGCCCTCGCCTGAATGGCTCATCGGAACCGGTGTGACGTTTCGTTTTGTCTCTTCGTCAGGGTCTGCCGTTGATGACCGTCTGGTTCCGACCGGCCTAGGCGGCGATGTCGCCTTTCTGGATGGTTGTCGCCATCAGGTCCGGAACGAGGTCGGGGTGCAGGCGAATGCCGGGGCGCCGAGTTCTGTCATCTGAGCGGCCAGCTTCTCGTCGAAGCAGAGAGCGCCTTCATCGTTGAGGGCGAGCAGGCAGACCATCATGACCCCACTGTGGATCATCTCGGCGGTCTGACGCAACAGATCAGCTGCCACGCCGCCTTCAGACAAGTCCGAGATCAGAATGAAGATCGTTTGCGACGGACGCGTGATGTGCTGGCGACAATAACGAACAGCCCGGTTGATGTCGGTCCCACCGCCCAACTGGGTTCCAAGCAGGACATCGACCGGGTCGTCGAGCTGGTCGGTCAGATCGACGATCTGGGTATCAAACACCACCAGTCGTGTGGAAACGGCTTTCAGTGACGCGAGTACGGCACCCAAGATGCTCGCGTAGACGACCGATGTCGCCATCGATTCGCTCTGGTCGATGCACAGCACGATGTCGCGCAATGAGGACCGTTTGCGGCCATAGCCGACCAGCTGCTCGGCGATGATCGTGCCGCGTTCGGGAATGTAGTTGTGCAAGTTCTTACGGATCGTACGGTGCCAGTCGATCTCGCTGGGGCGTGGCCGGGAGGTGCGCGATGCCTTGTTGAGAGCCCCTCGGACCGCCTCCGTTGGAGGGTTGCGAAAATCGTCCGTCACCTTGCGAACCACCTTGCGGGCGGTCTCCTTGGTCTTGTTGGGGATCACCGACTTCAGCGAGAGCAGTGTCCCAATCAAATGCACATCGGCCTCTATCGTCTCAAGGGTCTCCGGCTCCAGCAACATCTGGTGCAGCTTGAGTCTCTCCAGGGCGTCCTTCTGCATGACCTGCACAACCGATTTGGGAAAGTATTGCCGGATATCGCCCAGCCAGCGGTTCACGTTGGGGCAGGAACTGCCGAGACCGGCGGAGCGATCCGAGTCATAGAGAGCCTCCAGGACACGGTCCATCTCAGAGTCGCTGCCGTCCAAGCCCAGCGGAATCCCCTGGCCGGAAGCCTCCGTTCCCGGAGTTCGCTACGATTCAACTCCTCTGCCACTTTGTTGGCATCGAGCCGCTGTCAGGTGACCCTCCCAAATCAGTCTTGGCTCATACGGTGTTCCGGGGAGGTGGCGTGAGGAGGGTCACAATCAGCGTTTCCAGTAGGTCTTTTCCTCGCTTTCTGGCGTTGTGGACGAACTCGAACAGGGCGATGTACAGCGGTAGTTTCTCCTGCGAGATCCCCCGATGCGGGCGCAGCCAGGAGCGTAAGAGCGACCAGCAGCCTTCCATCGTGTTGACGTGAATTTCGCAAAAGCCGTCGCCGTCTGCGTCGCGGGCGTACTCGCCGCGACCGTGGTTGACGGTGCGGTGTGCGTCGCCCCATTCAGGCAGGCGGCTGTCGATATCGTACTCGTCGGTATAGATCGTGGTGTCGGGGGCGATGGTGGATTTAATCAGGGGGCCGATGGTGACTTGTTTCACGTTCACGAGCATCCGCATGACGACCATTCCTCCGCGTTGAATCATCCCGAAAATCGGCGGCTTCTCCTTGGCCAGGGTGCCACGACCGGGGGCTCCTTTCAAGCGCCTTCGACGCGGTGGTCGCCCTTTTTTTTCACAGCCTCGGGATGCCCTTTATGCCCGGCCACCACATAGACTTCATCGCATTCCACCTTGTCCGACAGAACCACGGCAGGCTGCCGCGCCACGATCCCTTCTCGCAATTGGCTGGCCATGTCGTGAGTACTGTCCTCATCCAAACTTAGCTCCCGAGCGATCTGCCGATTCGACAAGTTCAGGCCCCTGAAATACAGGCACAACAACCAGACTCGTAGCGGCTGATGATGGCCCGCGAAGATGGTGCCCCTCAGGTCGTCGAATTGACGGTGGCAACCCCCGCAATGGTATCGCTGCCGACACGCTTGAGTCTCGTCCATCCCCCGCTTCGTGACCGTCATCGACTCGCAATGCGGGCACGCCACGCCCCCCGGCCAACGCAGGCGACGCACCGTTTCAAAACACTTCTGATCATCAATCAAAGGCAACAACGTCAGGCCCATCCGTGACCCCTCGAACCCGCCTCAGAGACTGTTCGCACAGCTCCCAGCTGTGCCAGATCGCTGGTTTCTAGGCCGTTGGGTTAGTTCTGAACAGACCTCCCCGGAACACCGTATGAGCCAATCATCGAAAGGACGACGTACTTCCTCTTTGCCTGGATATCGCTGATGTCATAAAAAGATGCATCACGGAATCGCCGGACGGAGAATTGCTGCTCCCAATTGGAAATATGCGCACGGCTGAGATACTCCGGGCCGACCTCAAAGATGCAGGAATCGCGAGCAATGACGAGGACGGACGCGTATTGGACTTTCACAGTCTGCGGCAGACGTTCATCACCAATTTGAGTCTCGCCAATGTCTCCCCGCAGATGGCCAAGACTTTGGCGAGGCATAGCGGCATCAATCTCACCATGAACACCTACACTCACATCGGAATGGGAGATCAGGGAAGAGCAGTTGAGTCGCTCCCAAGTATTGGGATCGAGGCTCCTCAGCTTGCACTTCAGCTTGCACCTACACCAGTCTCGGAGAGGCAAAAACAGGCACAATGTGGCACAAACAATCGACTGTCAGGAGAGTTGGCACGTGACAGGGCTCCCTCTCTAAACTGTGGTAATCACCAACAAAACTATCTGAAAAACACAGTGCCGAAGGTGGGACTCGAACCCACACGTCCTTTGGGGACAATGGATTTTGAATCCATCGCGTCTGCCATTCCGCCACTACGGCAATTGAGGTTTTAGCCTCACATCTTGCATTCCTTCATGGCTCTGGGCCTGTTTGCGACAAGCACAACGACAACCGAACCATAAGAGAGCAAGACACACCACCAGTCTCCGCCAAGAAACCTCAGAAACCCTATGCCGAGTTTCTACTTACATCACGCGCCAACGGGCAGTGGTGCAAGAAGATTCGGGGCAAGGTACATTTCTTCGGCGTCTGGGCTGATCCCGACGCGGCACTCCAGAAGTATCTGGATTGCCGAGACGATTTGCAAGCGGGCCGAATCCCCCGGCGATTGTCTCCCCCCGAATGGTCCGCCCGCGATCTCTGGCAACTCGAAAGCTTGGCCAGTCCTCAGATTGGCCGGGAGAGGTGCCATTGGTCGACATCTTGCAGAATGGTCAGCTTCGAAGAACACGCCTTGGTGTATGTGTTGAGGTTGTTGCAGACCAGTGTGATCTGACGCAGGTGCCCTCGCGTGTGTCGAGGCCGTGGGCCACTTCGATCGTTCAATCGACTTGGCACCGGCGCGGGCGAGCCGAGGTTTGACGCCAATGGGTATTGCTCTTGTTGACCAACGATCATGGACAGTCGGTGAATAGTCTCACCTAAACAGAGCAGCTTCGCCTTCGATGATGTCGAGTCATTCCAGTCATTTTCCATGACCTACTCGCCAGGGCGGACGTAGGGCATTCAGGCGGAACAGCGACAGGGCATCCACTGGCTATGGCGGGTGCCCTTTCGCTCGATGTGAATTGGCTCCGGGCGCTGACGCTTCCGGCCCTATTCTCGTTTGGTCGCAGGGGGTCACCCCTCATCCCCGCGCGCTTCCAGCACCGACAGGAACGCCTTCTGTGGGATTTCGACTTCGCCGAACGACTTCATCCGCTTCTTACCTTCCTTCTGCTTATCCAGCAGCTTCTTTTTGCGGCTGATGTCGCCGCCGTAGCACTTGGCGGTCACGTCCTTGCGGACGGCAGAAATCGTCTCGCGGGCGATCACCTTGCCGCCGAGTGCAGCCTGGATCGCGATCTCGAACTGGTGCTTGGAGATTTCTTCCTTGAGCTTCTTGCACACGGCTCGACCGCGGCGTTCGGCGGTCGTGCGGTGGACGATCATGGCCAGGGCTTCGACCTTCGACCCCTTCACCAAAATGTCCATCTTCACGAGGTTGGCGTCGCGGAAACCGATGATCTCGTAGTTCATCGTGCCGTACCCGCGCGTCACCGACTTGAGCTTGTCGTGCATGTCGTAGACGATTTCGGCCAGTGGTAGTTCGTACACGAGCTGAGCGCGATCGGAGCCGAGGTACTCAGTCGTCTTGTAGGTGCCCCGGCGATCCTCGCACAGCTGCATCAGCGTGCCGATGCAGGACGAGGGGACGATGAACTGCACCTTGGCGATTGGCTCGCGGAACTCCTTGATCTGGCCGCTGTCGGGGACATCGACGGGGTTGTCGATCTTCTGGACCTCGCCGGTGTGGAGCAGCAGTTCGTAGGTGACGTTCGGGGCTGTCTGGATCAGGTCGACTTCGGCCTCGCGCTCCAGCCGCTGCTGGATCACTTCCATGTGCAGCATCCCCAGGAAGCCGCAGCGGAAGCCGAAGCCGAGGGCATCGCTGGTTTCCGGGGCGAAGGAGAAGCTGGCGTCATTGAGGCTCAGTCGTTCGAGTTCCTCGCGCAGGTGTTCAAACCCGGTGGTGTCGATGGGGTACATGCCGCAGTACACCATCTGCTGCGGCTCTTTGTAGCCTTCCAAAGGAGTTTCTGTCGGGCGGGCGGCGTGCGTGAGGGTGTCTCCGACGTGGATGTGCCGGACCTCTTTGACACCGGTGATGACGTAACCCACCTGCCCCGGTCCGAGCGACTCACAGGGCTTCATGTCGGGCCGGAACTGGCCGATCTCGATCACGTCGTTGATCGAACCGCCCTTCATGAACTTGATCCGCTCACCCTTTTTAACGGTCCCTTCGAGCACGCGGACGTAGGTCACGACGCCTCGATAGTAGTCGTACTTGCTGTCGAAGATCAGGCACTTGAGCGGGGCGGCGGGATCCCCCTTCGGCGGCGGAATCCGCTTGATGATCGCGGCGAAGCACTCCTCGAT
>JAYTCW010000318.1:0-15597 GCA_043736295.1 Planctomycetota bacterium | reverse complement strand
CCGCGAGTCCAGTGACTGCAATCCTGTTCACAGCACTGCCTTCGCCCTCCCGGAAACCCCGTTGCACATCTTCTCGATCAGTATCAATTGGTTTGCACTCCATCGAGCTGACCAGGAGCAGAATTGGAACACTAATTCCCACTGATCGACACTGATCCTGGCCAAGATTAGCGTCGATCAGCGAAGATCAGTGTTCCAAACATCAGGAATGAACACGCTGGCGAAAGCTGCACTGAGAAAGTGGCTCTGTTCAACTCAGCCATCGTTCACTCAACTCACCCCCAACTCTAAGCATTTCCCATGACCAGTACCCGTCGCGACTTTCTTCGTCAGTCCGCCCTCGTCACCGGGGCGGCGCTGTGGGTGCCCGGTGTCTCCGAAGCTGCGGAGCCTCAACTGCTGCGGATCGATACGCACCAGCACTTGTGGGACTTGTCGTGGCAGAAGATGGCGTGGCTGGCGGGAGCCCCGGAGGTCCTCAAGCACGACTACCGCAGCCAGGAATACGCCACAGCCACGGCGGGTCGGTTGATGCGGACGATCTATATGGAGGTCGATGTCGCGGAGGATCAGCACAACGCGGAGGCGGAGTTCGTGCTCGGCCTGTGCCGAGATCCGAAGCACCCGATGGTCGGTGCGGTGATTGGGGGGCGTCCTGCGTCGAAAGACTTCGAAGCGTATGTCAGGAAGCATGCTGAGTCGGGCCATGTGAAGGGGGTGCGGCAGGTACTCCATGGGGACTCGACACCGAAGGGGTTCTGCCTGCAACCGGAGTTCGTGAGCGGGGTGCAGATGCTGGGCAAGCTGGGGGTCAACTTCGATCTTTGCATGCGGCCCGGCGATCTTCTCGACGCACTCGCCTTGACCGAAAAATGCCCCGACACGCGGTTCGTACTCGACCACTGCGGCAACGCGGACATCAACGCATTCGTCCACGGTGCGAGGGAGCCGTCGCACGACCCAGTGGCTTGGAAGCGGGACATCGAAGCCCTCGCCAAGCGACCGAATGTGTTCAGCAAAATCTCCGGGATCATCGCCAAGGCCCAGCCGGGCTGGACTGCCGAGACTTTGGCCCCGGTGGTCAATCACTGCCTCGATTCCTTCGGTCCGGATCGCGTTGTCTTCGGCGGCGACTGGCCGGTCTGCCTGCTCGGGGCTCCACTCAATGAGTGGATCTCGGCCCTGACCCAGATCATCGAGAAACGCCCCGCAGCCGACCGAGAAAAACTCTGGTCGGGGAATGCGAAGCGTGTGTATCGGTTGCCAGAGGATCTCAAGCTATAGTGAGAAGCCGTCGGCGATTCGGTTCCCGCCAGAGGATGAAGCACACGATCAATTCATGAGGACGGCTTCATACAATGGGACAGTCGCAGACACGAGGGATTTCGACCCCCGTGAGAGACACCCCCCTTTGGTGAATACGCCGCGTGAGGCAATTTATCCGGCCTTGGCTTTCGATTCCCGATCGACTACGACACAAGCATCCGAGAGATCCCGTTCGATGTGACTCATGAGGTAATGCGATGATGCGATGGACTCTGTGGAGTGTGTGCGTCGGTCTGATCGTGGGTCAGGTGGCGACGGGGCGCGTGGCGTCTGCGGAGGACAAGGACGCAGTCCCGATCAGCCCGATCAGCCCGATCAAGGTCGCACCCGGTGACTGGCCGTGGTGGCGGGGGCAGAACCGCAACGGCATCGCTCCAGCGGGACAAAAGGCCCCCACCAAGTGGTCCGCCACCGAGGGCATCCGCTGGAAGGCCCCGCTCCCCGGTAAGGGGCACGGTTCCCCCATCGTGGTCGGCGATCAAGTCATTCTCAACACAGCTGCGAATGAACCCGACCGCCAATTGACGATCGCCTTCGATAAGAACACTGGCAAACAGTTGTGGGAGACCAAGGTTCATGAGGGCGGCTTCGTCGCCAAGCAGAACGAGAAGAGTACCTCGGCCAACTCGACCCCGGCCTGCGACGGAGAGCGGATCTTCGTCAACTTCCTGAGTCATGATGCGATCTATACCACCGCCATTGATCGCCAGGGCAAGCAGATGTGGCAGACGAAGATTACAGACTATGTGTTGCACCAGGGATTCAGCTCATCGCCGATGGTTTACGGTCCACTGGTCATCGTGTCGGCGGATACGAAGGGGGGCCAGGGGACGCTGGCGGGGCTGAACCGCGCGACGGGCAAGATCGTCTGGTCCCACTCGCGCCCCGCGCTGCCGAACTACCCCTCGCCGATCATTCTGAAGGCGGCGGGTAAGGAGCAGATGTTCCTGATCGGGTGCGATTTGGTCACGAGTCTGGACCCGCTCAGCGGCAGCCAGAACTGGGAGTTCCCCGGAGCGACGACTGAGTGTGTGACCTCAACCGTGACAGACGGCACCCACATCTACACCAGCGGTGGCTACCCCAAGAACCATCTGGCGGCGATGAAGGCCGACGGCTCGGGGACGGTCGTGTGGGAGAACCCCTCGCGCGTCTATGTGCCTTCGATGGTGCTGCAAGGCGGCTACCTGTATGCGATGCTCGATGCGGGAGTGGCGACCTGTTTCAAGAGTGACACCGGCGAAGAGATGTGGAAGCACCGAGTTGGTGGGACGTTCAGTTCCTCGCTCGTTCTCGTCGAAGACGCGATCTATGCGACAGACGAAGCGGGCAAGACGACCATCTTCCAATCCGACCCGAAGGAGTTCAAACTCCTCGGCGAAAACCAGCTCGGCAGCGAAGTCTTCGGAACCCTGGCGATCAGCGATAGCCGGATTTACCACCGCGTGGCCGACATGGTCGACGGCCACCGCCGGGAGTTCCTGTACTGCATCGAGTAGTGGCAGGGAGACAGCGACCGCAAATCAAGCCGCCTTGGCGGCTTCCAGAATCTCCCCGTTCTCGCCGACCTGATCGAATCGCACGGCCATGCGTTTCGAGACCCCGGCTTGCTCCATCGTGACGCCGTACAGCACATCGGCAGCGGCCATCGTGGGCTTGCGGTGGGTAATGACCACGAACTGCGTCATGGCGGAGAACTCCTTGACGACGTTCACATAACGTCCGACGTTGGCGTCATCGAGCGCGGCATCCACTTCGTCGAGGATGCAGTACGGACTGGGTTTACTCTTGAACATCGCAAACAGCAAACCGACCGCTGTCATCGTCTTCTCGCCCCCGCTCAGCAGTGTCAGACTCCGCAGCTCCTTGCCCGGTGGTCGCGCGACGATATCGATCCCGCAGTCCAGCACATCGTCGGGATTCTCTAGGATGATGTTCCCGTCCCCGCCGCCGAACATCTTGCGGAACAGCACCTGAAAGTTCTGGCGGATCATTTCGAAGGTTTCCAGGAACAGCCGTTTGCTCTCCACATTGATGCGGCGAATGATGTCTTCGAGGGCGGCCTTGGCCTCCTGCAAGTCCTTCAGCTGCGCGCTCAGATCGGTGAAGCGGTTCTCGATCTCTTCCAGGCTGGCGAGCGCATCGGTGTTGACGTGTCCCATCATCTTGAGGCGTTTGCGCAGTCGATCCACCGCAGCCTCCAATTCGGGACGGACCTCGGCAAAGCTCACATTGACCTCTGGTGAACTCATCTCTCCGTAGCGTTCTCTTACATGATCGCCGAATGCCGACGCTCCGCTCCCCATGAGTTCAGCGAGAGTGAGCTGGTACTCCTCGTCGATCCGCTGGGCGAGCGTCGTCTGCTTCTGGTCGATGTCGCGAATCTGCATCTGCGTTTCGTGAGCGGTCTCGACGGCTTTGCGACGGCGACGATGTAGTTCATCCAGTTCGCGTGACCGCTGCGACCGCTCCTGCCGAAACGCCTCGCGCTCGCGGTTGACGATCCGCAGTTCGCCGAGCAACTGTTCCTGAATGAGATGGCGTTCAGACAGGATCGCTTGTGTTCGCAATACCAGCAGAGTCGACTCCTGCTCCGCCTTCAGCAAACTGACATAGCGTTCGTTCGACTCGGCTTCTTGATCGACGCGCTGGACCTGATCGCCCTGTAAGCGGAGCTGAGTCTCTTTCAAGCTGCGGAGGCGCTCTTCGTGTTTGGCGAGTGCGAGTTGCTCGGACCGCACGAGTTGTTGGACCTCGTGGTACAGCTCTTCAATCTCGGCGATCTCGGCCTCACCACTCTGAACCGTGCGAGTGAGTTCTTCGGCCTCACGCAGTTCGGACTCCTGCCGAGTACGGACGGCTTGCAGGTCGGACTCGAGTGACCGCGCTCGCTCGTCCTGCTCGGTGGCCAGACGTTCTCGCTCGCGAATGGCCTCTTCGATGCGAGTGACCTCTTCGAGTTGTGAGGCGAGCCGCATGGAGGCTTCGGCCACCTGCGACGAGCGACGCTGAGACTCCACTTCGATCTCGTCTTGCCGCCCGGTGCGGGACTCCAGGGCCTGTGACAGCATGGCGAGCCGTTCCACATCGGCCTCAATCGCCCGCTCCAGACGTATCACTTCGCTCCGCAGTTTTCGCAGCTCACTCTTTCGCGAGAGGACTGCGGCGTCCTGCGGTGTTGCTCCCACGAACAGCACGCCATCCCCGGTGATCAGTTCTCCCTGCATCGTGACAAAACGGCACCCTTGTCCGCTGGTCGCCGCCAGTTGGAGAGCTCGGTCGAGGGTGTTGACGATCCACGTATCGGAGAGCAGCCGCGCCGCCAGTCCGGGCACGCGACCCGTCTCTGTGACGAGTTGATCGGCACGTTGCACCACGCCCGGCTCGCGGCTCAGATCGGGCCACTCGCGGCAGTCGAGATCGAACAGTTCCAACCAGTGCGGTTGGCTCGCGACTCGTCCCCGACGTGGTGCCATCGCCGTTCGCAGCTCGATGAAACCCACGCGGTCGAGCAGCCGACCGTCGCCCTGATTGAGATAGTCGAGCAGCGGACGCAGATCGTCGACCACCAGAATCTGCGTGCGATCTCCGAGAGCCAGTTCCACCAGCGGGGCCGTTTCGAGCGCCGTGTCGAGCAGATCACCGACTGTTCCCAGAATGTTCGACCACGGCGGCTCGCTGAGTGTCTCGGCCCGTCTCAGAATCTCTCGCACCCCGAGGCCAATCCCCTCCTGCTTGCGCTCCAGATCTTGCAACACGTTCAGCCGGGCCAGCGCGGCACTGCGACGCTCTCGCAATTCAGCGAGTCGCCGATCCGTCTGCGAGTGCTCGCCCAGTAACGACGACCTTTCGGTGCGGAGCAGGTCCAACTCCTCACGAGTGCGCTGACTGGTGGTGTCAGCTGCGGCGTGTGCCAGTCTGCGCTGGTCGAGTTCCGACTGCGATGAGGAGAATTCGGCCAGTAATTGGTCAATCCGACTACGAGTTTTGTGAAGAGCCTCCAACGCGGTCTGCTGCTGGAGTTCGAGTGTCGCGATTCGCGTCAGCGCCGACTGCGATCGCAGGCTTAACTGGTCCCGCTCGGTACGACGAGCCCGCATCCGAGACCGGGCTTCCTCGAGTTGCCCTCGTAACACGGAGAGTTCGCTATCTCGGCCCTGAATGGCCTGCTGCTGCTCGACGAAGCTCTCCTCAAACTGCATCAACCGCACGGCTGTCTCGTCCAGTTCCCGCGCGACAGCACCCGCGCGAGCCGTCAATTCGAGACGTTGCTTTCGCAGTCGATCGAGGTCGGCATGCAGTTCCCGCAGGCGGAACGTCTGGTGCCGGATCGTGGCGTCTTGCGCGGCGATGCTCTCGCGGTTGGACGACGACTTGCGCTCAAAGTCGCGCACGCGGGTCTCAATCTGGTGCAGCTCGCTATCGGCCCGCTGGACCTGCTCTTCGAGAGCCTGTACGCTCGACGCGAGGCCCTCTGCGGTAGTGCGGGCCTGCTCTTCGACAACCCGCAACTCGGTCAGTTGTGTCGACCACAACCGGGCATCGTCGGCGGCGAGTCCGGTCCACAAGGTCTTGAGTTCGGTCGAGATCTCGCGGTACTTGGCGGCCTTACTCGCCTGGCTGCGGGTGGAGTTCAGCTGGGCTTCGACCTCGTCGACGATGTCGGTCAGTCGTTGGAGGTTCTGGTCGATACGTTCGATCTTCCGCTGGGCCTCGATGCGCTTCGACTTGAAGCGCGAGATGCCCGCGGCTTCTTCAAAGACGAGACGGCGGGCGGCAGGATTGGACTGGAGGATCTGATCGACCCGCCCTTGCTCGATGATGCTGTAGGCCGCTGTCCCCGCTCCGGTGCCGAGGAACAGATCGCGAATGTCCTTGAGCCGTACGACGGCGCGATTGAGCAGATACTCCGACTCTCCACTGCGATAGAGCCGACGCCCGACTTGGACCTCAATGGCGTCCATGGGAAACAGACGCTGCGTATTATCGAACGTCAGCATCGCTTCCGAGAAGCCGCTGGGCTTGCGGCCATTGGAGCCGTTGAAGATGACATCGGTCATCTCGGTGCCGCGCAGGCTCTTCGCGCTCTGGTCGCCGAGGATCCATTTGATCGAGTCCACGACGTTACTTTTGCCGCTGCCGTTCGGACCCACGACGCACGTCATCCCCGGCGCGAACTCGAAAACGGTTCGGTCCGCGAAGCTCTTGAATCCAAAGAGTTCGAGGGACTTCAGCATGAAAACAACACGGTCATTCGGGGGATTGAGGGGCGTGTGGAGCACCGTTTAGCTGCGACGCGAAGGCTCTGCGAAGCGGAGCACGTTTCTCCCTCATTTGAGTTTCGGACTTCGTGCTTCGGTTTCCTTCACGACAGGCTGGAAGCCGATCCCACTGACCAGCACTACTGAACGCCGAAGCTGACGCCGCTCATGCCTTCGGCGGTCTCCATCTCTTCGGGAGCAATGGACTTCACTGCGGGAGCTTTCTCCATCTCGGTCTCGATTTCGAGGCCACTCGGGTCGATGTCAAACAGGTTCGGCATCAACGCGGAACTGCCGATCATCTCTGTGGCGGGGCCTTCGGCCATGTCGGGACGCTGGAACGAACGGCCTGGTTGAGGAAGTTGGTCGAAGGCGAGCATGCCATCCAGGTTCCTCTGCTTCTGAGCCTGCACTAGCATCTCGACGATCGCCGGGTATTCGACGCCCAGTTCCACAGCTGCGGCGATCACATCGGCCACGCGTAGGCTGGAATAGAGTTCCCGTGTCGGTTGGCCGGGCAGGATCAGCGTTAGCTTCACTTTGTTCCCGTTGTCGGGGCATTGCACAATGACATCATGTCCGGCCCGCATGACGAGCGGAGCGGTGAACTGCTGGTCGACTCCGAAGAGAACCACCTCCGGCTTGCGACGGCGCGTGACGTGAATGGCGGGCTCTTGAGTGGTCTCGACCAGATAGACGGCGAATCCGGAATCGTAGTTGTGTCGGATGATCGATGGATCGTTTGGAGAGGCTATCGACAGGGCACGAAAGGCACCGTACCGTGTTTCGATACTCTCATGCTGGATCAGTTCACGCATGGCGATGACCGCATCGCCATCGTTCAGCGTCGACAGTGCAGCGAGTGCAAACACACGGAACGCCGGTTCCTTGTCGGCGGCTTCCTTCAGCACCGCCACTCCCGACGCATCGTTGAGGTAGGCCAATGCCTCAGCCGCCCGGAAGCGGGCTTCGAACTCATCCGCTTTCAGTCCGTCTTTCAAGATCGGAATCGCCTCGGGACCGATGGCCTCAAGTTCCAAAGCCGCTTGGGCACTTGAATCACCACGTTGAACGGCACTGCCCAATTCCTGCAGCCGCAAATGATGGTCGACCGACGTTTCCGTGAGTCGAATCGCACGAATCGCTTGCAAGTAGCGGGGATAATTGTCGCGATATCGTTCCGCCACGATGAGTTCGATCGATTGATCGGTCTTGGCTTTGGCCAAGGGACGCTTAATACCCGCATGGTCGTAACCAGCGAATCGCTGGCCGATACGGTCCGCGATGCGGGTGGTCATCTTGGCCCCCTTGTAGTCCGCCCGCAGGCTGATCCCCAGATCGCGATTGAGCCCGGTGTACTTGCCACCACCGGGGATGACCCCGACGAGCAGCCCGGCGGTGTCGTTCTCGTCTCCGCGCACCATGATTGGACCGTGGGAGATGGCCAGCTCACGGCCCTCTTTCAATCCTCCTCCCTCGGCGAGATACGCATATTCACGCAGGAAGCAGGGCATCAACTGACCCCCGCGCAGGCTGGTCGTCTGACTCCCCTCGGTGAGCTTGATCTCCACATCGAGTGGGTCGCCCTTGCGAATCAGCGGTGGGATATAGGCCGTCACGACAACCAGAGCCGTGTTCGGTGAGCGCAAGAGAGATTCCGGATCTTCGATTTTTCGGCGACGCATCTCTTCCAATAAAAGCTTCCGCTGCGGTGTGGCCGGAGGATCTTCGCCCGTCCCATCGAGACCCACGACCAGTCCGACCCCCTGCACCATCCGGACGGTGTCACCTCCGATGGAGATATAATCGCCGAGTAACCGAGAGTGCCCCCGTTCGCCTCGCAGCGCCTCGCTGACGCGGGCCTTCCGGCGGTTGTCCGGATTGAGCATTCCCGGCAGCTTGAAGTCGAGATCGAGCGATTGACATCCCGCGCAGAGCAATGCCGCAAGCAGAATGCACTTCGAAAGCGAGCGATGAAATCGCATGTCGCCGATCCTTGGCTGGGAAGGTGAGTCGTCAGCGCCGTCAGGCGAGAGGGTGAGCGAATGGCCAGTGCGCAGAACTGCGCGGACCATCTGCCCGAGGAGAGGCGGGACACTACGGCGGAGGTTTCGCCCCGGTCAAGAGGGTCGACCGGTTCCCCCCCTTTTGGCGGGGCAGTGGTGCAGTTTTGGCCGATCACGACCAATCACCCACCGGCAGTTTCTGCCAGTCCGCAGAGCTAAATGCGATCTACGGTTCGGTATTCTCCCCCACCAGATCGGGGAGGGGCAGAGGGCGCGGGGTTCGTCCGGACCCATGTCGGAGCTTGAATGTCGGGAAACGCCTGTCCCGACCAGCCCGGACCGGATGGCCCCGAAGGACCACTCCGCCGCTGGATGCTGCGGTTCACCCCCTGCTGGAGGGCCGCGCCGACCACTTGCACCATTGCTTGAGCCAGTACATGCGTCAGCGGGTGATTCACAATGTCCATCACCGTTGTTTCCGTCTCGGTACGCACAAACGCCTGATGCTGTTTCAACTCCGACCAGAGCGCCTCACGCGACAGGATCCCTTTGCGGAATCGTTCCACCAGTTGATCGAGGTCCAGCTGATCGTCGAAGTGCGAGCGGTCCTCCTCGTAGTTCGACTGCTGTAAGCGGCGGGTAATGAACTCCAACCCGTCACTGACGCCGACCGAGGAGGCCACTTCTTGGGCTGTTCCCTGCAACTGGGGCTTCAGCTTCCCAATCTGCGCCGTCAGGAAGCTGATGCGAGAGACGACTTCATCATCGCGAGTGCTGGCTGTTCGCTCGGCGCGTTGCTCCAGGACGGCGGTTTCCGTTTCGTCGAGGAACGCCCGATAGCGATCGAGGGCGGCGTGGTAGAATTGGCACTGCTCTTGGCTGACAGCGGCCAGTTCGGATTGAGCATTGATGGTCAACTGGCGAGTCTTGGCCAGTTGCTCATCCAGGCGGCCTCGCAGTTGACGGGATTCTGCCGCAGCGGTGATGACCGGGGTCAGTCCGATCCGGCTCGCGACCTCCTCCTCGATCTTCTCAATCTGCATCATCAGCTGGTGAAACACCTCGCGCCGCCGGGTGAGTTCATTCTGCATCAGTACGGGTGTGTTCTTGAGGAACTCATAGCCTCGCTTCGCCGTCGGATAGCCAATCAGTTCGGACACCCAGCGATCCATGCGGCGGGTCCACCCGCGCTGGGCGTACTCGGGGGTCAGGAATCGGCGGCGATACAGGTACTGAAACAGCGAGCTGCGCTCATAGGTCGGGAGTTTTTCGCTGGCACCGGCCTGCACATCAGCGACACGTTTCTCGTCACGACGCAGGGCGGATTCGGCCTCAACGGCCTGCTTCGAGAGCGATGGGAACTCCGCATGGACTTGAAGCTCGGACTGCACCACAGCCTGCAAGCGAGTCTGCTCGGCCAAGTGTTGTGTCAGTTGAGCGTCCGCTTGCGAGCGAGACTGAGACGCCTCCTGCTCAGCGTTCAGCAGCCGTGCGATTCGCCCATGCAGCTCGGCCAGCGTCCGCTCTTTGCGTTCGACGATCAGCAGTAACTCGCGCTGAATCTCGGCGAAAGCCGACTGGATTGTCTCACGACGAATGTCGGGGAGGTCGTGCTTCGCCAGTTCCAGCAGCGCCGCCCCGCGATCAGAGACCACCTGCTCGATCTCTGTCTTCAGGTGCTGCTGAGCCCCCTCGGCTCGCTCCGCATCGGTTTGAGCCTGTTCATGGGCAGCGCAGATTTCCTGGAACACACGTCGCCCGGGAATCGGCATGGGAGAACCCTCAACGAAGCCGTGGGAGAGGCTTCCAGCCTGTCATCTCAGCAGAATCACGACAGCGTGAAAGCCACTCCCACGGGGGTAGGACGCTTACTTGCGTTCACGGACTCGCTGGCGTTGCCGGACCACTGAAAAACCTCCGAGCGCCACCACCCCAGCCAGCAGTATCACGGGCAGCAAATGCATTGGTTCTGCAGCATGCGAGGGAGATGTCGGTTCTGTCGTCCCATGACCGGGATGAGCCCAGGCCGACGAACTCACCGCCGCCACGAGCAGCGTCGCCCAAACGGACCTGAAATTGTGGTGCTGCATGATGTTCGCCGTGCTGTTCAGGGGCCTGCCTTGTGCTAAGAAATCCAGCTTATCAAGTCGCTGATCCCTCTCCAATCCCGAGGAGAGCGGAATCGTCACCAGCCATTCGCGATCCCCCACAGCGGACGCTTCAGTCGCTGGCCGTTCCCCCCATTGCGAAACGGTCCCTGCCAATTCTCAGCTGAATCAGACGCATCTTGCTGGCCGTGAGCTAGGCTTATTTGACCAGTCAATCAGGATAGGCTGACCAATCGCTCCAATCCTGCAAGGCGCACTTCACCCATTCCGATTCATCTGAATGTCCAGGACCTCTGGGCATTCTCGGATTCTCATGACTTCTCTGAACATTAGGCTTGCTCGTCACTGATTCTTCGCCTTTTTCTTTGGCGTCGCAGTTTTTCAAAGGCATCCCGTGCCCGCCACCGCCCTCCTCTCCGTTCAAGCCTCCCCACCGATCCCGATCGATCTAGAGTATGTGGCCCAGATGCGCCCGTTTCCGTGTGACACGAGTCCGGCGTTCGAGGCGGGCTGGCGTGATCTGGAGCAGAGGAGCCTGCTCCGGAACCCATTCCTCTCGCCGTCGTTCCTGTTCCCTCAATGGCGGACTCCCACCAACTCGTCATCAGCACAGCTGCTCACAATCGTCGACTCGCAAGGCCGCTGGTTGCTGGCGGGACTCTTCGAGCGAGTCTCCGCGTCGCGCCAACTCCCGCTGCCCCATTTGCGAGCGGTGCGTTCAGAACACAGCTACATGACGGGACTACTGGTCGATGCGGCTGAGCGGGGGCCGGTGGTCGAGATCTTGTGGAAGTTTTTGCGTCAGCAACACTTGCACGGGCTGTCGCTGCCGATGTTTCCGCTACAAAGTTCCCTAGCGGGTCTGCTGACGGCTCAGTGTGAGCGTCAGCGGTTGGTCGCGACCGTGGATGAGCAGTACCAGCGAGCCACTGTGTCTGCCACCGATGGTTCTGCCATGTCGGCGAAGCGGGCCAAGAGCCTGCGACGAGGCCGTCGCGCGCTGGAGAAGATCGGGAAGCTCTCGCTGAGATTCACCGGGAGCCTGGATGGTGACCTGTCAGCTGTGGAGCGCTTTCTCTTCCTTGAGTCACTGGGGTGGAAAGGCGAATCTCAAACAGCACTCGCCTGCCGACAGAGTGAGACCGAGGCTCTGAAACATGTCGCTCTCGGATTTGCCACGCGCGACCGCATCCGATTTGCGGAACTCGTCCTGGGTGAGCAGGTCATCGCCAGCATGTGCCTGTTTCGATCCGAATCGGAATACTACGCCTTCAAGATCGGCTGGGATCCTCAGTTCGAACGCGGCTGTCCGGGGTTTCTCCTCGCTGCTGAAATTCAAGACCACATGTCTGAACTGCCTCAGTGTGAGAGCATCGACAGCTGTGCTTGTCCCGGTAGCTTCCTCGACCATGTTTGGCCGGGACGCAAAGTGATCGGTACGGCGTTGTTCACAACGACTCGCTGGGGGTCTGCGGCGGCGCAGGGGACACGTTGGGCGCGGGATGCCTATCGACAACTGCGGGGCCAAGGTGCCACATCGGGCAGCGCTCTCGATGAGGTGAGTGAGGAATCTCGTGAACTCGCGGAGGTGCCCTCATGAAATGGTTCCCTCAAATCAATTTCACCTCGCGCGAGTTCAATCCCCTCCCGTCGGACCATCGCCCCGCCCTCGATGGCGTACGCGGGATCGCCATCCTGACAGTGTTTCTGTACGACTGCTTGAAAGCGCCCGGCGAGGGACTGCTGAACCTCGTACTCCGCAAGGTGAGTGTCGCGGGCTGGACGGGCGTGGATCTGTTCTTTGTCCTGTCCGGGTTCCTCATCACCGGCATTCTCATCGACTCGCGCGGTAAGCCCGGCTACCTCCGCAACTTCTTCGCCCGCCGGTCACTGCGAATTTTTCCGTTGTACTTTCTGGCGCTGGCAGTCACGTTCGTGGCGGTGCCGCTGTTGGCCCAATACTGGAGTCCCGCTAAGCCGGTGGCACTGAAAGTGAGTGAGCTTTCCCGCGACCAGTTCTGGTACTGGACCTACCTCCAGAACTGGCACTTCGCGTATGAGGGACACTGGCCTCATGTGAACTATCTCAGTCATTTCTGGTCGCTGGCGGTCGAGGAGCAGTTCTATCTGGTCTGGCCGTTCGTCGTCGGATTCCTGTCGACTCGCTCGCTGGCGAAGGTCTGCTGGGCCTGCATCGGGCTGGCTCTGGCACTGCGAGTGGGCTTGTCGATGAGTGGAGCGGATACCATCGCTCTATATGTCACGACGGTGACCCGCATGGACAGTCTGTGCCTGGGCGCTCTGTTCGCGATGGGCCTGCGATCTCCCGTCTGGTATCCCCGGCTGACTCGCTGGGCTTGGCCAGTGATGTCGCTCCTGTCCGTCGTGATTGTCGGCGTCGATGCGGTGTGGCCACTACTCAAGACCGAACAGGTCGGCTCGCAGACAATCGGGCACACGCTGCTCGGTCTGATGTTCGGCTGCTTCGTGTTCTCCGCAGCTGCAGTCTCGCCGCAGCACTGGTTCGCCAAGGTTCTCTCACAGCGGTGGCTGACGCTGCCGGGTCAGTTCAGCTACGCGATGTATGTGATCCATCGCCCGATCTACAAGTTGGTGCTGAAGCTCGACTGGTCGGTTCTGCCCGAGTCGGTGCAACCGCTGGTGATTTTCTTAGCCACATTACTGGCCACGCTGGCCGTCTCGGCGCTCTCATGGAAGTTCTTCGAGAAGCCGTTCCTGTCTCTGAAGGCGTTCTTCCCCCGACCGGGCGAGGCGACCGCCGAATTGAGTCACACTCGTTCCGCAGTACCCGTCAGTGCTTGATGGTCCGCTTCGCGACCCCACTATTGCCTTGTCAACGCTAAGATTTGGGGTTGAGCTAGGCCCGCCCGGGAGAGCCGCGAGCCAGGGGACACGCCCACTCGCAGTAGCGGCCCTCCCGAGGGTGGAGTACCCCAAAATCAAGACTTGACGGGGCACCAGGTTCCTGCTGACGCTTGTGCCTCGAATTGGGGGGGGAACTGTCCGCTGTGTGGGACGTTTCCTAAGTGCTCGTAGCTCAGGTCGGTCCGCGACTGAGATTCCTCCCGTTGGACACCTTTCGGCGATGTGAGTGAGGGCCTTGGCAGGCGGAATGCGAGTCGCGGAGCGACATCGCCTCGTTCCATTTCAGCACTGGCCTCCCCCTCCTGACAGCGACAACTCCGAATGCAAGCGTTCACCGGGCACTGTAACACATGAGTCGAAAAACCGATGGGGGTGAAATGGAAGACAATCGATTCACGGAGTCGTGCCCGACTCGGAACTCTCGGCGGCGGGTTCCCGAACGGCGGCGGCTTTCAGAAGTGCCACGGCCAGCACTGACAAGACCACCACGCCACCCAGAACCATCACCCATACCAGCGTGCGATGGTCCTCGGCCCAGGGGGGCTGCGGCGAGACTTCGCGATAGGCTGCGTTCTTAGCACCCGATAATACGGAGAGGGTGGTCAGACGCTCGACATCCGGCACGGTGCTGATGCGGGCCAGATCGTAGCTGGGGGCGGAGACTTTGCCACCCACGTACAACACCACCGGGTTCGCAGCGGCGCTCAGTGACTTCACCGGAACTGCCAGCGACCGCTCGATCCCATACGCCCGTGCCGAGGACACGGTCAGCGGCTGGTCGTCTCCGTTCTGGATCTCCAGTCGCAGCCGCTTTGACTGCTGCGCTGTGAACACGACATTCGCCGTGTGCCCGTGCGAGACCTTGGCCAGATGAAACAGCTGGACGTTGGTGATGGGTGAGGTGCTGGTGGCTTGAACGGTGAGTAGCTGAGCGTTGCGATGGTATTCGTCGGCCCCGGCGATCTCGATCTCGATCCGGTCGATGGGGACCGGTCCCGCGAGGGTCATGTCTGTGCGTGTGATCTGTCGATCGGTGCGGACTTCGTTGGTGACCAGCAGGGGGTAGCTCACGCGCGGAGCTGCGCGGCGACGGACCATGCGGGCGGTGCAGCCGGTGATGGTGAGGGGGGCTTGACCTTCGTTCTCGATCACGATGCGGTAGTAGCGAAACTGGCTGCGGGGGCAGGGAATGGTCGACTCGGTCAGATGGAGTGAACCCCGCGTGCGGTCGACCAGATACCCGTTCGGGACGAGTAACTCTCCCTCATCGCCGTCCGGCAACTCGGCACCGTAGAGACGCAGCGAGCGGACATAATCTCGTTCGGGGAAGGTGACCTGGAGACGCAGACTCTCGACCGGTTCGGTGATCTCCTGGGCACTGACGACAAACTCGGTGGTATTTGCGACATCTTGGCGACTGACGATGGGCAGGTTCTGGTCCGCCTGACCGAACTCGTCTGTAGGTGCGATCAGGATGTAGGGGATCTGCGTTGAGACTCCTTGTTCGTCGACACTGAGCAGCCGCAGGTCATCGAGGTTCCGCTGGCTGGCGTCGTAGATCTCGGGAGTCAGCGGGATGCGGACGAAGTTCGGGTCGGTGTCTGCGTTCACCAGCTTCGGATCATACGTCTCCAGCTCGAAGCGGTGCGAGAACTGCGTCGAGAGATCAGGATCGGCCTCTTCTGCCCTCGCGGTTGCTCCGCTGCTCAGTGCGAGCGTGGCGGCGAGCAGCAGGCACATCGGCTTGATCCAGTCCTTCAGCTGTTCACGGAACCGGCGGTACAGGAATGAGGTCGCAAACAGTGTCACCCCCAGCCCGATAAAGGCGGCCCAGCGAATGGTCTTGTCGAGATACCACACGTCGTACAAAAACACCTTGGCGGTCGTCAGAGCGAAGAGTCCAATCGCCAGCATACGAATCGCAGAGGAACGTTTAATGAGACCCGCCCCGGTGGTGGCGATGGCCATTAACGCCCAGGTGCCCGTGATGGCCAGAGCAGTTCCGGTGTT
>JAYTCW010000317.1:0-2370 GCA_043736295.1 Planctomycetota bacterium | reverse complement strand
GCAAGCGCCCGCGCGATCTCGACAAGCTGTTGTTGAGCGATCGACAGTTGGTCCACCGGCGTCTCGGGCCGCAGATCGGGATGGCCGAGCGTATCGAGCGCCTTGCGGACCTTCTCGCGCTGAGTCTTCCGATCCAGCAACCACCATGAGCGGCATTCCTGCCCGAGCATGATGTTGTCCTCGACCGACAAGTCCGGCGCGAGGTTCAGCTCCTGATAGATCATGCTCACCCCGGCCAGCCGCGCGTCGTGAGGCCCCGTCGGCGCGTAGGGCTTTCCCGCCAGCAACATGCTCCCCGAGTCCGGCCCATGCGCCCCGCTGAGCACTTTCATCAACGTGCTCTTCCCCGCCCCATTCTCACCAATCAGCGCGAGTACTCGCCCGGCGGGAACGCTCAACGAAACATCCGCCAGCGCCTGAGTCGCCCCAAACCGCTTCGAGATGCCGGTCATGGTGAGGAGAATGCTCATAAAAAATCGCCCGACAGAAAAAAGGAGTCGGGCTAGATCGTCAACAGAGTTGCTTCAGTCAGATACCTCTGAAGCTGGTCGATGATCTGTTGAAGTTCGACCCTGGCACTGACTTGAAGGCCCAAGCATGTGGCGATGCCTACTTGGTCGGTACTCAGTCGCTCACGCAATTGAAGCCGTATGGAATTATCGTCTGCGAGTAATCGGCCAAGTGTCAGTCAAAGGTAGTCACATTGTTCGGCGTTTGTTTTGTGGTTTGTAGTCGATGGTTTTGATCTTGGGGTGGTCATGCGGTTCGCGTCTTCTGAGCTTGAAGCTGGTGATCTTGCCGTGCGTGAGATCGACTTCGCAGCGGACCAGTCGATGTGGCCAGGTGGCATCGAGTGGGAACGTGTGTCCCAACAGGGAGATCTCGCCGTGATCGTTCGTGCGGCGGATGTAGATCACGGTCCCCTGGAGCTTCCTCTTGGCATCGAAGGTCCATTCGTCGGGGAAGGCGCGGCGACGAGGAGCATCTTGGATGCGGATGGCCGAGCGTTGATGCACGGCCTTCACAAAGCGCTCGGACTGCTGCCGGACCTCTCGCAGGGACGTGAAGGAGAACCGCTGCCAGACCTTCTGCTGCCACCGACCGTTGTAGGCTTCGATCGACGCCTGAAAGCCGTTCTCGCGCGGCGGCGCGAAGACCGGAGTCACGCCCAGTTGCAGGCACATCCGCGTGACACGACCGAAGACATCGGCGTGCAGACGCGGTCCTTGAAACACGGTGTCGTTGTCGAATTGCATGTACCCCGGAAGGCCGTGTTCGCGCCAGCGCTGTTCCAGCGATTTCAACACGGAATCGGTGGTCCAGCAGGCTTTCACGAAACTGCTCGTCAGTCCGCCATGCAGGCTGATCAGGTTGAAAACTTCGACCTGCTGCCCACCGCGAATGACCAACCCTTCCACCAAGTCTCCGCTGTCGAGTTCCGCCTTGCGTCCGGCCACGCGCGGCAGATACCAGCCCTTCGGCGGTGGCGGCCGACGGACCCGCCGACCTCCGTCGAGTGCGCCGCGCCGGGTCAGGATGCGACCAATCGTCCGCAGCGCGGGAACCGTCTTCAGCGGGTACTTCCGTGGGTGATCGGTCAACTCGCGCCGAATCGCCGCCGCTCCAAACTCGCCCAACGCACTGCTCGTTTTCAATCGGCGACGGACCTCCAAGATCAAGTCTTTCACCGACGACGAAGTGGCCTGCGCTGCGCGCCGCCCACCGCGCGGACGATCGCTCCAATCCACACGATCCAGCCGCTCGCCGCCAGCCCGCGCCACCCACACTTGGACCGTTCGCAAACTCACACCGCAAGCCTTCGCGACCGCACGCAGCGGCACACCACGACGAACCTGCGAGACCATTTCGCGACGAAATTTCTCCACAGAAGTTTTGAATCATCTGCACTCCCGTTGAAAGACTTTCCTTCTACCACCGTATACCGTTGACTGACACGCGAGTGACTACCTTTGACTGACACTTGGCCGATAAGACATTGGCGAGCCGCATGCCGTAAGGCTGCGGGTTCTTGATCGCGGCGCGAAACCCGTGGCCTGGCGGCACACGGCTCGCCTCAAACATCACACTCATGGACCGCATCAAGCAAGCGTTGAAAGAACCAGCCGCAGCACGGCGTTGACGGCCTCACCGATCGGGCTGAATCCCGTCAATTGCGGCAGCAGAATCAGGGCGATCAGCAACACGGGCCCCAGTTCACAGAAGCGGTTCCATGCGGGCCGCACGCTCTCCGGCACCAGGGCATCCACGATCTTGCTGCCGTCCAGCGGAGGAATCGGAATCATGTTGAAGGTTGCCAACCCGATGTTGATGGCGACCAGGATCACCAGCAGTTGCACGACGCTGGCCAAC
>JAYTCW010000316.1:0-6191 GCA_043736295.1 Planctomycetota bacterium | reverse complement strand
TTTGCCGGCAGTTGGGAACCGCGCGATCAATGGGGCGGCTACGGAGGCCGAATCTACTCGACCGCCTTTGCCACCCTGACGCTGGAGGTCTACTACCGCTACCTGCCCCTCTACCGGACCACGGCCCCCGCCGCCTCGGTGGAACCGCAGGATGCCGAGCCATCGGGTGAGCCGTCTTTGAAGTAACGGGCGGCCTTGATTCTCTCCCCGATTCGCCGCGACGCGAAGTCTTCGCGCGGAGCGGGTGCTGCCGGGTGGGACAGACTGGCCAATTGAATTGACACGCCTTTACAATCTTATTCAGAACGGGGGTTGTCTCCCAAAGACCAAACATCATCCGCCGTCTCACTTCGATGGCAAAGCGGAGAGGACTGAATCGTTATGGCCATTCAAGTGACCTGTACTTGCGGAAAATCGCTTTCAGTCAAGGACGACTCTGCGGGACGTAAGGTCAAGTGTCCGGCGTGCCAGAAGCTGTTGAAAGTTCCCGCGTCGGAGGAGTTCGCCGATGATGAGTTCGTCGATGAGCCTGCGGAGTTGCCTCAGCAATCTCGGGGCGGGGGGAAGTCGGCCGCGCGGCAAAAGCTCGAAGAAAGGGAAGAAGTCGTCCGGATCGAATCGCGGGTTGGTGATCGGTTTGGTGGCTGGAGGCGGCATGCTGGTGGCCGTATTGATCGCCTGGCTGCTCTGGCCCTCGAAGCCGGATGTTGTCGCGGAGGCTCCCGCAGCCAATGCAGTGGGAACTCCGGCGACCGCGGGTGCTGGTGGTACTCCGACACCGCCAGCCGCTGTACCAGAAACCCCGCCGAGCGACATGTCCAGCCATGTAGGTTCGCCCAGCACTGAGGTCGCGACCACTCCCACGGTGACCAATCCCGCGCCCGGCACGGAACTGGTCGGCGACCTCCAGACACTTCAAGGGACTTGGCAAGTCTCCGATGTCGCCGTGCCGCCCGAAATCCCGAAAGACAGAACCGCTGCCATGATCACTCAAATGAAGCAGGGGGCGTGGACGATCAAGGACAGTGTGTTGACGATATCCTATCCCATGATATCCACGTTGTTTACCATCAAGCTCGATCCCACTCAGGCTCCCAAAACGATTGATTTGATTCCAGTGGACAGAAAGATTCCGTTGAAAGTGGGCCTGTATTCAATCGAGGGAGAAACCTGGCAGTTGTGTATGACCGAGAATAGTAAAGTACGCCCGCCAGCGATGAAGGCCGACCAGGCCATGCTTCTGACTTTTCAACGCGGTAATGCGGCACATGCCGCCCTGGACTCGCAGTTCGACATCAAAGCGTGGCAGGCTGCCGAGGTGAGGCTCAAGGCCATGAAGGTCCGTGCGGATATGGACTCAAACATAGGAGGTCCCGATTACGCGGAAGGCATTACGCACGTAGTCGGCATTAGCCCCCCTGAGACAGCCGACGGAACACTGTCTCCGGAACTCTGGACGATAACCAAATCACTTAGCCATGTCATGATCCGCACGGTAAGCACGACTGATGCCACACTACAACAACTATCCCAGCATCCGGGGCTGGTGGGCCTGAACCTGAGTGGGCGGTTCCGCATCACCCCCGCCGGAATCGCGTACTTGAAGTCCTGTTCCCACTTGCGCGGCCTGTATTTCAGCGAGGTGCCCGTCTCTGCGGAACTGTTGACTGCCGTTTCGCAATTGAGTCAGTTGCGGAGTTTTGGAATCTACAAGTCTCCCGTGTCCAGTGAAATGCTCGGATCCATTGTGCAGTTGAACCAACTGGAATCGTTGAGCCTCCAGGAGACTGGGACGACCGATGCGGATGTCGTACAGATCGTAAAGCTAACCAAGCTCAAGACGCTGTTCCTGAGCAACACGAAAGTGACCGACACGGGGTTGAACACTTTGAAGAGTCTGAAAGACCTGACCATGTTCAGCGTGCAAGGACTCACCGTCACACCGCAAGCGGTGGCGGATTTTGAGGCGGCGTTGCCGAAGTGCCAGGTGCAGAAGTGAGGCGTTGAGGCCGTGGGATGGGCTTCCAGCCTGTCATTCGATGAGGGACATGACAGGCTGGAAGCCTATCCCACGATTCTGTCAACTCCCCCCGAGGAGCATTCGATGACCACCCAAACTCGCCCGATCAGCCCGAGCCAGCGGAAGCAGGCTCTGATCATGTTCCTGATCTTCGCTTCGGGACTCATCGCGATCCCCGCCTATTTCACCGGCGTCGAACTGGCGTACAAGCTGTTCGGGGTGACGACCACAGCTCAAGTTACTGGGAATCATCGAGAGAGTCGCAGAGCCGGGAAGCACAGAAGCCGTACGGTGTACGTGATCGATTATACGTTCCAGGAATCTGGGAGGCGGCCACGCAGCGATCGCGATGAGATTCCGGAAGACTTGCCCTTCAATGCGACTGGCCCAGTGAATGTGGAATACATTTCTGGATTCAGCAGTCTGTCTCGTATCCAGGGAAACCGGGGAAAGCTTCTGGAATACTGGTTCATCTATGGCACGGTCGGGGCATTGTGTGGTGGGATGGCGTGGATGACCTGGAAGGGGACGGATGCGAACCCAACCGCGACGCAGCCAGTTCCGACGAAGCCCAACGCCGTTCAACGGGCTCTGAGCGGAGAGATCCATTTCGGTTGGGGAATCGGCGGTATCGCGATCATCGGGCTGATCGGAGTGAGTCTGTCCGGACACATCAGGGAAGCGGGCGGGTGGGTCTTGGCTGCGGTGGTGGTGATCGGTGTGTGTCTGTTCGTCGCGGACATGTACAGTCGAGCTAAGAAGCAACACACCGATGCATTGCGAACCATCGCCCACGGACTGAACCTGAAGTTCGATCCGGAGGGGCACCCGGAATTGCACGAGAGCCTGAAGCGATTCCATCTCGCCACGCTGGGGCCGTACAGCACGATGACGAACCTCATGTACGGCCAACGTGACGGCACCGACATCGCAATCTTTGAGTATGAGTACCCGCGTGGCAAGAACAACACCATCCGCCAGACCGTGATCTGGATGCAGCGCCGTGGAACCCGCATGACCGAGTTTTCACTGCGCCCCGAGGGCGTGTGGAACCAACTCGGTGGGTGGCTCGGACACGGCGACATCAACTTCGATTCGCACCCCAACTTCTCCCGCGACTACTTGCTGCGCGGGGATAACGAAGAGGCCATCCGCGAGCTGTTTACCACTGACGTGCTGAACTTCTACGAAAGACACTCCGAACTGATTACTGAAGGGGAGGGGAACAAACTCCTGTTCTACCGGGAGGCCGTCGTCGTAAAGCCCGAGAATCTCGGCAAGTTTCTCAATGAAGCCCTCACCGTGCGGGCGTTGCTGTCGCCCAGGTAATGTGGGTTCAGGCCGCGCAGAGGCGACCGGCGAACCTCGTAAGCGGCTTCTGCGATGGGCCGGGATCAGTCTGGCCCCGGCGGACAGCGTACTGAATGTGATCGTACAGAGTCTGGTTGATCGAGATGACTACCGCACTCCTCTGAAGAACTGGAAAAGTTCGAAATCAGGGTTGGTTCCGGTCATCAGGCCATGGAGGTTGACTCACAAATCGGCATTGACTGAGAGGCTTGAGGTGCCCCGGTGTTCGCTCGTTTCACGAGGCCAGGCCCTCCCCGGATTGGAAGCGTCATGAGTCTGAGAATGACTCTCAGCACGTGCGAACTTCGAACCTGGGCGACCTGCGGTTCGACGCGCACAGCACAAACCGGGAAGTGGTTGTGGGGAGATGCTCAGTCTGAATCTCACGGCAATCACGAAACGGCCTCACATTGTGCAGCCGATTGCCGCGCCATACGATCTCTCGAAGTGATTTACGACGTTCTCCCTTGTGATCACTTGCCCCGAGGACCATTGATGCGACGCACACTGATTGCTCTGTTCCTGTGCTTGTTTGGCTGGACCTCTTTCGCATTGGCTGTGGACCCGCCGCGTAAGGTCGTGCTGATCGCGGGGCCGAAGAGTCATGGGCCGGTCGGCAACGGCATTCATGACTACCCGTGGAGCGTGAAGCTGCTCAAGGTGATGCTCGACCATTCGAACATCGCGGACCAGGTGCGGGTGGAGTACCACCTGGATGGGTGGCCGAGCGATCCGGCCACGCTCGATGATGCCGATACGATCATGGTGATCTCGGACGGGCGGGACGGGGACTTGTATGCGGAGGCTCCGCATTTTGCCTCGCCGGAGCATCTGGTCCAGGTGCAGAAGCAGATCGATCGCGGCTGCGGGTTCTGTACGTTTCACTTCTCGACGTTCGCCCCGGACAAGTATGCGACGCAGATTCTGGATTGGTCGGGCGGGTATTTTGATTGGGAGGAGAACGGGCAGAAGAAGTGGTACTCGGCCATACAGACGCATGACACGCTGGTGGAGATCGCCTCACCGGAGCATGCGCTGAGTCGGGGGTTGAAGCCGTTTTCGATGAAGGAGGAGTTCTACTTCAACGTGCGATTCCTCCCCGAGGGAGCCGATGCGGCGACCGTGAAGACAGCCACTCCGCTGCTCTCCGTCCCTGTCCTTCCCGGACGCGAGCCCGACGGTAAGGTCGTCGCGTGGGCGAAGGAGCGGTCCAACGGCGGACGCGGGTTCGGCACAACGTGCGGTCACTTCTACGCGAACTGGGAGGTGGCCGAGTTTCGCACGCTGATCCTTAATGCCCTGGCCTGGACGGCCAAGGTCGAAGTCCCCGAGGGTGGTGTCCAGGCCCGCTACTTCACCCATCAAGAAGTCACAGCTGCCCTCTCGGGGGTGAAGGGAACGGAGCGAGCGAAACTCGACGCAGAGCCGATCCGCGTGCTGCTCATCACCGGCAACGAGGCCCACAAGTGGCACAACTGGGAGAAGACGACCCCGGTCCTCAAGGCCCAGCTCGAACTCGACCCGCGCGTGAAAGTCACCGTCAGCACCGATCCCGAAACAGCGTTCACGAAGCTGATTCAGATCCAGGATGTGGTCCTGCTCAATAGCTATGCGAACTGGCATGACCCGAAGAGCCTCTCGCCGAAGGCTCAGCAGGAGTTCATGGACTTCCTGCAGGACGGCGGCGGGCTGGTGGTGGTCCACTTCGCCAACGGGGCCTGGAACGCTTCACTGCCGATGGCGGCGGAGTCCGACTGGCCGGAGTACCGCAAGATCGTGCGACGAGTCTGGAACCACAAGGGGGTCGGCGAGGCTCAGAGTGGGCACGATGCGTTCGGACCGTTCGAGGTGGCCATGACCTCGCTGCCGCATGAGATCACAGCGGGACTCAAGGGCTTCCCGATCGTCGATGAACTTTACTTCCGCCAGGACGGACCCGATCCGATCGAGCCGCTCATCACCGCCCACTCGAAAGTCACCGACCGCGATGAGCCGTTGGCGTGGGTCTACACGTATGGCAAAGGGCGGGTGTTCCAGACGCTGCTCGGGCATAGCGAGCGGACCTATGAGGCGTTCGAAGCCAACGAGATGCTGCGCCGCGCGACTGCGTGGGCGGCAAATCGCCCAGTGATCGCCTTCACAGTCGATGGTGCACCGCCTGTACCCAAGGCCGAACCGCCGAAGAACACCGCAGCTTCGGCTCCGAAGCCGACAGGCAAGCTAGTCCTGGCGGAAGGCAAGTTCGGGAAGGCCCTCGATGCTTCCCAAGGCGGAGCCTACTTCGCGGGTCACGCGGACCATCGCAACGCCACCGTGACGGTCGACTGCTGGACGAAGCTGACCTCGAAGGAGGGGTTCAACATCTTGGTGGCCAGCGAGCCGAAATCGTCGGCCACGCACTGGGAGATGTACTCGCACGCCGGGGCCGGGCACTTTGCGGTCTACATGCCGGGTCGCGGCGGCGACTACCGGGCCGAAGTGAACATCGCCGATGGCCAGGGGCATCATGTGGCAATGGCTTTCGAACCCGGCAGACTGCGTCTGATGGTCGATGGCAAGGTCGCGCTCGATAAACCTCTGCCGCCTTCCAAACCCGCTGAGGCCGGACCGATCGCGATTGGTCAACTCGTCGAGGGGTCGATCGGCTGCGCGGGACTGATCGACGAGGTGCGGTTCACGCGCGGGGTGCGCGAGTTCCTCGAAGTCCCCACCGAAGCTCCGATCCTGGATGAGCGGCAACTGGCCACGACGCTGGGCTTGTGGCACTTCGACAAACTCGCCGACGGCAAGTCGCCGGATGAGTGCAAGCGAAAGCTCGATG
>JAYTCW010000315.1:0-4572 GCA_043736295.1 Planctomycetota bacterium | reverse complement strand
CCGTTCGCCTTCGAGCTTCGCGAGTCCGCCCTCGTCCAACACTTCGGCATTGCCCGCCACCATGTCGATCCCCCACCCCAGATGGGTGATGGAACGAGCAGCGGAGCGCAGGATGTCGAGATGCTGATCGAGATCCGGGCAGGAGTCGGGGAGCGGGTAGAGGTAGTGGACCGTGGCATCTCCCGAGAGATGAGTGGGGCGCACGTCCTTCTCCGTGCGGTAGCTGGAGATGTCGGCATCGTTTCCAATGCGCCAGGAGTTCGCAACTTTGTCTCCGACGTTGTCGGGAACGTAGAGGCGATACGGCACGGTAGCCTTCACCCCGACCGCAGCGATGATTGCCGGATTCACAAGTCCTCCGAACCATGCAAGTGATGGTTTAGCAAACTCCAATTGAGTCCGTTCATTCCACCGGGCGGCGGCAGCTGCGACGAGGGCTTGGTAGAACCGGAGCGGCGAAGGCGGCCATTCCGGTTCGCCGGTTTCTCCGCGACCGTGGGAGTACGGTTGGAGAAACCGGATGGTGAGGCAGAGGTGTTTACTCGGCATTGGTCTCCTCCACTGGTGCGGCCTTCTTATCGGCAGCCTTTTTGGCAGCAGCTTTCTTAGCTGCGGCCTTCTTGGCACCCTTGTCGTCGCCTTCGCCAGTCACGTCCTTCTTAGCCCTGTCCGTGTCGAATGGGACAGTGCGGCTTTGCCCGACACCGAAGGCATTAGCGGCTTCGGTGGCGTACTTGAGTGCGGCTTCCTTCGTGATTGAGACAGGCACCCTCTGTCCGTTGGAGTGGACTTCGACGAACTCGTTCTCGCTCGCCTTGTCTGGGTTGCCGACGAGCATGCAGCCTTGCCGCAGGTAGGTTGTTGGGTTCTGCGTGAATGCGACAAGTGACAGGCCAAGAATGTACCTTCGTAGGGCAAGAGTCCGCTCGACATCTTTGCCTGATCGGAGCAGACGCAGGGCTGCCAGGCCGAGGGTGGCGTCGCGGCGGATGCCGCCATCGGCGATGACGCCGCCGTGGCTTCCGGATGCAGGGACATGCACAAAGCCTCGCTTCGCCAAGGGGCTTTTCTTATCACCTTCCGCCTTCTGTTGCTCCTCCGCAGAAAACACTTCCATATCTGAGTAGTTCACCGGAGGGACGTAGACCGCTCCACGTCGAAGTTCACGCACATTGAACGCTCGAATTGTCGAGGCGACCACGCGAGGCAGCTTCGCCTGAGTATCGCGTGAGTCCCAGACTCCGAACACGAGAGAGGTCGGTGCGATCGAAGCCATCGGCGCGGCATCACCCTTGAGGACTGCCACGAATCCCTCTTGCAACTCCTTCTGCAACGATGAACACCGGACCAGGGCATCGCCCGCACGGTGGCCCGCTTCGAGGATGCTGATCTCTTTCTCGCCCGCCTTGACCACGATCTGGGGGACGAGATGCTTGAGCCGCTCTTCCATGAAGAGTGGCTCGATGCGGTTCGCCTGGGAGCCGACGGTATCGATCAGGGCCACGTTCTGACCCTTCGGATCACCATCAATGTTGTAGCCACCCGCAAAGCCGTCCCCGGAGGCGAACGTCGCGGGGAAGACAACACCGTCGGCCCCCTCGACGGGCATCAGATATTCGCGAATCACGAGGGCCGCCGGGCCGTCATCGCTGAGGTAGTGGTCGAACTTCTTCAGGTCACTCATTGGTCAACTCCTTGAGACAGGTTTCGCAGGAAGGAATGCCTTCAAATATTTGCTCCGGCTGAAGAGCCGAAACACATACGTGCGGCATGAAGGGGTGAGAATGTGCGCACAAGCGGCGGCGGAAGCGATGGACACTTCGGCTGGAAATCCCCATGCAGAGAAGATGTATTCGTCACTGCTTGCGTCGATTCGAATTGGCTTGAACCTCTGTAGTCCGATAAACGCCATGAGTTCAAGCAGTGGGCAATAACTCGCTTTGAGTCCCAGCGTGTCTGTACTGAATCCCGCGTCGCGGGCTGCACCCGCAGCACTCAGATCTGAATCGAAATTGAATGCCAATGAATCATCTTGCCCAACATCCGACAAGCATTTGAGATCGTACTCGCAGGTCTGCAAGCGACGAGCGATCAGTGCCTGCATGTCCTTCACCATGCCTGCCACCATCTGCTTTGCTGCCCAAGTCTTCATTTCTGTGCGATTGCCATGATCGTCTCGCCACCAGTCGAGCCATAGATCGAACGGTTCGGGAATGTACAGCCGTTCAATTTTCCATTTGCCCTGCAAGTCTGCTTTCTCTGAGAGGTCATCTTCCGTCAACTTGTTTTTCGCAGCGCTTAGGAGAGTTCCCAGTCGCTTGAGTTGATCGCTCGTGAGCGAGCTTCTCATTGATGCTTTTGAGAACTTGTCGATCAGTGCTTTCAGTGTCCCCGCGCACGTCACACAAAACGCCCCCTCCTCAAACCACCCTTCGGCACCGGGCCACAGGCGGTCGGCGAGTTCTAGCAGGCCGCAGCAGGCGAAGAACTGGCCGGGGTTGGTCACGTCGACGTTCACACGGATTGTGGGTTCTGGTTGGCTCATGAGCGGGCCTCCTCGGTGGACAGTGACTCGTCAGAAGGATTCGCACTCGCAGCTGCGTCCGCAGCCCGCAACAGGGATTCCAGGTAAGCCAGTCCCCAGCGACCGTACTGGCGTTGCAGCTTCGCAAACCGGCGCGGGATGTCGCTGGCGAGCTGGGTGGTGTCATACCCTTTCGGATCTGGGTCGAAGGCTCGATCCTCGGAAAAGTGGGGGCGACCGAACCCGTGGTGAACGGCAATCAAGTGTAGGACGAGTTCCCGCACATGCGGGTTGAGCGCCTGATACTCACATCGAATGGCGTGATCGCTCTCACACAGGATATCGACGAGCGAGCCAAACTCATGGCGGTACTTGGTCTGAACCGACTCTGATGGCCAACTGGGATCGGACTTGGCATACCACACGGCTGGCTCGCCGGGCTTGGGGGTGGGCCGTCCAATGCTCCGCTGCCAGATGTCCCGCTTCTTACCCAGGTCATGCCACTTAGCGGCAGTCACTAACGCCGTGTGCAGGTCTGGGTGTTCCGAAAGCAACTTGTCGGCAATCATCCGGGCGTTGGCGGTCACATCGTTCGTATGATGATCCCACGTGATCGCCCGTTTCGAGGTCCGCCCCCCCAGTTCATCGCCGCTTCCGACACGTTCGAACCAGAACCAGTAGCGATACCCAAGCAGCGGGTTGGAGGGGCGGTCATCGGTCTCGTCCCCTTCTTCGTCTTGGTCCGCCTCTTGGTCTGGACGGGTGTCGATACGCAATACGAGTCGCATTCCGTCTGGTCGTTTTGGAGAGACTGACTCTTCGCTTCGCCAGCGTGATCGCAACGGCTGCGTCTGTTCTTTGTCGGCATAGAGATCGCACGACACATCGTCCGCGACGTGAGAGCTGGCATTCAACATCCCATCCCGCAGCCCGCCCAGCGACGGGGGAAAGAGAAGCGTTGTCCCTTCCAAGGCTTGTTTGTCCCCGCTGACAATCTTGTCAATGGTCGTTGGAGTGACGGTGCCATCCTCAGCGACAATCCAGACGGGCAGTGAGGGATTCTCCAACCCATTCGGCAACTTCTTCAGCCGGTCAAACACTCTGTCGGTACGATCCGCGAGCAACTCAGATGACTTCAGTGGGAACACTTCCAGCAGGTCTTGGGGCTCGTACTCATCGAGGAGTGTGCCGTGGATGATCGCCACCTCTTCACGCCAGGCGACCCTTGTCTGTGGCGGCTCCCAACTCGACAACCCATGCAGATACGGTTCCACCGGCGGGCGTCCTGGCAGCTTCTCGCGAATGGTCGTCAAGGCCCACGAGTCGAACAAGATGTCTGTCATTGGGAGGAATCTTGGTGTTGGGGCAAATGCATCCGTTCTTTCTTTCTCAGTGGCGTTGAGCGACTTAAGGCCACGCGGGTTGGCGTCTCCGTTGAGTTTTCTCAGCACGGCCAACGTCTTCTCGCGTCGCGAGTCGAGATCATCCTTGGGGTCGAAAGCTGTGGGGTGCAGGACCGCGATCGCCGAGTCGTCACGTTCTCCAAACCGGTTCACTCGGCCAAACCGCTGGGCCATGCTGTCGAATGTGCTCAGATCGCAGACCATGTGATCAGCGGAGATGTTGACGCCGACTTCGCCCGCACTGGTGCAAACAAGGTATACCGTTCCCTCTTTTACGGGGACTCCTTCAGGCCGATTCGAAGGCGGTAAGAACCTCGCGAACACTGAGTGCTTCACGAGATCATCCCGCTCCTTGCCCCGCATCGTCCCGGTCAAAGTCACCACGGGCAACTTCTGCTTATCGAGCTTCTCCGCCACGGTCATCACATCTTCCACCGTGCGAGCAAAGACCAGTATCGCACGTCCGCTCTCTCGATGAGCCAAAGCCTGCTCGGCGAGTTCCGCCCCAGGTTTCTTGGCATCCTTCAGCGGTTCGAGAGAGATGACTTTCTGGTTCATCCGACTATTTGGGGGGATGGTCATTGGCGAGATTTTAGCCTTGTAGGGTGTACTTGGTGTGGTGCAGGGTGAGGAGTCGTTCCTTCA
>JAYTCW010000314.1:0-9752 GCA_043736295.1 Planctomycetota bacterium | reverse complement strand
AAGGAACGACTCCTCACCCTGCACCACACCAAGTACACCCTACAAGGCTAAAATCTCGCCAATGACCATCCCCCCAAATAGTCGGATGAACCGAATTTACCCTGTACTCTGAGAGCAAGTGCCGTCTTAAACCACTGTGTGTGGTGCCGCTCGTCGCAAAATCGCATCTCACCGGAAATCACAGAGAGATCATACTCTAGGCTTGCCTGTCAGCGTGACATCGCGATTCAGCACGACACCCCTGATGCCACTTGACGACGGCACTCTGATGTGAAGCCCCTGGCGACGCCCAGGACTAATAAATAGTCGAATCATATAGACCAAAGGTATGCAGATCAGCAGAAGCATGACGTACTGCTTTAGGAAGCTGATCATGCGGTAAGTGTCACTGCGATGGATGTAGAATGCCCAGTGAGGCATCCATGCGCAGACGATACTTAGTGCGAACACGTCGCCGTTTCGCAAAACTCTCGATGCCCAGTAGAGGAGTGCAACAAAGACGATCACAAAAGCGATTAAGAGTGGCCACTCGCCAAGGCTGTACATCTCTGCCCAGATGTTCGACGCAATTCCGTAACTCACATCTGGAAACAAGTCACTGGCGACCCTTCCACCGTAACTGGGGTCTCCTTTTTTTGCACTGCCTAGGACGAAAGATTGAATGAGAGTGTCCGAGAGATGCTCGACAAATGGAATCCGGAAGTTCTCCGTAATGGCTGCATTCATGATGTGTGTCTGCGACATGGCTTCGGAGTTTAAGATTGAGTCAGAAATAAGTGTATTTGAGGTGAGTCTCTCGGAAACATCGCTCCACTGACCCGCTTTGACGAAAATGTAAATATGCTTGTACACTAAAACCACAAACGCAAAAGTGAGGGATCCCGCACCCAGTTTCCAGTTGGCGATAATAGGCATGGGGCCCCTCCGAGAGACCCCGACAACGATGGCTCCAAGGAGTGCAAACGTGACAGAACTGCGAAAGCCCAAGTACCACAGCGCCAACAAGCTGAATCCGTTAATCACCATCAATCGATATTTGCGACTCGAAAATGAGCAGACAAACGCCGCAACAACTCCTTGATTCCACAATAATGTCCAGACCGACATTGTTTCCAACATGTCCTGCTTGTTGGTAGCCAGGAGTGATTGTCCGGAATTCTTAAACGTGAGAAGCAGGCCGACACACTGTAGGATCGTCATTGCCAATGCAAGATCCTCTGTCCAGCAACTGGGGATTTCCTGGTGTTCGCGTCGCACGGAGTACGTGTCTAGGATAAATGCGCCACAAACGATCCCTGCGAATACCATCACACACACCAAGGACGATTCGAAGTGCATGGGCAATTCACCGTATGCCCCCGCTGAGTACCCGACGAATACGGGCAACATGTAGACGCACGCTGAGACATACGCCACTGAGAACCAATCGAACACTCGTGGCATGAACACAAAATAAGCCAGTCCGCAGAGGGCGACAAAGAGGCTCAGAGTGGTCATCGTGATCGCCTGTGAAGTTCTGGAGCGGCTCGGGGATCGGGGTGAGTCGGACAGACAAGGGCGAACGTTTAGCGGGTAATCGAGAAATCGTCGATCGCTGCGGTCTGATGGCTGTGCAGGTCATCAGAATCCGAAGTCAATGCCATTGACCAGTCTCGATTTCAGGCAGCATGGCGAGTCGCGGACCTCAACTCAGCGAGAGATGACTCGACGGTGTTCTGCTGATTTCGGATGTTCCGTTGAAGAGCGGTGTGAATCGCGTAATAAAAGTAGCACGCTGATCCCAGGCAGACAATAGCAGTCGATAACGCGATCCCTGTGACCCCCATGGGTTTCATCAACAGGAGGTTCATGACAATATTGAGAGTCAACATCAGCACCCCGCCTCCGACGACGACTCGCCGCAATTGCATGGCGAACGCGAGCCGGCTCAATAGAGCACTCCACAGATAAAACGGAAACTGCAAGGCGTACATCATTTGAACGGCCGCCACTCGAGCCACCATCTCTGAGGTGAATTGCCCCCGCCGGAATGTCCATTGCACCAAGGGGCCAGAGAACGCGGCCAGCACAATTGTCATGGGGATAGAAATGACCAGCAGCACGAACACCGACCGGCGAAGCAGGGACTGTACATCGCTCCATTTCCGAGACTCGACCAACTGCACAAAATGAGGAAACAGGATCTTTCCCAGCGGCAGGACGACTAAACCCTGCGTCATCGCCACGAAGCGGCTGCCGTAGTTGAGTTCAGAGACGCTCCCTTCACCCAGCATGGAAGCCATCGATTGGTCGATCATGAGTGAACTGTTTAACAGCGTGGTCGACACAATCATCGGCATCATTTGAGCCACGATCCAGCGGTCTTTCGGCTGCCAGAGACTCAGAGTCGGTATGAGCGGCAACCCCTCTTGCCGGATGCAGTATCCCAGGATCACCAGATCTAGAAATGCCCCCGCTGTCAGTCCACTCACCAACACACGCGCATCCATCAGGGGCCAGTACGACACCGCGAAGATCAGACTGAGTGAGATCACTCCGGGTGATAAGGCCGAGGCCACGAATCGCCCGCGTGCGTTCAGGATCGAAGACCAGATCGCACTCGTCCCGGCCAGAATCGAGTAAGGCAACAATTGCCAGATCAGCCTCTGCGTGGACGCTTGCAGTTCGGGACGAAATCCGGGACTCATCCACGGCAGCAACATGGGCCCCAGCAGGGCACCCGTCACAGCCACCGACACGACAAACCCCAGGCCCCAGAACATCGAAGTCGCATACCGTTGCCGGGCGACAGCTTCGCCAGCATTGGTCTTGTTTTTGATGTATTGCATGACCAATGCAGAGGCAAAACTCATCGCAAAGACATTGCAGACCATCGTCGGCAGTACGATGGCCACCAGATAGGAATCGAGCGTGGGGCCGACCCCAAACTGGGACGCAATCACCAACTCTTTGGCAAACCCGATCCCCTTGCAGAGGATGGTCAACACCCCGGTCACCAGCGCAGCCCGCGCGAGTGTCGAACTGCGAAGTTTCGCCAGCAACGACGTGACTCGCGAGCGAAGGCGACTCGAGAGGGGTTCGGACATGCAGGACTCACCTGGAATCGGCGGACCCCCAAACACAAGCTCCCTGCGTGGTGGTCCATCACCCGTAGAAACTGCGGACACCGGCATCCGTCGGGGCGGAGGCTAGCACTGGTCATTCTGGGGAGTCAATACGGAGTGTGAAAGAGGCACGGCAACGCACTGTGTGATGCCGGGCAACTCTCCTTGGCCTAAAAAACACGCTTTGTGAAACAGTGCGTGGCTGTGCCGACTGGCCAGAAGGCAAATACACAGCGGAAAGAAGCAGCCATAATGAGCGGATGATTTCGCGTCAAATTGGATGGGCTGGATGCCTCTCCCACGGAATCAAACGTCACCACCGCTACAGACAGCCGGGATTTCCCTGGCTGTCGCGGGCGGCAGGGTTTGCCTCACAGGAGAAGTCACGGGCCGTCGATACCTACTGCGGGAGACTGTCCCGCTTGTCTGTCACACCATGAGAAGTTCGATTGGGGATCGTCGTGAATTCGTCCTGCGACACCACCCGCCCGTTGTTGCGTCTGCTGGGGTTGATTGCCTCGGTGGTGGCGTTTGCTGTGCTCTGGTCGGGGGACCAGAAGATTCAGCAAGAGATCGCCGCCACCCGGGCTCGATCTCGGCCAGTCTACGCGGGCCAGTCGGTGATGCAGAACCTCTCGCACTCTTCTCGCATGGTGGCGAAGACAGCGGAACGTCACACTTCAGCACCCGTGCTAGGCTTCCTCGACCGGATTCCCGGTGGGCGCTATCAGCTGACCGATGCTCAAGGGAACCGAGGGACTCTCGTAATGGAGTCTCGGCTGGGGACGGTGCCGGTCAGCCGGATGCTGACGATCCAGTCGTCGCATGGGGAGTTGCAGCTGAGACCCATGCAGACGGTGTCCGCATCGTCGTTGATTTATCGATAGAGAGAGCGGCCCGTGGGAGAGGCTTCCAACCTGTCGTGTCAAAAGTAGACGACAGGCTGGAAGCCTCTCCCACGGAAGACTCACTTCCCTTCGAAACACCCCAGGTCTATCCGCCCGGCCAGCGGTCGCTTGGCCGCCGGGCGATTCGGCCACGGGGGTTCGAACTCGACAGGTAATGACTTCGGCGGTGCATCGAGTCCCACATCGCGGAGCAGCGACTTCACCCCCGGCTGGTAGTCACCCTGTGCGGGGTCCGCGAAGCCGGGGTTGTCGCTCTCGATCATCCCAGTCGCCGAGATGGTCCCCTTCAGTTGGCCGTGGCTCTGTCGCCAGCCGGGCTTGATGAAGTTCCCTCGCAGGCGGACCTGCCCGTCCTCATCAAGGATCGCAAACGTCGAGCCAGCTCCGTTGGTATAGATCACGTTGTTCCAGACCTCGGCGGTCTGCATGTTCGTGGTGAGTTTCAGCAGCACCGTTTTCTCGGTCCGCGTCGAGATCACCGTGTTGTTGTAGAACTGGAGTTGGCGGCGGTTCGCCTGGTCATCGCCGCTGTCACCGCCGAAGTGAACGATCTGGTTGTTGTCGGTCCCCTGATGCTCGATCAGCAAGTTGCCGTACACCTGGGCGAGGTGGTAACGCGGGTCGTTACGAATGTCCTCGCCCTCTTGCGAATCGACTAAGTCGAGCTGGCGGTTCCCGTTCTCGACCCGGTTATAGCGGATGATCAACCCGGACGAGCGGTCCTTGAGGTTGTTCCCTCGGCACCCCATTCTGAGCGGCCCCAGCCGGTTGAACTGGAAGACCATCCCCTTCGCTTCGCTGTAGACGTTGTGTTCGTACACGCTCTCCTCAATGCCGTTGTCGAAGATGTCGCACCCTTCGACGAGGACCTCCTCAGCTGCGGGAGCGACGAACAGCCCGTTGCCGCAATCGTGCAGCCGGCAGTTGCGGATGGTGATGTGGTTACCGCTTTCAAGATAGATCGCGGAGGCGTTCTGGGCGTACTCGGTCAGCCCCTCTTTGCCGAGGAAGAAGTTCTCGGGCTTGGCTCCGTGGATGTTGAGATTCTCCAGCACGATGTAAGCCGGAGGCAGGTCGCCGGAGTTACTGGAGCCGCCGATCTTGATCACGCCTCGGGCTCCGGACCAGAAGTCGAGATTAGTCGGAGTTGATGCGCGGCTGGCATCCAAGTCCGGGGCCTCGCCCTTCTCATTGCGGATGCCGCGCACGACGATCGGCTTCTCGGCGGTGCCCTGCCGGGACATCACCCACTTGTAACGGTAAGCCTCCGGTCGCCAGTGAATCTCGACCACATCGCCCGGGTTGAGGTTGTTCCAAGGCACATGCCCCGGATGGATCAGAGCCTTCCCCGGCCCCACGCTGTACGTCTCCGCCGTAGCGAGGCCGGTCGCGACGACCAAGAACAGGGAGGCGAGCAGACAATGCCGGAGGGAGTTCATGGGAGAGTCCAACAATGCTTGAAGACATGCCACGCAGCGTCTCGGACCCCGGCAGGGGGTCGCAGAAAATAGCCGGTGGTTGAGCGCAGCGACACCTCCGGCTCATGTCTGTGATCCCTCCGGGATCAGTGTCGACGCCCCACTCATTAACCTACTCTACTCCCGGCTCCCCTGCGGGCTGCGTCTTCCCCGAGTCGACCGCAAAGCTCACAGATTGGAACCCAGCTGCGATACATGTGTCCCAAACGTCAACGAGCTGTTCCATCTGCACCGATGGGGCAATATCGAGGATCACGGGGTTCTCGGGACCGATCTCGGCGAGGGCTCGAAGATTGGCTTTCAACTGGTCGAGGTCTTGGTAAACCGTACCGTTCATATCGACTTGCAGGGCCTGCGCCTCACCCGCCAGGCTCAGCTTGAGCCACACATCCGTGACCAAGGGCTTCTGATCATCGGGGACGACCTCCGATACGATCGCCCCATTCGCCGGGAGGTCCGCCGGTAACAGCTTCTCCGGAGGAGCGCCCGTCGCGGTGACGACGAAGAAGATCAACAGGTTGAAGACCACATCGATCATCGGCGTCATGGGATCGCCGTAGTCACGCGGGATGTTTCCGGGAGCACGCATCGCCGGAGTGTCTCCGCAGGGGGGCCAAGGCTGCAAGATCGATTTCAGCAAGGCCGTGGATATTCGGATGAACGGTCGACCTGAGCAGTCGCCTCCCACTCTCTTCGAGAAGGTGTCGATTCACGACATTTTCTGCTCCGGAGTTCCGTGAGGTCGCGCTGTGACGTATCCTCAACGTGCGCGGATGTTTCGCTCGTTGCTCCCACTCTCCCGAGGCACAATGCGTGGTTTGCTGACCCTCTGTGGTGTACTGATCTGGTCGTCCGCCGTCTGGGCCGAGGAACAGCCTGCGCCAACATTTCGCCAGGATGTCATGGCAGTCCTGTCGCACTCCGGCTGCAACATGGGGACGTGCCATGGGAATGCGAAGGGGAAGGGCGGGTTGAAGCTCTCCCTGCGAGGGGATGATCCGGACGCGGACTATGCGGCTCTGACTCGCGACCTGTCCGGGCGGCGGGTGAACGTGGCCGACCCGGATGCGAGCCTGATGCTGCTCAAGCCCACGATGCAGCTGGCACATCAGGGGGGGCAGCGGTTCGCGCTGGATTCGCTGGAGTACTCGATCCTTCGGCAATGGATCGCTCGGGGGACACCGGATGATCCACCAGATCGTGTGACTGTGACGAGTCTGAGCGTCGAACCGCGCGAGGTGCTTCTCTCTGAGGAGCAGCAAGAAATCCCGCTCACAGCGGTGGTCCAGCTGTCTGATGGGACGCAGCGCGACATCACTCAACTGGCGTCGTTCGACATCGCCCAATCGATCGCCCATGTCACCTCCGATGGGGTGGTTCACTGCGAGCAGTTTGGCGAGACGACGATCACCGTCCGGTATCTCCACTTGAGGGTACCAGTGCGGATCGCCCGCGTCCCGGACCGTCCCGGGTTTGTGTTCGCGGCTCCGGCGGTGCGAGAGCCGATCGATCGGTTCATTTTTGCCAAGCTGGAGTTGCTGAAGACCCAACCTGCACCGATCTGCGATGATACGACCTTCGTGCGGCGAGCGTCGCTCGATTTGACCGGGCGGCTCCCAACTGCCGAGGAGGCGCGCCGCTTTGTCGCCTCCACCGATCCGGGCAAGCGAGCCACCTTCGTGGACGCTCTTCTGTTGCGTCCCGAGTTCTCCGAATTCTGGGCTCTCAAATGGTCCGACGTTCTCCGCAACGAGGAGAAGACGCTCGACCGCAAAGGAGTCGAGAACTTCACCCACTGGCTCCGCACACAGATCGCCAACGACGCCCCCTGGAACGAGATGGCAGCTGCGATCGTCAGTGCCCGGGGAAGTACCTACAGTCACGCGCCCACAAACTACTATAGGGCACTTCGCGACCCAATCACGCGGGCAGAAGCGACCGCTCAAGTGTTCCTCGGTGTGCGTCTGCAATGTGCGAAATGCCACAACCACCCGTTCGACCGCTGGACGCAGAATGATTTCTATTCGTGGTCGAATCTGTTCGCGCGGGTCGATTACAAGATCGTCGATAATGATCGACGAGACGACAACGACAAGCACGAATTCATCGGCGAGCAGATCGTCTTCAGTGCGGCCCAGGGCGAGGTCGACGACCCACGCACCAAACAGCCGCGTGATCCGCAATTCCTCCTGGCGGACAAGCCCGTTTCATCGAAGGCCGACCGTCTCGACGCTCTGGGCGGGTGGATCGCCGACCCGGCGAACCCGTTCTTCGCCAAGGCGCAAGTCAACCGCGTCTGGTTCCATTTGTTCGGTCGCGGGATTGTCGATCCGCTCGATGACTTTCGCGAGTCGAACCCCCCGTCGCATCCCGAACTGCTCGATGCACTGGCTCGGGATTTCGCTGCACAGGGGTTCCACCTGAAGCCACTCATCCGGTCGATCATGAACTCGGCCACCTACCAACTGGCCAGTGACACCCAGGAGACGAACCTCTCCGATGAAGTGAACTTCTCGCACGCCTACCCCCGCCGACTCGGAGCGGAACAGCTGCTCGATGCCTTCGGCCAGTCGCTGGGGACGACCTCGAAGTTTGCGGGGTTCCCCGAGGGGACGCGGGCGCTGGAGATTCCGGGCGTCCGCGCGGTGCGACCTCGCGATGAGGCGGCATCAGCCTCCGACAAGTTCCTCACTCTGTTCGGCAAGTCGCAGCGACTTCAGTCCTGCGACTGCGAGCGAACCGATTCATCGACGCTGGTGCAGGCGTTTCAGCTGATCTCGGGCGAGTCGATGCAACGGCTGCTAACCGCTCCAGAGAACCGCATCGCGACGTTCGTCGACCAGAACACCGGCCCCAGCGAAATCATCCACGAAGCCTACTGGTCCACCCTCAGCCGCCCCCCGAGTCCCCAGGAAGAGTCAGCTGCACTGGCACTTTTGAGCGAGCCGAACGCCGCCCCCGTCGCCCGCCGCGCGGGGCTGGAGGATTTGTTCTGGAGCCTGCTCACCAGTCACGAGTTCGTGTTGAGACGCTAGTGCCTGGTCAACACGAAATGCGGGCGTTCACCACCTTCGGGAGGGCGAGGCTCCTGCCGAGCCGCGACCGCAAGTCGATGTGTTCCCTGCCTCGCGGCTCAGCAGGAGCTTCGCCCTCCCGGACGGGCCTGGCTTACCCCCAAGTCTTCGCGTTGACGAAGCGCTAGACTGCCGGTTTCATCTGATCACTGAGAACGAATGAGCCAGGGAACGATCTGCCACACCGGCAGTCACTCGAAACGCGGTTGATCTCGCCAGTGACTTACTTGCTCAAAAGGCTCTCACCCGCATGCCACTGATCCCCCTGACCGAACTAAGTGACCTCCGGCTCGATCCGTATCGGAACTTAAAGCTCTCGAACCAGACGCGGACCTCCGGGCATCTGATCGCCGAGGGGCACCGTGTGGTGAAGCGGTTGGTCGAAAGCGATTTTGCCGTCGACTCGATTTTGGTCACCGACCGCAGAGCCCACATGGTCGAGGGGATTGATCCCGACCGGTATCGGATTTATGTCCTCTCCGATGAACTGGCCAGTCAGCTTGTGGGATACGACTTTCATGGCGGCGTCGTGGCAGCAGGGTGGCGGCGGGAGTCGCCAGCGATCTCCGACTGGCTACCTAAGGACGCTACGACCCATGAGATGGTGGTTGTCTGCCCACGGATGAACGACCCGGACAACTTGGGCACGTTGATCCGGCTGTGCGTGGGGTTTGGGGTGCGGGCGTTGATCCTGGGGCCGGGATCGACCGATCCGTTTTCGCGGCGAGTGTTGCGGGTCTCGATGGGACACGCGTTCTTCTTGCCGATCATGCAGGCCGATGATCTTGAGCCCCAGCTGACGGCATTGCGAGAGCGCCACGGGTTCCGGTTTCTGGCGACGGTGCTAGATGCGAGTGCCACTCCACTTGAGCGGTTCCCGTTTGGGTCGTCTTGCGAAGACAGCTCGAGGTCGCCTCGCCGGGGGTTGCTCTTGGGCAATGAGGCGGATGGCTTGGAGCCCGGGTGGGTCGAGTTCTGCGACGAGCGCGTGACGATCCCGATGAGTCCGCTGGCGGACTCGCTCAACGTGACCGTCTCCGCCGGGATCTTCCTGCACTGGTTCCGTGGCAGAGCTTGAGCACCAAACCGTAGCGAGCGGGGGACATCACGGCCTGTTGTTTTAAATCTCCTCTCGATTAACATTCTGCCCGTCTGGGGAGGCTGGCGGTGTTCAGGGAGGGCGAGGGT
>JAYTCW010000313.1:0-3655 GCA_043736295.1 Planctomycetota bacterium | reverse complement strand
CCCTTGACGCCGGTGAGCATCCGACTGGCTGCGTCGTAGGTAAACGTGTCGGTGCTGGTGATGGTTCCATTCGGGGAATTCGCCAAGGTCCGATACTGTCGAGACAGCGTTCGTCCACCCAAGTCGTACACCGAGGTGATCGTGTCGCCGAGTTGGTTCGTCTTCCGCAGCAGACGACCGGCTGCGTCGTAGGCCGCCGCTTCGATGCCGTAGTTCAGGTTGCCCGGCACTTGCCCGGCGACGTGGTCGGGCCATTGGGTAGTGATCCGGCGGCCCGCGTTGTCGTAGCCGTAGACCGTGGTCTGGCCCTCGGCATCGGTCATCGAGAGTTCGTTCCCGGCGGCGTCAAAGACCCAGGCGGTGACGGCGGCGATGCGGTCGGTGAGGCTGGTTTGTCTTCCGCGCGAGTCGTAGGCCAGGGTGGTGAGTTTGCCCTTGGCATCGGTCTGGGTCGTCACATTCCCGGCGAGGTCGTACGTGCGGGACGTGACGGCCCCAGCTGTGTCGGTACAGCTGAGGTCACGGCCCAGGGTGTCGTAGGTGCAGTCCTGGCCCACGTTGTTCGGGTCGCGGACGGAGAGGCGTTGGCCGTTGGCGTTATAGACGAACGTGGTGATCGCGCTGGTGGCGTCGAGCGATTGCAGGGTACGGCCCGCTCCATCGGTGCGGGATTTGTTGGTGTGGCCCAGGGCATTCGCCGAGGCGGTTTCCAGGACATCGCCGTAGCCGCTGATGTTCACCACGGTGTCGAACGTGCTGGTGTTCGACACGAGGGCGGTGTTGTCAGCTGCCAGTTGCACCGACCGCACCCCTCGACCGAGGCCATCGCGGATTGCCAGCGTGCGTTCGCCAGCGGGGTTGGTGGTGAGGACAGCTGCGCCATCGCTGTCGGCACCGAGGGAGAGCCCAGCGAGATGGGCGGAGAACGTGGCGTCGAGGCCGGTGCTGTCGGTCAGGTTGTCGTCATAGGCATAGGTGGTGGTCAGGCCGTAGGGGGCAGCAGGGGGCGACGCCGAGTTGTTGACGGGCGGACCGGTGTAGATCGGCGGGTTGGCCGGGTCGACAAGGCCGAGCGGGGTGAGCCAGACCCAGGGAATGCAAACAACGGATCCTGACACCTTTAATGTCCACCTTTAATGTCGCTCTGCTCTCGACAATCTCTTTGGCGGGGACGAACATAGATTCTCGCAACTACGACACCGGTGGTCGGTTGTCGAGCGAGACTTTGGGGAACGGGCAGGTCGTGACGAGAGCCTATCTCACCGGTGATAACCTTCCCGCACTCATCGCGAATGCAGCTGTGGGGAATTATACGTACGGGTGGGAAGCAAGTCCTCGCCGCCGACCGAGGAGGGAGGAGAGAGGCGAGGACGCGGTAGCCAGCTTAATAGATAAGACCAGCGAGACGATCACCGGGGCGATGAGCGGGTACGGGTTCGCGGTGCCGACGGGTGGGTATGATGATCAGAATCGGCTGACCGCCTGGAACCGCACGAACGGGACCAAGAACCAAGCGTGGGCGTTGTCGCCGGTCGGGGATTGGAATTCTTTTGTGGATGCGGGAGTGACGCAAGCTCGCACGCATGGACCGACGCATGAGATCCTCACGATGGGGTCCGCGACGGTGACGCATGACTCGCGCGGGAATATGACGCAGGATGAGCAAGGCAAGCAGCTGACCTGGAACGCCGACGGCATGCTGGCCAGCGCCACCGTTCCCGCCGGTTCAGCGACCGGTGTCGAGGGGACGCATACCTATCAATACGATGTGCTGGGCCGACGAGTTCGCAAAACCACCGGCGGTGCCGGGGCCAGCGATACGGTGTTCGTGCTCAATTGCGGTGTGGCCCTGCCATCCCGCCGCTGAACGGTTACTTTATTTCTTCTTATTCTTCTTCTTGGGAGCAGGCTCCTCTTCATCCTCGTCGAAGTTGAAATTGTCCTCGAACTCATCGGCACCGGCTTCGTCATCGCTCGTGTCGAACAACTGCTCGTCGCCCCCTGCGTCTTCGTCTGCGAACTCATCGTCGTCTTTGGGTTTCTTCTTGGTCGACAGCTTCTGAGAGTCGGCGACCGGTTCCGGCACGGCATCGCCCGGGGTAGCGGGGGCAGCCTTGGGGCCAGCGATCAGGAAAATGATCGGGCTGATCGCCAGTAATACGCAGAGTACGATCAAGGCCCAGACGATGACCGTCACCAGCGTCGGCATCTTCTCGTTCATCTCAAAGACGGAACGAATCGAGAGATAGGCCAAGAATCCTGCCGGAATCGCCATCACTAGCGAAGACAACGCCAATCCACCCTTGCTCATGATTCACTCCGACTGCGTGAGCAGCTGCATCGTCTGGTTGTGTTGTGGCAGGCTGAGTTGTGGACTGGGTTCCCAGATGCACCTTGCGGACTCCCACGCGAGGAATCGTAAGTAGCGGGTCTGACGCCATGCAAATCCCGAGTCGGGAGAACGGGGAGTTTGGGTCTGAACCAAGTGCCGTCTCTGGCCGATCGTCATTTCTTCGATGTGGTCTACAGAGGGACTGGCCGTGTCGGTTCGCTAAGACGCATTTGATCTGTATCGCCACCGTGTTCAAGGAGTGGACGACAGAATCTGGCGGACCGGTGCATCACTCATAACCCTGACAAGTTGACGGTGTTTGGGGCTAACGGAATCGACGGAAAACCGGCGGATCCTGCCTCTGAGTTGTCCTGCAACTGCTCTCACGCCTAGTTCGCATGGACTTGTGAGATCGCATCGGGGACAACCCGGCGGCTCCCCAGACACGATCATCCGTTCAGGAATCGGCCATGCGCATGACTGAAACTCTCACGACTCGCCTACAGCTGTCGTTCGCCCCCTGTCTCGCGAAGCTGGGGCTAGCGGCCTGCTTACTCCTGACGGCCCAAGGGTGCCAGACGATGGGGTTCCCAAAGTTTCAATTGCCACACATGAAAGAGGTGGACGGAGCCAAGGTCGAAGACCCGTGGACGACTCAAGCGGGAATGGAAGGCCGAGCGGGCCGAGAGATGGAAAAAGAATCTGATCCACTCAACCTCAGGCGATTCTTTTTGTCCGAGAAAGCGATGGAGATCGAGCGGAACTGCGGATTTGAATGAGCCTAAAATGAGACGAGATGAGAATTCACCAGGTCCACACTCTCCTAGTTCGCCACTACGGAATTCATGCATCACCCGCAGCGGAAATCACTCAAGTTCCCTCCTCCGGCCCAACGGGCCAGCCGTTCACCCAGCCAGGGGCATCGCCCCTGGTCCGTCGGCGTTGGCCTTCGAAAGGGCTGAAGGCGCGGCCATTCGCACGCGAAACCTGAACGGTCGCGCCTTCAGCCCTGGCTGGACGAATGGCCAGCCCTTCGGGCCTGAAGAAAGACTTTCTACGGGAGCCAAGAGAGTCGTTGGTGATATGACATTTTCGCGGTGGAGGACTAGTCCATGAGTACCGTGACTCTCCTCCGGTCGTGGAAATCTCAGAGGCTATCCGAAAAGCCAAGTATCCCTCAAACCGCACTAGCGACTGGAGTTGCCGGGGTGGGGCGGTACTTGAGGGGGGCTGATTTCGGGGTGGGAGGGGCGAGGCGGTTGAGCATGAGGTGGAGGGCGCTCCATTGGATGCGCGCCTCGGAGGACGCGGTCGTCCGTTCGT
>JAYTCW010000312.1:0-9224 GCA_043736295.1 Planctomycetota bacterium | reverse complement strand
GAACGCCAAATGGGTCAGCTGCAACACCTCGTGGATGACTTGCTGGAAGTGTCCCGCATCACCACCGGGCGGGTGCAGCTTCGCCAAGTCACCGTCGCCATGAGCGGCATCGTGGAAGTGGCTGTTGAGACTGCCCGCCCGCTGATCGAGCAACGGCGGCATGAACTGACGGTGTCACTGCCCTCGGAACCGGTCTGGTTGAACGCGGATGCGGCCCGATTGGAACAGGTCGTCGTGAATCTATTGACGAATGCGGCCAAGTACACGGACGAGGGCGGCCACATCTGGCTGACTGTCCAAGCGGAGGGCCAGGACTGTGTGATTCGAGTGCGGGATACGGGCGTGGGGATCACATCGGAACTGCTGCCGTGCATCTTCGAACTGTTTACACAAGCGGAGCGCTCGCTGGACCGTTCGCAGGGCGGGTTGGGTATCGGACTGGCTCTGGTGCAGAGGCTGACGGAACTGCACGGCGGGACGGTCGAGGTGTCCAGCATTCTGGGGCAGGGCAGCGAGTTCATCGTGCGGCTGCCCGTGCTGGTGACAGAAATACCTCAGTCCATGTCGCAGCTGACGAACACGGGACGGCCCCCGACGCGCTGTCTGCGGATGCTGGTGGTGGATGACAATCTCGATACGGTTCTGAGCTTCACCATGCTACTCATGGCCCTGGGGCATGAGGTGCGGACCGCTCACGATGGCCTGTCCGCCGTCGACACAGCGCTGGAGTACCAACCGGATGTGATGTTATTGGACATCGGCTTGCCCGGTTTGAATGGCTATGAAGTCGCCAAACGAATCCGGCAGGCACCCTCGCTCCGGAACGTCATGCTGATCGCGCTGACCGGTTATGGGCAAGACGCCGATCGCCAGATAGCCCTGCAAGCGGGCTTCAATCATCACTTGGTCAAGCCCGCTCGTCTGGATCAGATTCAGCAAATCCTGGCGACGGTCTCCGAGCCGGTGAAGTGATGGAGTTTTTGATAGGTCATGCTGTGTATGATCGTCTGCTCTACACTCAAGCGGGGTAGCCCAGACACCGCTTTAACCGTTTGGAAAATGCAGGAATAACAGTAAGGGTCGGTCAGTTTTCACCTGATCGCTCAGGCACAGCCTGACCTGTCGGAACTGGGAGATGGCCTCCTTCGGGAGGGCGAGGCTCCTGCCGAGCCGCTCACGCGAGAATACGTCGTCCTTGGTTCGCGGCTCAGCAGGAGCTTCGCCCTCCCAGACGAGCCTGGCTCAACCCGAAGTCTGAGCGTGGACGGGGCACTACGCCGATGCACCGCTGAACTGGGCAATGAGGGTCTTAAGACTCCCCTCCTCGGCGATGCAGACGTAAACGTATTTGTCGTCTCGCCAGCTGGCCATTTGGGAGTAGTCGATCGAGACCGGCACTTGCGATGCGGGGACATCCGAGATGCGCGAGACCGGAACCATCACCAGCCAGCCGCGAAAACACAGCGACGGGATGTGGACTTGATAAGCGGCCACATCATGCCCGGCTCGACCGTCCAGATCGAGGCCCACCGGCGGGGCGGGACAGACTCGCTGCCACCGTTGATCGTCGAGCGTCTCCGAAAACGAGCCATCAAACGCCGGGCGTTCACCCACCGAATGAGTCCGGAAAAACGTCGCAGCTTCGGCCCCGACCCCAGCTGTCTGAAACTGAGTCGGAGTAATCGACCAATAGAATAATCCCGCTGCTAAGGCGACGGACAAGCTTAGTCCGGAGAACACCCACTTCAGCATTCGCCGCGCGGGAGCCTGCGGAATTAATTGAGCCGCAGCTGTCGGGGACGACTTGGACAACTGAGCCAGCAGTCGCTCGCGAACCCCCTCGGGCACTGGCACAGAGGTCATCGCGGCGTGCAACCGCGAGTCCCACTCGTGAATCTCGGCAGCGGCATTCTGGCACAACACACAGCCCGCCAGATGCTCCTGCACAGCGGCTTGATCGACAGACCGCCAGCTCGGCACCTCGGTCGGGTGCATTTCGAGCAGCTGAAGTGCGGTCTGACAATCCATGGCAGTTTACGCTTCGTGCGAGGGGCCAGTCTGGGGTTCCAGGAGGTATTTCTCCAGCTTTCGTCTGAGCTGGGATTTGGCTCGGGAGAGCCGGCTCATGATCGTGCCGAGGGGCAGATTCAGTTGTTGGGCGATGTCTCGATAGCTGAGGTTCTCGAAGTAGAACAGGACGACGGGAACTCGAAACTCCACCGGGAGTTCATTGAGGGCAGCCTGCAACCGCTCCGAGGTCAGCTCGCCATCGAGCCATTCGGTTTCCGCCTCGGGCGAGGCGATTTCCGGGGCGTCCTCCAGCGCGATGGAGGTCGACACCGGACGACGGCGCAGGAACTCATTGCGAGCAATTGTGTAGAGCCAAGTCCGCGCCGCCCGTGGTTCCCGCAACTGAGCCAGATTCGCCTGAGCCAGCATAAACGTCTGCTGCGTCAGGTCTTCCGACTCAATGACAGAACCACAGAGTCGGTAGGCAAAGCCAAACACCGCTCGGTAATGCTGGTCGACCAATTCCGCTGCCGGGGCAGCAAGCGGCCTCTGCATCATGATCCCTCGAACAGGAAGAGTCCCTCCTGGACGTATTATTCCCCACTTTCCCTATTTTTCAGGGAGTCGGAAAAGACTCGGGCGATCCTGCCCCGCTACAGCATTCCCGTTTGGGGAGCGGGATGCAAGCGTGGACGGCACGAAATCCCCAGTAAAGCCCGCCGGTTGCAACCGGTGGGCTTGGGAACAACTCCCAAACTGCAATTGACCTCCGCCGCACTTTTCCGGTAAATCCTGCCGCTCGCTCCACGAGGGAGCGGCAGGAGTCGCCGGTCCGACCGCTGGTTGGGCTGCCTGATCTTCCCCATTGCCGACAGGGATGTCCCGTGAAAACCTCGCCTTTTCTCTGCCTGTGTCTCACTCTGGCGATTTCGACGATCTGCCAGGCGGAAGCCACACGGCCTCGCCAGTCCCTGTTCGAGCAAGCCCTCCATGAGGAGAGCGACGGCTTCACATATCGGGCCCAAAGCCCGGGTCCGGTCCTGTTGCCTCCGCTCGACTCCACGACGGTCTTTCAACAGCCTCCGTACGACCCAAACACCCAGTTGATGAGTCCCAACGTCAACGGGGGAGTCCCGTATGACCCGAGCTACCCCGCCCCCGTCCCTTACGATCCGTGGTCGAACGGTGACGGCTCAGGGGGGTACCCCTATGGTCCCCCTCCCGGAACCTGTGGACTCAACGGACCTCAGCCCTACCGGTTCAACACCTGGACGAATCGAGTCGACGGCTTTTACATGGCCGACGCGGGAACCAATCATCCAAATCTCGGCGACTTCGGGATGTCGGGGGTCGACATGAGCACAGATTGCCCCATTCCAATCGCCGGGAACTGGATACTCACTCCCAGTCTCGAATACGGTGGACGGTTCCTGTCTGGCCCGAACGGCGGACTCACCAACAGTCACTTGCCCGCTGATTTGCACCGATTTGGCCTCGGAGTCAAATTGTCATCCCCGATGACGTACGGTTGGGGGATTGAAGCGTCCGTTGAACCCTGGATTGCCTCCGACCTGGATGGATCCCTCACCAGCAAGGCGTGGCTCTTCGACGGCCAAATCGCTGCACTCTGGCAGATGTCTCCTCAGCTCATGTGGATCTTCGGCGTCAGCTACTGGGACCGCGTCGATAGCATCATCCTGCCCTATGGCGGGGTCGTGTGGACGCCCAACGAGTTCTGGGAATTCCGACTCGTCTTCCCCAAGCCGCGTATCACAGCCTTCATCGGTGCCCCTCTGGGAATCCCGACCTGGGCCTACGCAAGTGCGGAGTACCATGTGGAAGCCTATGAAGTGAATTCACTGGCCGCCGGAAGGAGCGACCTGGTGCAGTTTTCCGATTGGCGCGCCATGGGCGGACTGCGTTGGGAGACACCGCGCGTGACCTCCTTCATCGAAGCCGGCTACGTCTTTGATCGTAAGGTGAAATTCGACAAGTTCGGTGGCGACTTTAAAGTCGACTCCGGCTTCATGACCCGCGTCGGAGTAAGGTTTTAGAGCCCCGTCCAAGTTTAAACTCTCAGAATTCCGCCCCGAGCGCTTCGTTCCCGTTGCGCGTCCCCAACGCCCGCCAAACATTCCGATCGATCGAGTCCGAAATAAACCGCACCGATCCATCCGCCAGAGCCAGATTCACTCCACAGGAATGCAAGCTGGATGCCGTGATGGCCGCGTACTCCCCGGACCGGGGATCGCTCGTGTCGCCGTTGCGACAACTGTGGCGGTTGGGAGTTTGGATATGGTTGTAACTCATTTCAATCAGTTGAGTAAAAAGTGGCGACGAAGAGTTCGTTTCACATTCCACTGCGAACTGATCGTTGTTGGCAATGAACTCAGAAATTGTTCGGACAATACGATGACGCCAAATAGATTCGATACTGAAATCGGACCCCACAACGTAACTGTCCAGCATGGCCCGCCGTTCGGAGATTGCTGCTGTGTTCGATAACCCATCTGAGCAATCTGCTGGCATGATTTGTCCACCGGATGGCTTTCTGTAAAAGCCATCGCTCTTGGAAAGTCCGTGACCGTCATTTGGAAAAAAGCTAATTCCGTGAGCATGGAAGACGGAGCCTACTGCGTGAGGGTCGCTGGGACATCGATATGCGGAAATCTGCTCTGCCCCACCCGTGAACTGCCCGTTAACAAGCAAGGGCTTTGGCTGTTCAAGATAGGGGAGAATCCGAACTCGCCAGTGTTCTGCCCCCACTCTCGGCATCGCAAAATTCCCATGCGATTCTTGATGTTCATGGCAAGCCAAGATCAATTGTTTCATCTGGTGCCGACATTCCGTTCGACGAGCAGATTCCCGGACGTATTGCACAGCGGGCAGCAACGTTGCCATTAAAATTCCGATGATCGCGATTGACACAAGCGTCTCGACCAACGTAAATCCATGATGTCCTGTGTATTTGCAGGGCTTCGTTGGCATGTTACACCTCATGAGCTACTCGCTTTCCACACGTATCATGTTCTTAGGATCATCCAACGGCAAGAAGCCAATCTTCGGATCACCCGTGACAGTCATCCGAGATTCAGCGAGTAAATGTTTCTCTGGCAATCCCGATTCAGGGTGAAGATACTTAACTTGGAGGTAATAGCGAAGGCGGTACTCCCCAGGTCTCAGCTTGAACCGGATTGCACATTTAGGCGGCTTTTCCTGATGCGGATCCTCTTGGGGAGAGCCACCCCAGGTTACGAAACATTCCGTCCGAGTATCAAACCATTGGAATGCATCGTCTCCTTGGGACATCAGTCGCGGCACAATTTGAATCGATTGGGATCTCTCATTCTCAGAGAGAGGCAGAGGGGGAAATCTGGCCACAACTTCAATTTTGTGGCCAGACTCCACTTTGATCACATTCGCGAGGGCATCTTGCCCGTTGAATTGGATTGAAAAACTCTCTCCCTTGGTCGAAATCGATATCGGCCGCAGAAAAGCTGCATGAAATTGTGCCTCTGTTGAAGATGGCTTCGCTTCAGGATTGAGCCAAAAAATCCCAAAGACGATGAGCAGTAGAACACTGAGACAAATGCCAGTCGTTTTCAAATTCATGTGGACTCCATTCCTGTGACATCTGAATCTACCATGCCAGCCAACTCTTATGGGGCGTTGACGCTTCCAGCCAAGCTGGGGGCTTTCGCCTTCGGAGGCTTTGTGAGATCTGGCACCCATTGTGCGTCGACTGAATACATTCCAGGACCACGCATAACCACGGGATAATCCGCATAAAACACGCCTCCTTGCACAGTTCCCCATACTTCCGCATAGGCAGTGTGAGGTAGCCAATTGTAGGTCCAATAATCCGTGAAGAGTATCTGAATACTGCTACCTTCGGGGATATTCGTGACAGAGCCACAAATGATTACTTCTAGATTGTTTGGTTCGGGACTCGACAGCGGAACCAACGTGATCGTAGGAGCGACCGGCGGCCCCATCATCAGAAGTTGAGCCTGAGCGGAGTTACTCGTAATCGTCAGACAGCAGACAGCAGACAGCAGACAGCAGACAGCAGACAGCAGACATTCTCATTTCAAGCCTCACCTTCCAAGATACCTGACGATCAGCAAACCAGTTCTTGGAATCAAGAGCCTCGTGCCGGAAATGAGAATACAGATTGCAGGCCGGCTGTCAACTGAGTTTAAACATATTTTTTCCGCAGCGGTCCAGGTCCGCTGATATTTCTTCAGACATTCGTGGCGTGTGGCGACTGACACTGGGGAGGCTGACACGTGCCGTAAGGACAGTCCCCTTCCGACTGCCAGTCATCACCTCGCGCCCTTTCATCCCACACCCAGCAGTAGTTCTCGCCACAGCGATTCCGTCATCACAAACGGTTTGCTCGGCATGCGGGAGAGGTCGAACATGGGCAGTAAATCAGTGATCGTCACTGGACGGCGATCAGCCTGCCAGCCACAAGACCACGCCAACACACCGAGCAGTCGCTCAGGCGGGACTCCGCGTTCTCGCAAGACCGAGATCCGCGTGTCCCCGTGACGCTTGGCCAAGCGTCGTCCATCGGAACCCACAACCAAGGGCACATGGATGAACTTCGGCAACTGCCAGTGGAACGCCACATAGAGTTCTCGTTGCCGAAATGCGCTGGGTAATAAATCATCGCCGCGACACACTTCAGTGACTCCCATCTGGTGATCGTCCACGACGACCGCCAATTGATAGGCGGGAGTGCCGTCCTTTTTGCCAATCACGAAGTCGCCCATTTCCTTCGCCAGACAGCAACGGACCGAGCCGGAGAATTGGTCCTCGATCTGGTGAGTCTCGTCGGAGACGCGAAACCGCCAGGCATATTCGGTGGCCAGTGACTCGGCATCGACGGGGGTTCGGTGCGAGCAGGTGCCAGGGTAGATCGGCCCCTCTTGCCCGGGGTGCGGAGCGCTGGCTGCCTCGGCTATGTCGGTGCGTGTGCAGAGGCATGGGTAGATCTGCTCACCCCGTCTCAAGAACTCCAGCGCTGCGGCATACCGTGTCAGTCGCTCGGTCTGCACATACGGAGCATGCGGGCCACCGACATCGGGCCCCTCGTCCCAGTCGAGCCCTAGCCACCGCAGATCATCGATCACCTGCTGCACCGCCCACGGCTTCACGCGTGGGGAATCGATATCCTCGATCCGCAAAATCACCCGCCCACCGCGCGACCGTATCGATAACCATGCCATTAAAAACGTCCGAGCGTTCCCGACATGCTGAGCCCCCGTGGGAGAGGGAGCCAGTCGACCGATGAGCTGAGGCTGCGCGGAGAGTGTCATTGAGTGAGTTGTTGATCGGGAGTGAGGTCCGCCAGTCCGCACGACGGACATGCCAGTCTAACCTTTCTACACAACTTCCCGGAATTTGCCACAGCAGTCGGGAGGTCACAGTTCCTATGCAGGTGCAACTGGAGTTTGCCCCCTTCCCGGATCGAGCATTCCACATCGACTCAACATTATCCCAGCAATCCCTCGACGACCCGTCCGGTGGACACTCGATACGGTCGCCCGAACCGGTCGAAGACTTCTGTCGCCGGGTCAATCCCGAAGCAGTGCCACACCGTCGCCAGCAGATCCGCTGGCGAGACCGGCGTGGATGCGGGATAAGCCCCACGAGCGTCGCTGGCTCCGTAGACCTGACCGCCCCGGATTCCGCCGCCACAGATCGCCAGCGAATAAACATCCGGCCAGTGATCGCGTCCTGCGTCCTTATTCATCACGGGCGTCCGCCCGAACTCTCCGGTGTTGATGACCAGTGTCGAGTCCAACAGCCCGCGTTCCGACAGATCCTCGACCAGCGCCGAGTAAGCCCGATCCAGCGGCGGCACGCGGTCCTTCTTGGAGGCTTCAATGGCCGCGTGGATATCCCAGTGCTGGTTGAACTCGTTGAACGCGACCCACGTCACGCCCGCTTCGACCAGTCGCCGCGCCAGCAGTAGCGACTGTCCAATCTTGGTCAATCCATATTTCTCGCGAAGTGCGGGCGACTCCTTCGACAGATCCAGCGCCTCCCGAAACTTCGGGTTCACCAGCAAGTCGACAGCACTCTCGTACAGCCGGTCATGCGACCGCGTCCCTTTGGTTTCCAGAGCGCGCGTCACTTCATCCACCTGCCTCAACAGCTGGGACCGCGACTCAAAACGGGCGAGCGAAACATCGCCGGGCAGCGTGAGGCTCAGCGGCTTGAAGTCCAGCTTGTGCGGTTCCCCCTGCACCAGAAACGGGTCATGCGTGGCCCCCAGATATCCCGCGTATTGTCCCGGCATCCGGTTCGAAGGACCGGGGATGCTGAGCCATGTGGGCAGAGAGACCGCCGTCGGGACGCCGTGTTGTTCGCGGTTTAGGTAGTTGAGAATCGCTCCCGGTCCCGGTGCGTCGATCGGAGCGGCCTCGCGATCGGCGTTCGGCTGGACGACGGAGCCGGTGAGCATGACGTACGTGCCCGCAATGTGATTGTTGAAGTTGTGCGACATCGACCGCACGACGGCAATCTTGTCCGCGATCTTGGCCGTCTGCGGCAGCAGATTCGTCAGCCGCAGCCCCGGCAATGCGGTCTCGATTGGTGAGAATGGGCCACGCACTTCGGCGGGGGCGTCCGGCTTGGGATCCCACATGTCGAGCTGGCTCGGCCCTCCCTGCAAGAAGATCAGAATCCCATGTTTCGTCGTCCCCGACAGCTGCGTCCCCGCCGGGTTCGCCAGAACCGGCCCGCCAAACAGGCTCAAAGCTCCCACCTGGAGCAGCTGACGACGGGTCGGGGAGGAGAACAGCATGAGGGTGAAGGACTGCAAGGAGCGGGGCAGGGCACGACAGAACTTATCTGCCAGATTTGATGCCAGTCAAGCCAGAATACTACGATCAGATCGCTGAAACGCCTCTTTCGGACCCGCAGGTCAGCGAGTGACCGTGAGTCTGGGGATGATGCCCGAGCGGCTTCTCAGATGGTGCCAAACAATTTCCCGATTTCCTCGGTGATGTTGGAGCAGAAGCGACTGTGTCGCTTCTGCTCAACATCCAATCGGGAAGTTGTTTCGTGTCACATCCACAGCCGTGGACAAAGCGGCGAAACGATAGCGAGCGGGGGACATCACGGCCTGTTGTTTTAAATCTCCTCTCGATTAACATTCTGCCCGTCTGGGGAGGCTGGCGGTGTTCAGGGAGGGCGAGGGT
>JAYTCW010000311.1:0-12362 GCA_043736295.1 Planctomycetota bacterium | reverse complement strand
CGGTCGGGAGGGCGAGGCTCCTGCCGAGCCGCTACTGAGATTGAACGTCTACCCTGGCTCGCAGCTCGGCAGGAGCTTCGCCCTCCCGGCACCAACATTCAGTCAGTCATCTTCGCCAGGTGTGGCAGCGTAGCCCGAATCGTGGCGGTGAGTTCTTCCCCAGCGACTTCAGGAGCTTTCTCGTCCCACACGATAGTGAGATGGTGATTCGTGTCGAAGTGCGTTTTCTTATCGTCGAACACACTCTTCTCACAGGTGAAGATAACCGGCTTTCCCAGCCCCTCTGCGTAACCCGCTTCCCAGTAGGCTCCCGGATTGCGATGGGTCAGATCAGCAATCAAGAAATCGGCACTTTGGATTTCGACTCGCATGCGATTGTCGATCAGTCCCGCACGACGAGTTTCATTTTGAAGGATCAATTCGAATCCAGCTCGCTTGGTGCTGGGCTTGAAAGTATCCTGGACGATCGAGTCTAGAATCGAGTTTCCGTATTGCATCGCCATGAATGCCTTACGGTAGATGACTGAACCGATCTTGATTTGTTCAAAATGTTCCCAGCCTTCGAAAGTAAGTTGGACATTCATGTCGTCGGCGTATCTTGATGCGGCCACATACTCACTAACTGAAAGAAGCCCTCGATCCCTTAAGTGATAGAGGATTAGCATGAATCCTTCCCAGCTTATCGCTCCGAAAATGCTCCAATCAGTGTAGCTACTTAGGCCGACATTTTTGCCAATCCCGGGTGAATGGTCTGCAATCCAACGAATCAAGATATCCGCCTGCTCGCGAGGGCGTGGCAATGGAACTTCGAGCATCTTCTCGAATGCTGCTTGATCGAGATAGGCGATAGGGTTGGCCTCTTGAGCTCGCCGTATAGCGTGGCTGATCTTTGCCCGATTTTCCTTGTTTTCACTCAGGCGGATTGGAAGTTCATTCTCCAAGCTGCGAGTCAAATGAAAGCGACCGCACCGGTGGCATGAATACCCACGAATGGCAGCTCCTGTCCCGGAGCCTATTGAAGGAGATTCCAATGGCGTCTCGCAGACTGGACAGAGTTCGGTCATGTGGTTGCTCCAATCGATTCATATGAGGGATGGACAGAGTGTAGTCGTCCACCATGAACGTGACTTGTCTTTCATGATTGCCAACGCCTGTCGACGCTCGCGGCTCAGCAGGAGCTTCGCCCTCCCGACGATGGTATCGCCCTCCCGAACGGCGGTGCCGTTCACGGGCGATAGACGAACTCGCTCGATGCCAGCAGTGCCTGGCACAAATCGGTCAGCGCATCTCCGCTGGGGTTGGTGTGACTGGCCGACTTGTACTTCTCGGTCTGCTGGTCGAGGAACGCGGTCGCGATCTTCAGTTCGGCGTCGTGCGGGGCGCGGCCGTAGCAGAGGCGGTAGGCGTGCGTGATCTTGGTCGACACCGAGTCCCCGGTCAGGCGACTGGCGAGGGCGGTCGAGTACCGCCTGCCTTGGTCGCTGTTGAGGAACATCAACGCCTGCGGAGCGACGGTGGTACTCGACCGCTGGCCGATGCTCACCAGGTGCTCCGGCCAGTCGAAGAGCATCATCACCGGCACCAACTGGCTGCGCTTGATGAAGAAGTACACGCTGCGGCGGTTGGTGTTGGGGTCGAGGGTGCCGGGGCCGTACATCTTCGGGTCGAGCTGGCCGGAGACGGCGAGCAAGCTATCGCGGATCGGCTCAGCTTCCAGGCGTTGCGGCTTCATCCGCCAGAGTAAGACATTCTCGCGGTCGATGGTGGCGCGGGCCTCATCGAACTCGGTCGACTGGCGGTACGTGGCACTGAGCAAGATCGCCCGGTGCAGCCGCTTAATCTTCCAGCCGCCCTCGATCAGATCGCGAGCCAAGGCATCGAGCAACTCGGGATGCGTCGGGCGTTCTCCCTGGAACCCGAAGTCGCTCGGCGTGGAGACCAGTCCGCGACCGAAGTGATGTTGCCACAGGCGGTTCACCATCACGCGGGCCGCCAACTGCCCTGCCCCGTCGACCGGGTCGGTGATCCAGTTCGCCAGGGAGGTGCGGCTGTAGCGAGTGCGGGTCCAGTCCTGGGGCGGTGCGACCGTCCACTTCTCGGCGGTGACCAGTGCGGGCATCAGCACACGGAGGTAACCGGGCGGAACGACTTCGACCTTCTGATGGATGTCACCCCGCTTGAGCAGGAACATCTCGGGGTAGAAGTGCGGAAAGCCGCGACCGTCGGCGTGGTGGGTCATGTGCGGCAAACCTTCACTGGTGACCATGACTTTGGTCAGCTGTGGGTTTGCTCCGGTGGCGATGTGCTTATCGAGAGCGGTCATGAGGGCCAGCCACTCGGTCGAAGCGATGAGCTTGTACCACTCCAGTGCAGTCTTGTAGGCGTCGCTGGTGGGCGCCGCCCCGGCCTTCGTTGCGGCGAGTGCATCGCGAATCCTGGCATCCGGCCCGGCCCCGCCGACCGTGGGAGCCTGATTCTCGCGGTCCGTAATCGACAGCCGGAACCGCCCCAGCAGATGCTGCGGGTTCCCATTCTGGAAGGCCAGCGTGACTGTCAACACGACCTCGTCACCCGTCCCGACCGGCTCGGCGAAGTTGACCACAGCTGCATTGTCCTTCCCGATACCGCCCGCATCGACCGCCCATCCGCTGGTCGGCTCCGCATCAATCGACGCCGCGATCGAAAGGCTGTCGGTGTTCTGCTGGTGGCTCGCTCGCGGGTTGGCCAGCTTAATGTCGCGCGACCCGGCGGCATCGGTGACTGAGACCGTCAGATTGCCGAGGACAAAGTTGCCGTTCCCCGCGCGGCCCGGTCCCTTCGAGGGGAGCGAATCGTGAGCGAGGGCCTCAATGCGGAGGCTGCGGATGGCTTTGCGTTTGGTCTTGGTGGTGAGGGTCAGGGTCTCCTTCGAGGGGGCCTTCCCTTCGGCAAGCGACGAGCCATCGGGTTGCTTCGCGTAGACCGTCCCGGCGTCGCCCTTCACGCTGCCGAGGTCGAGTACCTCCCAGGCATCGAGCGAGGTCTGCGGGTCGAACTTCGTGAGCCACTCTTGGAACTGCGCGGGGAGCGGCCCCTGTTCGAAGTCGGCGAGTTTTTTGGTGAGGTCGACCTGGGTCACCTCAAACATCTCGCGGCGTTTCTGATTCTCCTCGGGAGTCAGATCGAGGTCGATCTCCGACCGAATCGCCGACGAAAAGCATGCCGCCATCCGGTAATAATCGCGGCTCGGGATCGGGTCGAACTTGTGATCATGGCACCGCGCACACCCCACCGAGAGGCCGAGGAACGCCACCCCCGTGGTCGTCGTCATGTCATCGAGTTCGTCGTATCGCGCTCGCTCGAACTCGTCTTCTGTCAACTGAGTCGGGAACGCCCCCGCTCCGAGGAACCCGGTGGCCATCATCGCATCCGGAGTATTCGGCGCGAGCTCGTCGCCCGCCAGTTGCCACTTGACGAACTGGTCGTACGGCATGTCGGCGTTGAGGGCGCGAATCAAGAAGTCGCGGTAGTGGTAGGCGTTTGGCCGGTCGTAGTCCTGCTCGTACCCATGCGACTCCGCGAACCGGGCCACATCCATCCAGTGCCGCGCCCACCGCTCGCCGAATCGCGGCGACTCCAGGAGTCGGTCGATCAGCTTCTCATATGCCTTGGGGTCGGTGTCACTGACGAACGCGTCGACCTCTTCCGGAGTCGGCGGAATCCCGAGCAGGTCGAGCGCCGCCCGGCGGATGAGCGTCAGTCGCTCGGCTTCGCGATTCGGGTGCAGCCCCTTCGCCTCTTGAGCAGCCAGGATGTACCGGTCGATGTTGTTCTGCGGCCAGTCTTCGTTCTGCACGGCGGGCAAGAGCGCCACCCCCAGCGGCTGAAAGGCCCAGAACTTGCGGTCGTTGTCGTTGACCTCGCGCTCCTTGGCAGGGTCCTTCTGCTCCACCAGTGGGGCATCGTAAACGAACCCGAGGTCGATCCAGTGCTTGAGCTGGCCGATCTCCACATCCGACAGCTTCGGCAACTTGGCCGGCATGAACGGTTCTTCGGAGTGCGAGACCAGCTTGAACAAGTAGCTGGCCTCGGCAGTCTTCTCGACATGCCCACTGGCGATGAGCTTCTCACGGGTGGTCAGGTCGAAGTCGGCCTTGGTCGCCTTGCCGCCGTGACAGTCGAGGCAGTGCTTGATCAGGATCGGCTTGACGTGATCCTTGAACAGCGCGAGCGACTCCGCCGCCTTCTTCGCATGCTCAGGGTCGAGCGGCTCTTTCGCCACTGTCGGAACGGGCGGCTTCCGCTCCTCGGCCGAGACCAGTGAGGTCACAACGGGGAAAAGGCAAACCATCCCTAGAATCGCGATCAGAGTCCGGCGCAGCATGGGTGGGTTCAGTGAGGGGGATAGAGGCGGGAGCAATGCGATGGTGCGTCGGAGATTGGTATCCGCGAACGACTCATCGGTAGCGCTTGATTCTACTGAGTCCCACTGGGGCAGGGAACAACAGCCAGAGTGTCTGGGAGTTGCTCCTTGTCACTTGAGGTCTCTCCTGCGAACAGCCGAGCGGCGTTTCCTGCCCGCGCGAGCGGCACAGCGTCAGCCTGCCGAGGCGATGTGCTACCGTACAACCCAGTTCGCGGGCGAGGGCGTCAATGGGCTGCCATCCCATGGATGTCACTGACCTCAAAGGCTGCGGTCCGAGATTGTCGCCTTTTTCTCCGTAAAAGGACGCTCTTTTTCGGAGAAAAAGACGACAAAGTCAGTGCCACTGGGCTGACTCCCGCCGCTCTCGTCGATGGGGAGACAACTTCGAAAAGATGACCCCTGTCCAATTCGGCGGCCGCGATCGTTATTGTCAGTATGTCCTCTCATTTCATCGTCAAAACACGTAGGACTCCGCAGTCGATGTCCGTCCCCAGGCGTCATTGACCCGGAAGCATCTCTCATGAATAATCAGTCCTCACTCACGGCCATCACGGGCAGCCTTCTTGGCACGGCGGTCGGGGATGCGCTGGGTTTGCCGTATGAAGGGTTGTCGCGGCGGCGAGGGGCACGCCTGTGGGGGTCTCCAGACCGGCACCGCTTCTGCTTCGGTCGCGGCATGATCTCGGATGACACCGAACATACTTGCATGGTGGCTCAGGCGTTGATCGCGTCGGGTGGCGAGGTTGCGGTGTTCGAACGCCATCTCGCGAGGCAGCTACGGTACTGGCTGCTGGCGCTCCCCGCTGGTGTCGGCTTGGCGACGTTGCGAGCGATTGTCCGGTTGTGGCTCGGTTTTGGGCCACGCCGCAGCGGGGTCTTTTCTGCGGGGAACGGGCCAGCGATGCGAGCCCCGATTCTGGGGGCGGCGATTGATGACCCGCTCGAGCTGAAGGAGCTGGTTCGGGCTTCATCGCGACTCACCCATACTGATCCGAAAGCGGAGCAGGGAGCCTTCGCCGTGGCGTTGGCCGCACAGATGGCCCGTCGAGAGGCCACAATCTCTCCGGCGATGTATCTGTCTCAACTCCAGTCGGCGCTCGGACCGGAGGCTGACGAGTTGCTCTCTCTGATCACCGCCGTCGTTCGCAGCGTCGAGAATGTGCAGCCGACACAAGCCTTCGCCGAGTCGATCGGGCTTGATGCCGGAGTGACGGGGTACGTGTTCCATACGGTGCCAGTGGCGCTGCATGCGTGGCTCTCGCATCCTCGGAACTATCGGGGCGCGGTCACGTCAATCATCGGTTGCGGCGGCGATGCCGACTCCACAGCGGCGATCTTGGGAGGGATCGTGGGAGCCGCTGTCGGGCGTGACGGGATTCCGGCAGAGTGGATCGAGGGGCTGGCCGAATGGCCCCGGTCTGTGTGCTGGATGGAGCAGCTGTCACGGCAGTTGGTGGCCATTCGCTCGGGGGAGGTGAGCCCTGCTGTCTCAGTTCGAATGTGGCAGGTGCTGCCCCGAAATGCCCTGTTCTTGCTGATCGTGTTGTTTCATGGGTTCAGGCGGCTCTTGCCGCCGTACTGAGGACGTGTCGGAAGGGCGTTTGCGGAATGAAATTGCGAGTTTTGTCGTGGATTACTTGACGCCGCGTCCGTACAACAGAATGTTGTGGTGACCCTGACCAAAAATCGGTCAGAGTGGCCGCCTGAAACTGCGGAGTTCACCTCGACACTTCCCATTCGGGATCCCAGCCTGTTCGTGTGACATGTCGAAGTCGGCGGGCAGGTTCTTGTCCAAACCACTGTCATATTTCAAGGAAGACCAGTTCATGTTGCGTCTCACATGTCATTGCCCCCCCGTTTCGCGACTGGCCCGAAGTGTGTTCGGGTTGAGTCTGTGCCTGTTCGCCGCCGGAATCGGCTATGGCCAGGAAGCGACTCCCGCCGTCCAGGCGACTGAATCCGTGGAGGCGTTCGAGGTCATTCTCGAAACCACACCGATTGCAGCCACCGAGATCACCCTCTCGGAAACCGTAATTTCTGACATCGTGGTCTCCGAAGCGGCTCAGCCGATCATTCCGGTGGGTGAATTGGTCGCAGCTGTGGCTCCAACTTCCGATCCCAGCGTCGTGACTCTGGCAGTGGCCGACGTGGCCAAGCCCGCTGTGTCGAAGCAGGACGATGACAAGCAGGACGACAAGGAAGACCACGCGGATCGCCCACATCGCGGACCCGGACCAATGGGGCGGCCCGGTCATGCCGAAGAGAAGAAGGGCGACGGCGACAAGAAAGACGATCAAGACCACAAGATGCCATCCCGCCCCGCATTTGGCGGGATGGGTGGACGGGGTCCGGGGGCGTTCGGTGGTCCCATGGGAGGACGATCGTTCGGCGGAATGAGCGGATTTGGTCGCGGTGGATTTGGCGGAAAGAGTTCATCCAGCCACGGCCCAGCGTCTAAGCACTCCTTCGGTTCCCCTGCGGATGGTCGCGGTGTCGGGAACGGCTTCCGCAGCAGTGAACGAGACGTGCGACACGGCTCCCATGGCCCATCACGCAATTTTTCCCGTCATGCACCCAGCCGGTCGCGCAGCTTCGAGCACGGCTCTCACCAGTCTGATCGCCAGCACAGCTTCAGCCGCCACGGTGGCGGAAGCTCCGGTCGGTTTGCCAGCTCTTCGCATGGTCGACCGAGCCACGGACCGTTTGCACACTCATCCCACTCTCCTTGGTCGCGCGGCTTCGGTCACGACTCCGGTCGCAGCTCTCATAGACGTGGAGGTCATCCCGATTTTCACTCCATGAGCCACAGCCGCTTCCCCAGCGTTCACGACCGTCCACATGGCGGCCCACCGTCAGGTCGTTCGCATGGATCAGATCACAGCCGGGGGCCAACGGCCTCTCGGCACGAGAGTGATCGTAGCCATTCTGATCGCGACCACGGCCCACGCCCCGGCATGGACCGCCACTCCGGTGAACGTGGCCCCGCGGCGCACTCACGCGGCGAGCATGGACCCGGTGCCGAACGCCCACATGGCCCTCCTCACGAAGGTGCGGATGGCCGCCACGAAGGTGGACATCGCCCGGAAGGAGGCCCTCCACAGGAAGCCGGAGATCGTCGCCCCGGCGGACCACGCTCCCCAAGTGGACATCGAGGTGAAGGTCGCGGACCAAGCGAAGAGCATCGCTCCAGTCCAGATCGTGGTTCCCACGAAGGCCCAGGCGATAACGCCCCAAGCGGGGGAGAACAACGCGGCGAAGAAGGTCGCGGTCGCTAAACCACCGCAGAACAACCACCACAGAGGAGTCGCATGCGCCATCGGGCCGTGCGACTCCTTTTTTCTCCCCCCTCCCGGCGGGCCTGACTCAACCCCAAATCCTAGCGTTGACAAGGTACTAGGAGATTCCCTGGCAGTTTGTTTCCCAGCAGAGCCTGCCTCCGCCTCTGCTGGCAGCGTCATTGCAGCAGATTGACATATCTCTCTGCAAGACTGGAACCTCGGAACGATGCCTCAACAACTCCACCCGGTTACGGTCCATCCCCACAAATCGTCGGATGAACCAGTTTTTGCAGGAGGCCCCGCAGAACAACTTCATCGGTCGGGTACAGACTCGTGCAGTGTTGCCGGAGCGGGATGGGGATCTCATCCATGCGGTAGGCGGTCCCGGCGGCATGAATGCCGTAGACGGCCGTGGTAAAGTGGACATCTCCAACGATTTGCGGCTGGATGTGGGGATACTCCAGAACGATCGTGGGGATCGAAGCGAGATGCTCTCTCGCCCGGGGGCTGAGCGCGCTCAGACTCTCTGTCCCGACCAATACACAGCTGTCGACCTCGCCCCGTTCCAGGAGGTCTTGGGCCGAGAACTCTCCGGGGTTGTAGCGTGGATATCCGCGTCCCAGATTGACCGCGAACGGAAACCCCGTTTGCCAGCAGAGGACGCTGTCGGCTCCCGCCACATCCCCATGGATGCGGAGTCTCTGGACAGAAAATCGGGTGTGGGCATTCAATTCAGCCACGAGTTCCAGCAGTCCGCTGACTATCAGGTGACCAAGGTTGCCTTGTGAGAGCCCCAATCCGAAGAACACCACGCCGTAGCGACACGTCTTCAACTCCAGCGCCAGTGATCGCAGTTCAGACTCCGTCATGCCTAAATCGCCGGAGACCACAGCGTGCGGATCGCGAATCAATGCTCTCAGCTGGCAGATCAGTTCGAAATCGTGCCCTGCGGGGACGGCAACGAACCGATCGGCAATCGCAGTAGTCTGGTTGGACACGGGGTTAATGGCGATGACTCGGCGGTCGGTTCGTCCGCGTGGCAGCAGTTCGCTCCGAGGTTCCAGTGAGTAACGCTCGAACAGCCGGGGATGGCTGACTGCCGGATTGGCCCCCCAGAAGAGGACGAGGTCCGCCCGGTGGGCCACCTCACCGAGAGTGCAGGTGGACTCACCGACCTCTTGAATCGCGACGAGGGATGCGCCATGACACAGGGATGCGGGCGTGTCGATCGAGGCTCCGATTCTTTCGGCCAGCTCGACGGCGGCGCGCTGGCCCGGAGTGCTGCTGCGAGACAGGCCGTAGACCAGAGGGGCTTGGCTGCGCGAGAGAATCTCTGCGGCGGCGTGCAGCGCCTGGTCCAGGCTGGCGGCTTGATCTCTCACCGAGGCCAATACGGGAGTTGCATCCACGAGAGCGGCGAACCACGGCTCGGCGAGTGAGCAGGCTCGCTGAATACGGACGAGGCGATCACCCTCCCAGTGCAGCGACAGATCATCGCACACGCAGCCGCAGACAGTGCAGGCGACATCGTTCTCAATGCGGAGAGCGAGGAGAGTCGGGTGTCGGGAGTCGGGTGTCGAGAGCAAGAGGGGGCAGTCTCTGTGGTCGGCGAGTCGTGTGCGGAGGGCAGCAGTCAATACGAGGCAGCCAGCGACATCAAGGAGACCCTCTGGCTCCCGACTCCCGACCCCACGTCTCCTGACTACTTCAGGCTTTCCAGATGCCGACGAATAATGTCCTCGGCCTCTTCAGCAACGGACTTGAACTCACGCTTGGGTGGCTTGGGCGTCGCAGGAGCCGCACTGGGCTTGGGCTTCCCACTGAGGATCGTCGTGTCCGATGCCGAGAGTCCCTCGCTGGTTTCGTCCGTCAACCAGCTGGCGATGTCATCATCGGTCGTTTTGGGATCGGCCTTTCCCTTCTTCGCGCTGGCTGGTGCTGTCGACTTCTTCGATGCCGGGGACTCGCCACCTTCCAGCTCAAATGTCATCGGGCCCGTCGTCAACGTATCGCCGGGCTTCAGAAGCGTCTCTTCGGCAATCGGCATTCCGTTAATAAAGGTGCCGTTCCGACTCCCCAGATCGCGAACCAGCACACCGGCCTCGCTCACGATCAGCAGGCAGTGCTGACGACTCAATTCCTGGGTCGCGACCCGGATCTTCGCGCTTTCGTCACGGCCGATCACGGTCTCCGCGTCGGTCAGCTTGACGCGTTTCCCTTTGTATTTCCCCGTGAGGACAATCAGTACCGGCGGATTCATGGGATCCGACTCCTGTGGATTTGGATACCGAATGTTCAGGAATGGAAGGGGATCGAGACCGGCTGGCCGCAACGGGGACAATTCAGTGTCCGGCCCCGGTGCCCCCCCTTGACTCGCAGCTTCTTTTGACAGTCTGGACAGGTGAAGCTGATCTTGGCCTCGTCGGCCTCGCTGTCCCCGTGGTGCTTACGCTTCCAGACTGCCTCGGCCACTTGTCGCATGCGGACCAGAAGCTCTTCGGGATCGTACGGCTTGGTCAGATAGTCATCGACACCGACTCGCTTGGCCAGATCGCGGGCGTCATCCATGTCGATCGCGGTGAGCATCATGACTGGGATGTTCACATTCTCCTGCTTGAGGCGCTCACAGAGCTCAAAGCCGGAGACTCCGCCGGGCAACATTCCGTCGCAGAGGACGAAATCGGGCGGGTGCATATGAAACGCAGCGCGTGCCTGCCCGGCATCCCGAGCGACATCGACGAACATTAAATTGCGTTCGAGGAAGGTTTTCAGGAAGGCAATCTCGTCGGAGTCATCTTCCACGATGAGTACGCGCGAGACGATCGCTTCAATGGATGTTAAATCAGCCATGGGAGATGCAACGACTCCTCTTCCCGACTTCAGGCGGCTCCGCAATGTCGATCTTACGCGGAATCGGCGTCTACGCCAAGCGGAATCGACCTGTGGGAGTTCTCGATGAAATTGGTCACTTGGCTGTCATCTGGTATAGCACTGTGTATTTCAGAGAAATTGGCCTGTCTCTGTTGATCGATTCCACTGGTTCGGAGACGATACCCCATCCCGCCTTTGGATCGCAGAGCCTGAAGAGCGAAGCCTTCTGGTTTGGAATCGTTCCAGCCAAAAAATCGGAGACGGGGTGCGGTGGGTTTCACATCCTTCACGACAGGTGAACGACTGATGTCACGTTTCATTTTCACGAGCGAATCGGTGAGCCAGGGACACCCCGACAAGGTGTCCGACCAGGTCTCCGACGGAGTGCTCGATGCGCTGTTGGCCCTCGACCCGATGGCCCGCGTGGCCTGCGAAACACTCTGCACGACCGACTTCGTCTGTCTGGCCGGAGAAATTACTTCAACGGCCCAGGTCGACTACGAAGCGGTCGCTCGCAAGGTGATCCGCGAGATCGGCTACACCAGCAACGACATCGGCTTCAATGCGGATACCTGCGAAGTGCTGGTCAAGCTGCACTCGCAAAGCCCGGACATCGCGATGGGCGTCGACAAGGACGGAGCGGGGGACCAAGGGTTGATGTTCGGTTACGCCTGTGACCAGACGCCCGAGTTGATGCCGCTGCCGATCTCTCTGTCGCACCGCATCCTGAACGAACTGACCAAGCTGCGGCATACGAAGGCCGTCGATTGGCTGCTGCCCGACAGTAAGAGCCAGGTCTCGATCGAGTACGTGGATGGCCAGGCCGTCGGGATCACCGCGATCGTCGTGTCGACCCAGCACACGCCGAACATCGAACAGCCCGCGATCGAGGACTACATCAAGAAGCACGTCATCCCCGGGATCGTTCCAGCGAGCCTGCTGAACAGCAACACCAAGTACCACATCAACCCGACCGGGCGCTTCGTCGTCGGTGGACCACACGGTGACAGCGGCCTGACCGGACGCAAGATCATCGTCGACACCTACGGCGGCTGGGGCCGTCACGGCGGCGGAGCCTTCAGCGGCAAGGACCCAACCAAGGTCGACCGCTCCGCAGCCTACATGGCGCGTTACGTGGCGAAGAACATCGTCGCCTCCGGCCTCGCCAAGGAATGCGAAGTCCAGCTAGCCTACGCGATCGGCGTCGCTGACCCGGTTTCGATCCGAGTCGACACTCGCGGGACCTCGACGGTCAGCGAAGAGTCACTCGAAAAGGCCGTCCGCGCCGTGTTCCCACTGACCCCTCGCGGGATTATCAACCATCTCAAGCTGCGGCGTCCGGTGTTTCTCCAAACCGCTTCGGGTGGCCACTTTGGTCGCTCGGGCGAAGGTTTCACCTGGGAAAACACGGACAAGATCGGTGAACTTAAAGCGGCTGCGAAGTAGATTGCCACGTTGCACAAAGAAAGCCCACCGGTCGCATCCGGTGGGCTTTTTGTGTTTGAGTCTCGACCGTCTGCGGTCCCAAGCTCCGGCTTGGGACCGCATCTCCCCGAAGCTCCGCTTTGCCGTGCGACGGGTGGCGGGGTCAGGAGGCTTAGCGGATGGCCCTGGCAGGGGGCACGCGGTGACTCACTCAACGTCGCTCGTTTCGGGCCGAGCATCCACTCGACAGGGATTCGGAGGCTCACACCGATTACCTGATCCGCGTTAATTCGACTGTCCCGAGTTGGTCTATCCATCATAACGTCTGATGTGGGAAGATGATGGTTCGTGAGGGGTGGCGGTTCGAGGATCACGGGGAGGCA
>JAYTCW010000310.1:0-9734 GCA_043736295.1 Planctomycetota bacterium | reverse complement strand
GTTCACTCGAAAGCCCGCCGGTGGCCACCGGCTGGCTTTGGTCGCCATGCGATGTGCTGGTCACTCCAGTCGCCAGTCCCAGTGCGAGACAGCATCGCGAGGTTATCGAGATGAAACGACCCGGAAACACGAAATGGCTCCTCAGATGGCGGGCGATGGAGAGGGCAATGGCACTTACTTGAGTAGCCCGACGCGTCAGCGAGGGGGAGCGAAAGCGACATTTCCCCGTGCTTTCCTCGCTGACGCGTCGGGCTAGTGATCTCAAGTAAGTGCCATTGGATGGAGAGGGGGCCACACGCGGACCTATTTCCCCCTCACCCCAACCCTCTCCCCCACAGTGGAGTCCACTCTGGAAGTCGCATCGATTGTGGGGGAGAGGGGGCCAGAGGGTGGGAGATGCGGGATGCTCATCCTTCACCGTATCGCCCTGGCACGGCGGACTCACGTCCGCCGCTCGCTGGGTCTTCTCATTCTACCTCGCGGGTTTCAGTTCCCACTTCTCCCCGAAGAAATCGGCAGCTGCGATCTTGCCGGGCCAGCGGGCGTCGGGGGGAGTGGAGAGGTCGATGATGGCCCAGTCGGGGAGCTTCGGCACCTGGCGGGCGTTGTTGAGGTAGTCGTATTCGCGGTAGGTGAACGAGCTGTTGAGGACGACGTACTTCTCGGGGTTCAGCGGGTTCGGGTAGATCAAGACCGGGGCGTGCGACTTGGCGTCGAACTTCTGCTCGCCGACGGTGATCTGCTCCGCTCCCCACTGGAACGGCAGCTTGTCCGCGACCTTGGCAATCGTCGGGTTGCTCTGCGGATCGCCCCACAGGATCAGATGGTAGTTCTCGATGTCTTCTGGCGTCAGTTCCTCGGAGGTCTTCACGCGAGCATCGCCACGCATCTGACGGTGCCACTCGCGAACCGCGCGGTTGAACTCGGCATCGACCCATTTCTCGACCTCGGGGTGACGACCGGCTGCGGTCGGTTTGACGAATAGAAACGGTCCCATAAGAGCGTCGTCGATGGGGCCTTGCAGGTTGTGTTTCTTGACGAGTTCTTTGGAGGGCGGCTCAATCGGGGAGACGAGTTCCCAGGTATTGTTAACAAGTCGAATGCGAGCGCCCCAAGAGCGGTCGGAGCGTGTCGGAACACTCAAATCAACGCGTGGATCAAATCCATCGCGTGAATCTAAGATCGTAATTCCGAGAGCACCTTCCCGTGCCATGTTTCCCCAACCATACTCGGCGCCGACTTCGAGTGAGAATTCAGTGACATTATCAGACTCGATCGTGATCCCCTCGCCAGCCAGACTAACCCACACTTTCGCGGGCTTCCAATGCTCCTGAAGTCCATTCACTGTCACGCAGTGCGCAGAGTTGTACTTGAGTGTCGTCGTCGTGAAGCTGAAAACATTTGGCATCCTCGGGACGGTGAGCATATACGGCTCCCTGCTTTCCAGTTCCTGCATCTTGTCCAGCGTGGCCAGCCGCTTCTCAATCTCCGTCCGCGCTGCCGGGGTAATACTGTGCCCGGTCTTCGGCGCGATGATGTGCGCCAGCTCGAACCGCTCACTTTCTGGCAGATTCCAGCACGCCGCGGCCATGATGTCGGCGGCTTGCTTCTGGCTGTCAATCTCTCCGCTATACGCGATCGTCGGCAGCATTCGTAAGTTACGCGCCCAGACCGGGCAGTCGTACATCTGCCACAGCGTCTGCTCGAACGGGTACGGCTTCAGTTCTTCTTTCTGGAATACCTTCAAGAAATCCGGCGTCTCAGAGAACCCGGCTCCCGGATTGGCGGCGAACCACTTGTCCGGATAGTGAACCGCCAGATGCCACGCAGCCGCCCCGCCCATCGAGAAGCCGCGAATCGCGACCCGTTTCGGATCGATCGGGTATTCGGCGAGGGCGTGATCGAGGACTTCGAGCGTATCGACTTCGCCAGCCAGTTTGTTGGCGTTGCAGTAACGACCGAACGGGTGAATCATCATCACTCCGGGGGCTGGCTCCGGAGAGGCATTCGTCATCCGCTGGGCGATGAACTGGAGTTCGAGGCCCTTCTCACTGCGGCCCCGACACCAGATGTCGGCCCGCATGCCAGCGATCGGTGGGGGATCTAGTTCAAACTGATAGACGATGCCGTACGGCTGGACGCTGCCATCGAGTTTCGAGCGGAACCCGCGCACGACCGTCCCGTTGGCATCCTTCCACGGCGTCTTCCCTTGAGTGAGAGCCTCGGCCCGTGTCAGCCCCTCGGCCAGGACATCCTTCGCCCGCTTCACATCCGACGGATCAAAGAACCCGTCCTCCTCCAAGGCGATCTTTACCGCCCGAGCGAAGATCTCCACATCGGGCAGGAACTGTTGCACGATCAAACTCTTCGACGCTCGCAGCTCCACGATCTTCTCAGTGAGCGACTTCAGCGTCCCTTCGAGCGCCTCGCGATCCACCGGGTCAATCATCACCCCCGGAGGCGGCACCTGCCGGACCGTCGCCCATTGATTATCCGCCGGACCATCCGCGAAAAGCGATGGGCAGCAGGCCACACAGAGAGCCAGCGACATGAATCGAAGGAGTTTCATAAATCCGATCCCCAGAGGAGTTGGTCAGTGGAATCAAGCAATCCTAATGGGTGAGTTGCCGGTTGGCCATCAGTGGCGCTCGGCTGATTCCCGTAGCGTGAGCATCACAAAAGTCCGCATCCGTGAAATCCTGCCCCCTCTCCCCCACAGCTACGTCCTCCCCGAAAGTCACACCGCCAGTGGGGAGAGGGGGCAGAAGCACACCTCTATCGACAATTTTGGTGCATAAGCATTCCCGTAGCGTGGGCTAAAGCCCACGCTACGGTGAACCGGCGATTACCCATGCGCTGCGGGTGACGGGAGGAGGACGTTCCTCGTACGGTCCGATAACATGCCCCCATGCCCTTCGACTGGATCACGCACGAACTCCGCGCACTCGACGAGTCGGGGCTGCGCCGCCGCATGCGGGTCTGTGAACCGTTGCCGCGCGGGCGCTGCCGGGTCGATGGCATTGAACTCGTGAACTTGGCCTCGAACGATTACCTCGGTCTGGCGGGCGACCCGCGCGTGATCGCAGCCGCTCTCGACGCCACAGCCCGCTACGGGTCGGGGGCTCGGGCGAGTTCGCTGGTCAGTGGGCGATCACCGCTGCATGCAGAACTCGAACTGGCCATCGCCGAATTCGAGGGGACAGAAGCTGCGGTCCTTTTCCCGACCGGTTTCGCAGCAAACGTCGGGGCGATCGGGAGCCTCGTCGAGACAGGCGATGTGGTCTTCTGCGACCGGCTCAATCATGCGAGCCTGATTGATGGCTGCCGGTTGAGTGGAGCGCGGCTGCGGGTTTACTCGCATCGCGATCTAGGCCAGCTGTCGAGCGAACTCGACAAAGCGAATGACGCTCGCCGCCGATTGATCGTCACCGACAGCCTGTTCAGCATGGACGGAGACGCAGCTCCCTTGGCTGAGCTATTCGTACTGGCTGCGCGATCCGAAAGCATGTTGCTGATTGACGAAGCGCATGCCACCGGTGTTTATGGAGCGAATGGGCGAGGGCTGTGCGAGGAGGCCGGACTCGATGGTCAGGAGTGCGTGCGGGTCGGCACCTTGAGCAAGGCGATCGGCTCGCAAGGCGGCTTCGTCGCTGGCACCGAGGCACTCTGCGACTGGATTCGCAACACCGCCCGGCCCCAGATGTTCTCGACGGCGCTGACTCCGGGGGCCTGCGGTGCGGCACTCGAGTCGCTGCGTCTGATCCGATCGGAACCCGCTCGCCGTGTGCGAGTCCGCGACCTCGCACGCGAGATGCGATCCGAGTTGCAGGCAGCCGGATGGACAGCCCCGGGAGAAGCGGATTGCCCGATCGTGCCACTGATTGTGGGCGAGCCGCAAGCTGCGGTCTCGCTCTCTTTGGCACTCCAGCAGCACGGATTTCTGGTCCCCGCCATTCGCCCGCCGACCGTGCCGCGCGGGACATCCCGGTTGCGGATCTCTCTGACCGCGGAGCATACGTCCGAGGATATTCGTCGTAGCGGGGAATGGTTAGCCGATCATCGACCGTGTTTAGATCAGGAACTGGGGTGATACATGTTCCCGAAAGTACTAAAGATGGCTCACCGCAGAGGCTCGTGTGATCGGAATTTCCCTCTGCGAACCTCCGCCCCTCTGCGGTGAATTCCGGGAACTTGTATGCAGTAAGTACATTTGCAAGGAGTTCCCTTGGACTTCCCCGAGCCCACGAAGCGTGGGGAAGTCCATTTCAAGGTGTGGAACACGGGTGATCACATGCCTCCCCAGAACGAAAGGCCGCCGCTGGCCCGTCTTTGTCCCGCCAGGGACATCCGACAGTAGCCCACCGTTTCAACGGTGGGAATGCGATCCAAGCGATCCGGCGAGTCCCGCCAGGGACGGCAGAAGCCTGCGAAAGACGTGGTCACGCGGCAGCTGAAGCGAAGTCACAGTGCGAGTTTCTGTCGCCCCTGTCGGGGCTGTGGACTGCGAGCGACTCGCGGACCCACCGTTGAAACGGTGGGCTATTGCCGGGTGTCCCTGCGGGACAAAGAGTGGCGGACCGTGGCCTCTCGTTTGGGAGCGGGGGCGGGTTTCCAGTGTCCCACACCTGGGGCACCCAGCCTGCAATCCGTCTAACCCTGCGTAAAAATGGCGACCACACTCCTGCCGAAGTAAACCGTGTCCCGTGTCCCGTGCCTTGGAACTCAGAGTTCCCGTGGAAACTGCGACTGGGGGTCAATGGTTATCTTCGTCTTTGGAAGTTTTAGGCGTCTGGACTGTCGGAGCCACTGCTGCTGCCTCACTCGGCACGAACGGGTGTTCTTTCTCCCACGCTTCCCAGAAGGCTTCCGGGCTAGTCTTGCGCCACATGGCGGCGGCTTTGCCGATGTGACTGAAGAAGGTGTAGTTGTCGAGGATCGTCTGCTGCGGCTGTTCTTTTGTGGTCTTGACGATCCACTGCATGGCTCGCTGGATGGTCTCCTCGGGTGGATGGAGTTCCTTCGGCGCGATCGAGAGCCACTCCAGGTGATGACCGGTGGCGATCACGATTGTCTTGAACTCATCCGCAACGGGCTTCTCGACAGCGGACTTGCCATCGGGCCAGTTACTCGGCCAGTGACCATCGGGGAATTGCGAGTCGACGATCCGGTCGCGAACCGATTCCAGATAGCCCCAAGCGTTCTCGTACTCGGCATCGGAGAGTACATCGAACTCTTTATCGAGTCGAATGAGTGCCATCAGCGAGTACACGCGGTGTGTCCCGCTGCACACTCCCAATTCCTTCTGCCCGCGCCGCAACCGTTGCGACAACAGATCGAACGAGTAGTGCCGTCCATCGCCCCCGACCCATTGATTCTGCGGGGCGATCCATAGACCGAAAGCGAGGGCGGTCCACTCAGTCTCGCGCTCATCCAGCCGGAAGTCACGCAGGGCTTGATCAAGCACCGTATGAATCGTCGCATTCCGGCGGCCCGGCGAGTAAACCGGCGTCTTAAGTGTCACACCCGCCTCAGTCAAGCTGGCCAGCCAGTGGTCGTGGTGAACACTACTGCCCTCGGTGCGGTCGAAGCGAATCGCCACACCCGTCGGCAGATCCTTCAGCAACGGAGCGATCTCCTTGCCCCACGAATTGATGAACTTCCCGTTGTCGGTCAGGAACTCCGACAGCTCTTTGCCCGATAGCACGGCGGGGTCTTGGAACTCAGCCCCCACGCCCCACGTCCGGAGCGCATGCTCGACATAGTTGGGCCGCAGTGACTGACGAGAGAATCGCGGCTGCACCTGCTTCAACACAGCTGCCAGGTCTTCGTTGCTGATGAGGTCGGGGCGGTCGTACAGCGGTGAAATCACCAGTGGCTTCTCTCGCGGGACGACCACATGCGGGTAGGTGTCGATGTGCCACAGCTCCCTCTCCACGAGGGCCTTGGCCTCGGGACGGCTGACCGCCCAGGCGACGGCAAAGGCCCCGACAGTGAGGAACTGCACACACAGGATCATCAGGAGGGAAGGACGACGGACAGCCATGGGAGGTCTCACGGGTGAGTGATGTAGAACGGAATTTATTCCGTTCTGGTGTGCGGGAACGGAATGAATTCCGTTCTACGTGCCGAGCCTACAGCGGTTTGAGCCGGCGGAAGACGGCCCCGACGCCGTCTTCGTAGGACAGCTCCCAGACATCCTTCTTGAGCTTGATGGCCTTGATCAGCGCTCCGTGCTTGGCCGCATCGATCACAATGGTGTTGACGCTGTACTGGTCGAGCTTCTGGTCCCAGTTGGCCGACGCGGCACCGACAGACAGATAATCCAGCCACACCTCGCGCGGGACGAGATGGGCATGGGAGTTCAGGAACACCTGCATCCCCTGCGGTCCGGCCCAGTTGAGATAGTCGCCCCACTCATAGGTATTGAACACTTGCCCCTGTGGAGGCTCTTCGTTGAGGTGGTCCGTGATCGCCACGGGGGTGAATGGGGTGACCGATTTCTGAAAGCGTTTCGCGGCCTCCTGCGGATTCTTCGGCTGGCCATGCAGCAGCGTGACACCGAACGGAGTGAAGGCAAAGAAGATCCACCCCAGCCCACAAGCCACCACCGTATTCAGCCCCGAACTCCGCCGTTCCTCGACCGGACGACCGAAGTTCTTCCAGCGGATCGCTGCCAGATGAACGCCGACATAATACCCCGCCAGCGGTGCCCACCAGAGGATCAACCGCGAGGTCCACAACGCGGCCAAACCAAAAATCACCAGCGATAGCATCTCACCGCATTGCACCCGGCGGGGACTCATCCGGTACAGCAGAAATAGCCCGATCGTGATCGCGGCGGCGGCTTGACCGTGAGGCATCCGCAACGACAGCGGATCCCACTCGAATAGGTCTTCGAGATTCGGATTGCCCGCCACGGCGAACACTTCGCCATAGATCCCAATCCCATACGGATTGAACAAGACCGCAGCTGCAGCGATTTGAGTGAGCAGGACCAGTCGGCGGGCCTCGCTGTCTCGAAACGCCGCTCCGATCCGACCGGTTCGCCAGATGACATCGAACACTCTCCCGGTCGCCATCAGCCCCAGCAATCCCAACCCCACTGGGAACGACCCATGCAGGTTCGCCCACAGTGCGAAAGTGAGTGGGATGGCCCACCAATGCCAGCGGCGTCCGGTCGTCGAGGTGGCCACCACAATCACGAGGGCAAAGCACGCCAATCCAGCCAGTTGGGGCCGCACGACGAGCAATTGCAGATACGCTCCCCAAGCGAACGTCACGAATGCGGCCAGCGTGGCGATCAGGCTCCCGGTCCGATTGTAGACCACTCCCAGCACGAGCGCGAACGCCAGCGAGATCAGCCCGGCGTACATGAACTTCGCCCCCGCGACACCGAAGTGTCCGACGAGTTGATAGCCGATCAGCTGACTCAACCAGGCGGTATCGACGAAGGGCACTCCCTGGGCCAGCGGCATCAGCGGCTCGACTTGCGGCACTGCCTTCGCTTGCCAGATCCACCGGCCATAACTCAGATGACCCCACAGATCGCTGTGCCAGAGCGGCCGATAGCTGCAAATGGTGAACAGCAGGCTGAGCAGGGCGATCAGCACCACAGACCGGCGGGTCAGTTGGTACTGTGGCGGAATCCGGTCCTGCAGGACGGACAGATCCGGGTCACGACGTTCAAGGAACGACTCAGACACGACAGTCTCGCGCGACGGAGGAAAGAAAGTGCTCATGACACATGAACCCGAACGATAGCGTACCGCCCGCCCGCGATGTTGCGTTTTGGCAGCACTTCAATTTGAGCATAGGGTTCACTCGGACCCCAGTCACGATGGGAATTGATTCCGGAAGAGATGCGGAACGAGCTGGTATCGAATGTGTCGCAGATGCCGATTCTGACGACGTGGGGGGGGGGGCTCTTGGCTGCTGAACCTCAAGGCATATGTCGTCATTGCGGTCATCGTGCGGAGTCGAGTGGAGTCCCGCGAATCGGGCGAGTGGCACTGCACGCCAGAATTCCGATATCTTTCGTCTAGGGAACGTTGAGGGTTGAGCGTTGAGCGTTGAGCGAAAGAGGTCGCGGCTTCAACCCTCAACCCTCAACCCTCAACCCTCAACCCTCAACCCTCAACCCTCAACCCTCAACCCTCAACCTTCAACCTTCAACCCTCAACCCTCAACGATCCCCCCACATGCCCGACGAACCCAAAATTACCCCGATGATGCAGCGGTACAAGGAGGTCAAGGCGGAGACTCCGGGGGCGATCCTGCTGTTTCGGATGGGGGACTTCTACGAACTCTTCTATGAGGACGCTGAGACCGCAGCCAAGGTCATCGGCCTCACGCTGACCAGTCGCGACAAGGGGTCGGCCAATCCGGTGCCGATGGCGGGGTTTCCGTATCATGCGCTCGAAGGGTATCTGCACAAGCTGATTCACGCAGGGCATCGCGTCGCCGTGTGCGAGCAGATGGAAGACCCCAAGCAGGCCAAGGGGATGGTCCGCCGCGAGGTGACGCGGATCGTGACCCCCGGCACGCTCACCGATGATGCACTGCTCGACCCCAAGGAGAGTAATTTTCTGGCTGCGGTGTTCCCGTCGCGCGACCGTGTGGGCATGGCGTGGCTGGAACTTTCGACCGGGCGGTTTCAATGTGCGGAGTTGTCGATTGGCGACGGCCACAGAGGGGCAGGACGGTCGGCGGGGGATCGCGTCAGCTTGAGTTTCTCGGTCGCCAGCCTGCAACCTTCGGCGCTGCTCGATGAACTGGCTCGCATCCGGCCCGCCGAGTGCCTGATCCCCGAAACGCATCGCACCGACCCGGCCTTGTTGCGGCTCAACGAACTGCCGGACATGGTGCTGACCACGCGGGCTCCGTGGAGCTTCGTGCCGGACCATTGCCGCGATGTCTTACTCCGGCACTTCCAGACCAGCACGCTCGCCGGCTTCGACATCGACGCCGACTCGCTCGGCATCACTGCCGCCGGGGCTTTGATTGAATACGTGCAAGAGACGCAGAAGTCGTCGCTCGGTCACATTGTGCGGCTGGAGCAGTACCGCCGGGGGTCGAGCCTCCTCATTGACGAGGCGACCCGTCGCAGCCTCGAACTGACCCGCACGATGCGCGAGGGCCGCCGCGAGGGGAGCCTGCTCTCGGTCCTGGACGAAACCGCCACGCCGATGGGCGCCCGCATGCTGGCGGAGTGGCTCTCGAACCCGCTGACCGACCCGGTCGCGATTGGTCGGCGGCTTGATGCGGTCGAGGAGTTGATGCGGGACGCCAAGCTCGGACGCGAGTTGCAGGAACTGCTGAAGCAGGCGTACGACATGCAGCGGCTGTGTGCCCGCGTGGCGACGATGCGGGCCTCAGCGCGGGACTTGGTGTCGCTGGGGCGGACGTTGGCGTTGCTTCCGCGCGTGAAGGCCCGGCTCGCGGGGCGGTTGACGGATTTGCTCCAGACCTTGGAGTCGCGGCTCGAACTGTGCGGCGAGATTCGGGCGCAGATCGAGACGACGCTGGTCGACGAGCCGCCGCTGTCGACGAGCGATGGTGGGATGGTCCGCGATGGGTTCCATCCGGGGCTGGATGAGCTGCGGGATCTCGCGCGGGGCGGGAAGCGGTGGATCGCGGAGTATCAGGCGCAGGAGATCACCCGCACCGGCATTTCGAATCTCAAGGTCGGCTTTAATAAGGTGTTCGGGTACTACCTCGAAGTGACCGCCTCGCAG
>JAYTCW010000309.1:0-4093 GCA_043736295.1 Planctomycetota bacterium | reverse complement strand
TCGAGAGGCTCGAAAGAAGATTAATGACCGCCACGCCAAGGCGTTCAAGAAGCTGGCGGAGTAGTCGCGGTGATCGAGTTCCTGACTCTGGACGACATCCTGGAGACCCACCGCGAGCAGATCCGCGTCTACGGCGGAAGTGATGGCGTTCGCGATCTGGGCCTGTTGCTATCCGCGCTGGCCCAGCCCTCGGCAGCATTTGGAGGAGTGTTTCTCCACCACGACATCTGCGAAATGACAGCTGCGTATCTGTTCCATCTAGTCCAGAACCATCTCTTCATCGATGGCAACAAGCGAGTTGGATTGGAAGCTGCTCTCCTGTTCTTGGAGATCAACGATTACGCCATGGAGGTCAGCGATGACGAGTTGATCGATCTGGTCCTCGGGACGGCGCAGGGCCAGAACACCAAGACGGACATTGCTGAATTCTTTCGTCAGCACCTGGCTCGTTGAGATCAGCCAGAAGGCGACGCCTCCCGGTTCCTGAATGACGATAAGGGGTTCATCGGACTCAAGCAGTGGCAAACACCGGCCAAGAGTGAACCGCCACTCCCCATCGTCTGGCCCCTGAACTACAACAGTTCCGGCAACGCGGGGTGGCCCTCGACCAGCTTCTGCGGTCGTCCGGCCAGGTCGCTCAGGTAGGCTGTTTCGCTGTCCAGCCCCAGCCACTGGTAGAGTGAGGCGAAGACCTCGCCAAAGTGTACGGGGCGGCTGGCGATCTCGGCCCCCAGGCGATCGGTCGAGCCGATCACCTGGCCCGACTTAAAGCCGCCGCCCGCGATCAAGGCCCCGCCGACTTGCGGCCAGTGGTCGCGTCCAGCGTCTCCATTGATCTTCGGCGTGCGACCGAACTCGCCCCACGCGACGACAGCGACCTGCTTGTCGAGGCCCCGCTCGTGTAGATCCTCAATCAACGCCGACAGTCCCTGATCGAACTGCGGCAGATGCGTGTTCTTCATCCCGTTGAAGCAGTCGCTGTGGAAGTCCCAGCGTCCGAAGTTGAGCGTGACGACCCGCGCCCCCGCCTCGACCAGTCGCCGTGCAGTCAGGAAATGCTCCAGGTTCCTCGGTGCCCCGTCCCCGAAGTTGTTCGCGTCCCCCTGGCCATATCGCTCCCGAACATGAGCCGGTTCCTTCGAGACATCGAGCGCCTCGGCCAGCTTGTTCGAGGTCAGAATATCTAAAGCTGCCCGATTGAGGTCATCCAGCCCAGTCATCGATCCGCGCGAGTCGCTCTCCCGGCGGAACCGGTCGAGGTTCTCCAGCAACGCCTGGCGAGAACCGACCCGATCCAGCACCACTCCCGGAGGCAGAACCATGTCCTCCCGCGCTGGTCCACTCGGACGAAACGCCGAGTGCGACACCCCCAGAAACCCCGGATGACCCGGCGACCCATACGGAGGATGCCCCGTATTCGGCGACAGCCCAAAGAACGGCGGAATCCCCGGCGCCTTCGACCCGGCCAGCTTCGACAGCACCGGCCCAATCGCGGGCCAGCCACCCGTCGGCTGGTTCCTCACCGAATGCCCCGTGTAGCAGATGAACGAGTCATGGTCCCCGCTGGGCGAGCCGTACATCGACCGCACCGGGATGCACTTGTCCATGATCCGCGCCAGACGCGGCATATGCTCGCAAATTTCGATGCCGCTCACGTTGGTCGGGATCGGCCGATACTCCCCGCGAATCTCCGAAGGGGCCTCGGGCTTCAGGTCGTACATGTCCTGATGCGAGGGAGCCCCGCACATGTAGATCATGATGATCGACTTCTGCGAACTGCGAATGCCAGCTGACTGCTCAGCCCCCATCAGGCTTCTCAGCGACAGCCCGCCCATCCCCAAGGCACCAATCTGCAGCGCCTGGCGACGGGTGATCCCATCGCACAGCTGAATTCGGTTGCCAGAGAGAGAAAGCATCGCCACCTCGGAGTCAAGACGCATCAGTAGATCAGCATATTAGTCTAGATCGTCCAGTCAGGGTTGTCGACTGAAGTTTGAGTTTCCGGCGGGGCGGGATGAGAATACGAAAGGGTAGGCCGCGTCATAAGTTCCTACGGAGCGGAACGGCCTGTGGTCCCCAGGACAATCGCCAATTTGCATCTCAATTGCGTAGCGTGGGCTTCAGCCCAGGCGAACTGCCGGGGATTCGTTGATCCCGTGAACTGGCCCACTTTGCCGTGAGTGAGAGTTCTCGTTCCCACGCTCCTGGCTTGGGAACGCCTCTCCTCGAAGCTCCGCTTCGCTGAGTGATCCAAGTCTTTGTCCATTGTCGTCTTGGTTTCCGCGACAGCACGGTGATTACCAACGACCGTTTCCCCTCCTCCGGCGACGAAGCGGAGCTTCGGGGAGATGCAGTCCCAAAACCGAGTTAGGGACTGAGGTAAAGTCGACATTCACCGATTGGTCCCCAGTTGCTTCGTGTTTGGTCGCCTCTTCAAGGCAGGCCAGCACCCTGCTCCATCCCCCTTCCGTCGGACCAGTCGGGATCATTCCGACTGCCCGGTCACTGTCACTGGAACGCACACCGTCAACTCCCCTCCCGAGGGATGGTTGACATGCAGATCCACATAGCCATGCTGCAACTCTCGCGGTCGGGATTCGGAGTCGACCCATTCCAGCTGATTGGCATGCCCCGGCGACGTGGCCTTCCAGCGAATGATTCCGTCCAGAGAGGAGGAAACGTCGCCTCGTACCACCTGGACCGGCGTCCCGGAAGCATCCCTGACCACGATTTCGCCCTCGCTGGTCTGGCCCATCATGACTGACGGGGGATGAGCGCGCAGCGAATGTTGAATGGACGCAAAGGCGGGAATGCGGAGAACGTCAAATCCAGCACCCGAGATGGTCAGCGTGCTCGCGATCTGGCCCACAACGCGAATGTCCGCCAGTTGAACATCGAGAAGGAAATCTCCTCCGGAGTTCCTTCGCAAGGCCCCACACTGAAACGCCGGGTGATCCGCAGAGACTCGAATAGACGCAGCCTCTGCATCACTTAAGCCATTAACGACAATCTTCAAGGGCAGTGTCAACGGCAACTGTCCGTATTCGGGACGACCAAAGTCGATCGCGCTGGGGACCGTGTTCACCCCGAAGACTTCCCGGGCCTCCACCTGCACCCGGATGTCTGCATTGGTGGACGAACTGGTCTTAAATTCCAGGATGCCCCCCTTCAAGGCAGCGGGGGTCGAGTCTCCCAGCATCGTGACCGCAATTTCCTTCGATTCCCCCGCTTGGAGTGTCAGGGGGCGAAAATTGATCCGCATGCACCCACACGATGCGCGAGCCTCGCGCACAGCGATGGGATACGTGGCCATGTTCTTAAACGTCAGCATCTTCTCCGCAGTCCCGCGAAACGGAACTTGATCGAACACCAGATGGCTCGGGGTGACCATTAAATCCGGGGAGCCACTGACTGGTTTCGTCGGGGAAGGACTCTGTGAGATCTCCACAGCCATGAAGTACATCGCCCCGACAATCACGAGGACCACGACTGTGTTGATTACTTTGTGGCCCATCGCCGATACCCCACATATCCAGCCAGCAACAGGATGAAAGCCAGATTTCCCAGAATCCACCACGACCGTTTGGACCGAACTGGTGCAGTTGCTGGTGCTGAAGCAATTGCCGAGGAAGGTGCTGTGGCTGGTGTTGTTGCGGGGGCGGCAGGAATTCTTTTGAGGTCCGAAGTGATCACATCTCCATTGGAGAGCGTGATCTCTCGAGTCTCCAGATTCAGAATGGATTTGGCTTGGGCCGGATCGAGTTGAAACTCGCTCAGCGGGATCATCGGATTAATTTGTAATGAATCCCGTTCGACCCGAAACATGCTCTTCTTCGGGGTTGGGCCCACGCCGTATGAACCATCTGGTCCCTTGATGAGGGAAGGGCGTGTCGTTTCTAACTTCAACGGAAACAGCATCTTGCGACCGTCGATCTCGAAGATCTCGAAATCAAGCACGTCTTGACGCAATGTAACTTTCCCCGAGGGATTGATTTCCGGTTCATCCGACTATTTGGGGGGATGGTCATTGGCGAGATTTTAGCCTTGTAGGGTGTACTTGGTGTGGTGCAGGGTGAGGAGTCGTTCCTTCAGG
>JAYTCW010000308.1:0-3702 GCA_043736295.1 Planctomycetota bacterium | reverse complement strand
CGGGATATCTTGACTGTCGTCCTGCTGTTTCAGGAGTTGGCCTTGAGCCTGCAAGAACTCGAATCCGCCGTCACCCAACTCCCCGCCGAGGAACTCACTGCTTTCTCGCGGTGGTTCGAGGAATATCTGGCCGATGCCTGGGACCGCCAAATCGAAGCGGACATCCAAGCCGGACGACTGGACGAAGCGGGCCAACATGCGGATGCGGAGTTCGAGGCCGGTCGGTGCAGACCGCTGTGAATCACTTCACGACTCCCGATTTCTGGTATTGCTACCGTCATCTCACCGACGAGGTCCGTGAACTGGCCGACAAATGCTTCGACCTCTTGCGACAAAACCCGCACCATCCTTCGCTACGGCTGAAGAAAGTGGGCCCGTACTGGTCAGCACGTGTGGGCTTGAATTACCGCGTACTGGCGAGAGACCGAGCGGAGGATTGGTCTGGTTCTGGATTGGTCCTCACGGCGAGTACGATCAGCTGCTCACGAGATGAAGGTCGGTGTCAGTGGGGCACGCGGCGAAGCAGAGCTTCGGGGATATACGGTTCCAAGCAGAGCGTGGGACCGAGGGAAAGCAATGCTGGATTGGCTGAAGGCTCTCAAGGCGACGCCGAAGCCGATGCCAGCGGCTCCCGTCGTCGCACCAGTTCCTGCCCTCGACCCAGCGGCCGCCCCCGCCGTTCCGGCTCCCGCGGCCCCAGTTGCCCCGTAAGACGGGCACATTTGCCCGTCCATCCTGTCGAAGCGTCCCCGCCAGACCTCCGAAGTCTCCGAAGACTTCGGAGGTCTTTGCGTCGTGCCAGCGCATCTCCGTCACGCCCAAGCCTGACTTGGACTGGCCTCGATCACAAGACAAGAGGCCGACATAATGGACATTCCGTTTGCCGAAATTCTTCGCTGTGTGAATGTCAACCAGGATCCCTTGATCGCACTCACCAATTTGTGTCAGTCGGTCGAAGCGCCTACAACTCATCGGTCTGGGACTCCGTTCCGGAAATTGACATCTCTGCGGACATTTCGGCGGTCCAGCAATGGCTCAAGAAGCAAGCGGTAGACTCCTCGATTACAGGGATCTATCTTGGTCTCGACACGCTCAACGAGGATGAGGGGACTGGCAAGAACATCGAGATTGGGTTCACGCGTGATGCCGCCCCCCAAAGTCTGGATATCGAATGGATATACCAACTCACGAAGTACGGCACCGATCACTTGATTCGTGGAATTTACGAGCTTCATGCCTGGTACGAAACAGACGCTTGCGTGCATCCCGACCACGATGATGATCTTCAACTCCTACTCGACTACATCTTTTTCCTCGAGTACAGCGGTGTTATCCTCGCAACTGCGATTCAAAAGGAACGGCTACAGCATCATTGCCTGTTTCTGTGGGGTTTCCACGACGGCGACCTGGGGCCCCTCTGTCGCTGGTCACCAACCGGATTTGAGCGACTGGCGAACTGGTAATCGTCATTCCCGCGAGGCAGTGATCATCGGACGAGGTTCTTACAGTCGGACGAAATGACCTCCGGTTTCGCTTTCCGTGTGAGCGGCATAGAATCCGACTCGCCCCGGTTCGAGGGCAGCTGCGAGGTATCCAGTGCGGGATTCTCGCTGTCCGAACAGGTCGCCGACGAAGGATCACGCTGTGCGCTGGACGAAGACATTCATTCCGACGATGAAGGAAGACCCCTCGGATGCCGAGGTGCCTAGTCACCGCTTGATGCTGAGGGCTGGGTTGATTCGCCAGGTGATGGCCGGGGCGTACACGTATCTGCCGCTGGGCTTGCGATCGCTGCACAAGGCAACGGCCATCGTCCGGCAGGAAATGGACCGCGCGGGCGGTGTCGAGATTCAGATGACGGCTTTGACGCCGATTGACCTCTACGAGCGAACCGGGCGGATCAAGGCGTTCGGCAACGTGCTGATGAACGTCCACGTCTCGCGCGGCGACCGCAAGGTCCACATGGCCCTCGGACCGACGCACGAGGAAGTCGTGACCGACCTCGTCGCCCGGCATATCAACAGCTACCGCCAACTGCCGATCACGCTCTACCAGATCCAAACGAAGTTCCGGAACGAGGAACGCCCCCGGTTTGGCATCCTGCGGACCAGCGAGTTCCTGATGAAGGACGCCTACAGCTTCAGCACATCGCTGGAGCAGCTGAACGAAGCGTACACGGCGATGTACGACGCCTACTGCCGGATCTTCACGCGGTGCGGGCTGAAGTACATCCCCGTCGAAGCCGAGAGCGGGCCGATTGGCGGGGACGGGTCGCACGAGTTCATGATCCCGGCAGGAAACGGGGAAGACTCCATCCTCAAATGTGATGGATGTAATTACGGAGCAAATGTCGAGCGAGCCGAGACAGGTCGCCAGCGGGCCAGCACCGCGATGGCCGAAGCCGACATGAAGCCGATCACCGAGATCGCTACGCCGAATGCGGGCAGCATTGAGGCGGTCTGTAAGTCGCTGAAGTGCAAGCCGCACAAGATGATCAAGACCCTGATCTTCAAGGCGGACGGAAAGCCGGTCGCGGTCCTGATTCGCGGCGACCACGATGCGAACGAGAACAAGATCCGCCGCGCCCTCGGTGCCACGACGATCGAACTCGCTGATGAGGCGACCATCCTCGCCGTTACTTCGGCCCCGGTCGGGTTCGCGGGACCAGTCGGGATCAAATGCGACATCATCGCCGACCACGATGTGCCGAACATCGCTAACGCCGTCACCGGGGCCAACAAGGTCGACGCGCACTTCGTGAACGTCTGCCTCGGTCGCGATTGGACCCTGCCCAAGTCGGAAGATGGTTCTTGGAGAACGTTCGACCTGCGAAACGCAGCTGCGGATGATCCCTGCCCGAAGTGCGCTGCGAAACTGAGTCTCGTCCACGGCATTGAGGTCGGCCACGTCTTCAAGCTCGGCACGAAGTACAGCGTAGCGCTCGATGCGGGCTATCTGGACGAGAAGGAAACCAAGCACCCGATCATTATGGGCTGTTATGGGATCGGCGTAAACCGCATCATCGCGGGCTTGGCCGAGACCTGCCACGACGACAACGGCCTGATCTGGCCGATGAACATCGCCCCGTATGAAGTGGTCGTCTGCCCGCTGAACGTCAACGAACCCGCCGTGCTAGCTGAAGCCGAGCGGTACTACACCGAGCTGAAAGCAGCTGGGGTCGATGTCATTCTCGACGATCGCGACGTGCGCGCCGGAGTGAAGTTCAAAGACGCCGACCTCATCGGCTTCCCGATCCGGATTGTCCTCGGCGGCAAGGGGGTCGCTGCGGGCGAAGTCGAAGTCAAGCACCGCACCCTGGACGCTCCGGAAAAGTACCCGCTGGCCGATGGCGTACGCGTTGTGGCCGAGATGGTGCAGGCCGCGAAGGCGGTTTAGCGCCGCCCCCGCGACATGCGGCGGAGATACAGGATAGCGACGAAAAGAGGAGGAGTGAGGCATGCGACGAATTCAACGAATCGAAATTGAGAACTTCAAGTCGCTCGTCGATTTCAAGGTCGACTTGCCGAAGTTGGGCTGTCTGATTGGCCTGAACGGTTCCGGAAAGTCCTCGGTTCTGCAGTTGATCGATTTCCTATCCCAATTCACAACTGTCCGGACTATAAGTCGAACAGTGTCTTCTGTTTAGGGGCAGAGCTTTCCGAATTCGTCGTTTTTTCGACGGAAAGGGCCTGAAACACTGGG
>JAYTCW010000307.1:0-2580 GCA_043736295.1 Planctomycetota bacterium | reverse complement strand
CCATCCGCCATGCTGCCGCACTCCTTTGCTCGATGACGGCTCAACCATAGCTTTTTCCTTGGGTTACGTCAGCGCTGCTTTTCGGATAGCCTCTGAGTGCGAGGATAACACGAATACGCCGAATCGTCTCCGCGTGTGGGCGGAATCGCGGTCAGCTGCTTTGCCCTTCCGAAGTGTCGGCGATTTCTCCGGAATCTCGCGTGTGACCCTCGCCTTCACAATCCACTGACGAATCTCGAAGAGCCAGCGATTTCCGAGAAATCGCCGACAATCGAGAAGTCTCTCCCCCGGCAGAAGTGGGGCCACCGTGTGATCCTCTGGGAGGGCCTGCTATCCTGAGTGACCGGGTTCTCTATCGTGTGGTTCTCGCAGAAGTCCGCTGACATCTGCGGTTGAGGTGTTCGTGTCTCACTCACTCTCCCCCAAGCGTGACGCCCTCTTTGACATCCTCCGTTCGGGAGGTCGGGTGGCGGTCGCGTTTTCCGGTGGGGTGGATAGCTCCGTCGTCGCGATGGCGGCTCACCTCGCTTGCGGAGTTCGGGCTGTGGCCATCACAGCTGTCAGTCCCAGCCTGGCGAGTGGAGAACTGGAGTACGCCGTCGCGATCGCTGAGCAGATTGGAATCCGGCATGTCGTGATCGACACGCAAGAGTTCTCTCAAGCGGGTTACATTCAGAACGCGGGCAACCGCTGCTATTTCTGCAAGACGGAACTCTACACACGGATTGAGGAGATCGCTGCACGGGAGCCGTTTGACATGCTGGTCAATGGAGCCAATGCAGACGATGTCGGCGACCACCGCCCCGGCATGGTGGCGGCGACTCAGCACCAGGTCCGCAGCCCGCTGCTGGAGGTGGGACTGACCAAAGCCGAGGTCCGCGAACTCGCACGAGAGTGGGGCCTCCCGGTGTGGGACAAGCCCGCCAGCCCCTGTCTTTCGAGCCGCATCGCGTACGGCGTCGAGGTCACTCCCGAGCGAGTCGCCCGAGTCGACGCCGCTGAAGTCTGGCTCCGCACGCAACTCGGCATCCGCGAACTCCGGGTGCGGCTGGAAGCGAATGACCTGGCACGAATCGAAGTCCCGATTGAGGCTGTGGCCCGACTGGTCGAGGGAGATTTGCGACAACGCACGACCGTTCAGCTCCGCTCCCTCGGCTTCCGGTACGTGACGATCGACCTGGAAGGGTTCCGCAGTGGGAGCTTGAACGTGGTGCTGCCGATGGGAGAGTTGGTGCCACTCACGTGGACGAGGGGATAAGACGATTAAACGGACACTCCTCGCCCCAGCCGACAGCTTCTTACTGAAGCATATGGCATATGGAGTGAGAGCCCATCGCCTTGTCCCTGAAACCTCTTGCCCGCGACAGAGGATTGGTACACAGATTTCGCAGATTGGCACAGATTTCAGAGGAGAGAGGAGATCTCTCCTGTCTGCCATAACCGCAGCCACTGGCGTCGCATCTGTGAAAATCTGTGGAATCTGTGTACCACAACCTGCCTCTGCCACGGTGATGGAATTGCAGTGTGCGCGGGTAATGGCGGGGAACACTCGGGAGACTCTGTCGGCTTCAGCGAGAAGTGTCAGTAAAACCGACTCTTGGCTGGGTTTCTGACGCACACACATCGGCGAACCTCAATTCGAGAGACGTTGAACGTTTGACGCCCCGCCCTCGGGACAGTATCCTTCCTCACTTCGACTGAATCCGATCTCGACAGGAGTGATGGGGCGTGGCAGAAATCGTAGTCAAGGACATTCTGGAAGCAGGCGTTCACTTTGGACACAAAGCGAGTCGCTGGAACCCCAAGATGCGTCCGTACATCTACGGGCGTCGGAACAAGATCCACATTATCGACCTGAAGGAAACGGTGCGAGGCCTGGTCCGGGCTCAGAAGTACCTCCAGAAGGTTTCGGCCCAGGGCAGCCTCGTGCTGTTCGTGGGAACCAAGCGGCAGGCTCAAGAAGCCGTCGTCGAGGCTGCGGCCGCCTGCGGGATGCCGTACTGCACCGAACGCTGGCTGGGCGGTACGCTCACCAACTTCCGGACGGTCCGCGCTCGTCTGCGTCGGCTGGAAGAGCTGGAAACGCTCGAAACCACGGGCGATCTGCTCACCAAGTTCTCGAAGAAGCAGCAGTCCCGGTTGCTCCGCGAACTCAAGAAGATTCGCAAGAATCTGGGCGGCATCCGCGAGATGAACCGGCTTCCCGAAGCGGTGTTCATCGTCGACCCCGGCAAGGAAAAGAACTGCGTCGCCGAGTGCCGCAATCTGGGCGTGAAGATCGTGTCGCTAATCGACACCGACTCCAACCCGGACATGGTCGACCTCGCGATTCCGGGCAACGACGACAGCATTCGCTCGATTCGTCTGATCCTGGGCTACGTGGCCGATGCCATCAACGCAGGCAAGGCTTCGATCCCGCGCAAGCAGGAAGAAGCCGCCAAGGCCGAAGAGCACAAGGCTGTGCCGAGCATCCGCTAACCCCGCTGTGCGTGTGAATTCAAGCCCGTGGTGTCACAACCACGGGCTTCTTCATTGGCAGTGAGACAGGCTTCCAGCCTGTCCGCTTCCTAAAACATCAAG
>JAYTCW010000306.1:0-6133 GCA_043736295.1 Planctomycetota bacterium | reverse complement strand
TGTTTGGGCTCTCGGGCACGGAGGTCATGCTGGTGGGCTTAGTGACCCGCTATCATCGTCGGTCGTCACCGAAGCCGACCCACCCGTATTATAGTACGCTTGATCGCGATGGTCGGGTGGCTGTGGCGAAGATGGCAGCGATCCTGCGTATCGCGCTTGCTCTGGATGCAGACCGCAGTAGCCGCGTGCGGGAAATCGAGTGTCATCGCAAAGCCAATACGCTCGTGATCTCGATTCCGCATGTCGACGATCTGTCGGTCGAGCAACTCGCCCTCAAGCAGAATCGCAGCCTGTTCGAAGAGGTCTACGGCATGCAGGTCCAGTTTCGCACCAGTTCCCGGACCGACTTCCGGCCGGGAAGTTAGCCCGGCCCCGCCGGTGTTTAGTCACTGTTTAGCTGCGACGCGGAGTCTTCGCAGCGGAGCATGCCTCGAACGAGAAACAAGTCGCGTGGACTTCTGAAGTCTTTGGGTCCAGGAAGTCACTCCGCCAGCCGCTAGGGTATTGGAGTCAAGCGAACGAGTCCCCCGCCTGCTGGAGAGAGTGACAGCTTCAGTGGAGTGGCCGAAGTCACCGACTCTTCACGGATGGCAAAACGGGTGGAAACTGATTCATCATCCACAAACATTTCAGCCCTGTGCGGCCCTATTGAAAGGAACTCCAACGGGAGACTCAGTATCCGAGGCTGGCCATCCGTCATCGCTCCCACATACCAAGTCTTCGCACTGCGCCGCGCGATCACGATGAATTCCCCAAGTTTGGCGTCGAGCACGCGTGTCTCGTCCCATGTCGTCGGAATTTCAGCCAAGATCGGTAACGCCGGATGACCGCGATACGCACTCGGATAGTCTGCAACCATCGACAAGTGGTTCTGATAGACCACGTAACTGGCTAAGGTGCGTGCTGGGCTGCCAATCACCAGCGGAGCTGAGTCGTGAGCTTGGAACTCGCCCGGTCGGACAGTGCGGAATGATCCCTGATGAAAGTCGAGTGGCCCCGCCAGCATGCGGGTCATCGACACCATGACCTCATGCTTGGCAGGTAGCCCATTTTTATCCCACTTATTATATTCGAGGTTTAAGACCCCCTCGCTCGACAACAGATTAGGGTAGGTTCGCTCGAGTCCCGTCGGCTTGGAGACGCCGTGCAGAGTGACTGTCAGCTGGTTCTCGGCGGCGAGCTGAATGGCCCGCCGGAGAAAACGGTTCATCTCTTGGTCATCGCGGTCCATGAAGTCGAGCATGACTCCTTCGATGCCCCATTCATGATAAAGGGGAAACGATCGTTCCATGTGAGTTTCAGCCGCCTTCCAGTTCATCCACAGTCGTAGTTGGACCCCTTTTTTCTTGGCGTGAGCCAGTACGGCGGGAATATCCAGCCCCTCGATCGCTGTCGTGGGGTCATCTCCCTTCCAAGGATTAATCGGCCCACCATACCAGGCTTCTGACCCGAGCCCATCCAAGGAGTGATAGGGGATTCCTGCCTCTGCACAGAAATCAATATAATGATTCATGGTCGCAGTGTTCAGCCCTGGTTGGAATGGAACGTCCTTCTCGTAGTACCCGTTCCACCAGGGGAATGTCGTCTTGCCGGTGTGAATCCACGAGGTGTCCTGAATCGCACACGGTTCATTTAAACTCAGTACTAGATTCGATTCGATCAACTGGCCGATTCGATCTCCCAGCAGAACAACTCGCCAGGGAGATTGATGTGGCAGCTTGGTCCGTACGGCAATCGTCGGTTCTGCGGGGAGCGGTGACAGCCGAGTCACCAGTCCGCCACCCTTGAGCGGGGTCAGATAAGCTCCGGCATACTCGTGGACGTTGGCTTCCGTGATCGCTGCGAACACTCCGCCCTGGCACTCGGCTAAGAGCGGCAGCGTATATAAAGTGTGGGCGACTTGTTCGCTGACGAGCTGGGTCTGGTAAAACGCCTCAAACGAGGTGGTATAATTTCTGACTGGCAACACAGTCGTGCGGGTCATCGGGGGCAAGTGGAACTCTGTCAGTTCCTGCCGTATTGCCAGCGTGTCATCCGCCTGCATCGCGGGAAAGCGGTAACGCAGCGCCACCCCGTCATCCGCGGCGTGCAGGACCACTTCCCATCTCCGCTGGGGAGCCGTCGTTTCACGCAATCGGATCACAGTCTCCGTGGCTCGCGACGTGACTAGCCGTTGCTTGCCAGTGACTTGTTCAAAGCTCTCTTCGAGAGTCCGCGTGTCAGTCCCCTCGACTGCGGTGTTGACCCCCAGCGCGGGTTCACTGTCCAGTTCGACGCCCAATCGCGAGGGGCGAATCACTTCGGTCTCCCCCCAAGTGACTCGATATCCCAGCATCGACTGAGGCATACCCGGCAGGTGTTGGACTTCGATACGTATTCTGCCGTTCGGTGAAGTCGCAACAGCGATCGGCTCCGCCTGAGCCACGCTGCCGAGCAGAATCATCACAACGATTACCAAATGAGATGCAACTCTCAGCATTTCGATAGTTCCTACTGACTCAGAGGACAGACACAACGGGCCTGGGGAGGGAGTCCCCATCTCGTGGAGGACATGCCGACTGTTACGGCATCCCGAGTTGAGCTTGCGCCGCGAAGAGATCCTTCTTCACGGCTTCAAGCTCATCGAGCAACCCCTTGACCTGCTCCTTGTCAAAGGTCTCCTTGTCGAGAGCCTCCAAGGCGGTCTTCACCTTGGCCAGACGCCCTAGCGAATTCTCAATCTGCTTGTTGGCTTCAGTGACGTTGCCGCCTGCGACGGGGATGTTCAAGCCGTTTTGCTGAATTTGGACCTGAATCCCCGGCAGCCCACCGGCCATGGGCAGGCCCTTGCGGGCTTGTGTGTACTTCTCGTACAGGGGGGCGACATCCACGTGCTTCGTTTTGAGTTCGTCCAGATCCTTGGCGGTGTAGGTCGTCTCTTTGCCACCTGCTGTCTCAGTGACCTTCATCTCGATCTCTTTGCCGTCTTTGTCCTGGATATCAATCTTGCGATCCTGATTTTTGACATGAATCTGACGCTGGCCATTCATCACTGAAATCGTAACTGATTCGAAAGCTCGTCCGGCCATTCGCGCCCCATTCATCCGCAAACCGGGAGGCATTCCCAGGTTCTGATTCCCCGCAGCGGGGGCGGCAGCGGGTTCGAGGGCGCGAAGCGCCTGATTCGCAGCCGCCACGATCTGGGGCTGCGTCGACTGGGAGAGTTCAGTGAGCGCCGCCCGAGCTGCTTGGCCTGCCTCGTTCTCCGGCTTGGCCAGGCGGACCAGCAGCTTGAAGGCGGCATGCTGGCCCTTCAGGTTGTTCGACTCGGCGGCGTTCTTCAGCAGCGGAATCGCCGTGGCCTCCAGTTCCCGCTTCTCCAGTGTCTCGATCGCGTAGTCCTGGGTCGGGACATCTTCGCTGACCAACTGTCCGATTAACGCCTTGGTCTCGGCATTGAGCGGTTCAGGCTCCGCGCGCAGCTGACTGCCGAATACCAACACCAGTACCAAGACCAAATGTCCAGCTGTTAAGTTCGGCATACGGCACCTGTTCTCCATACTGTGAACGGATGGGGATCGCGGCAGGGAGAGCCCGTTGATCCCGTGAGTCTGAATTGACGGAAGCTCATGAATCTCCACTCCACTTGAAAGTAGCGTAACTCGCTTTCATTCGAACGAAAAGTCTCTTTCCTTGCGGATTGCTGGATTCCGCCGTCTCGCGCTGTTCCACCCTCGGGAATTCACTTACGATTGAGTGGTTGCGAGGCGTCAGGAAGGGCGCGGGACCGATCACGGATGGGGAACTGAGGACGAGTTGACGTGTTGCAATATGACTTCGATCAAAGCGTCGGTTACTGGCTTACGATGGCGACTCAGTCCATCCGGCGCGTCCTCAGTCAGCGGCTGGTGGAACAAGAGGTCACGCTGCGGCAGTGGGAAGTGCTCGTTTGGCTGGCCCGCGATCCGGAACTCTCGCAGTCGCAACTGGCGGAGTGCATGGGGATCGAGCCACCCACGCTGGCCGGGGTCGTCAACCGCATGGAGCGTGATGGCTGGATATTGAAGACCAACTGCGAGGATGACCGACGACGCTGCAAGTTGCATCCCACCGCGAAAGCCGAAGCGATCTGGAGTCGCTCGGTGACACTCGCTCACGAGGTGCGGGCGCAAGCCATCGCGGGCATCAGTCCGGAAGATCTGGCGACCATGAAGCGGGTCTGTGACATGATTCGCGACAACCTGAGCCAGGTTCCCCCCCTACCGGAATCCGAGCCGAGTGCGGCGGTTGATCCGTGTGCGGGAGTCGACCCCGAGGCGGTGAAGCGTGAGATCAAAGTCATGAATTCGATGTAGTGCCGACGGAGCGGCTTCGTTTACGAGAAGTGATCAGAAGGCGTGTGACGTAATGTCGTCATTCCAGGAGAGTGCTGAGTGCTGACAAATCATCGAACCACAAGACGAACAGCGGCTCGCTGGACATTGCTCGGCCTCGGGCTGGCTCTCGCCCTGCCCGGCTGCAGCCGCTCCCCGGCCAATGCCAGTTCCCAAGCGGGCCCCGGCGCAGTTCGTCCAGCTGCTTTGGTTCGCGTCACTCCGGTGGTGACGGAGGAGGTCGCCCCCGAAACGGTCGTGACAGGCACCGTGGTCGCCCGCCGCACCAGCGTCGTCGCCAGTGGCTCAGAAGGCAAGGTGGACCAATTCGATGTCCGCGAAGGCGATATCGTCGAAGCCAATCAACAGTTGTCGGTCCTCAACATGGTGACCACCGACCTTGGGATTCAGGAGGCCGAGAAGATCCTGCAGGAGCGGGAGTCAATGCTCGCCGAACTGAAGAGCGGATCGCGGGTCGAAGAGATCGCGGAAGCCAAAGCCCGCATGGAAGGGGCCGAGGTCACCATGAAGGTCATGGCCGACAAGTACAACCGCATGGCCCGCATCGTGAAGGAAAGCGGCGGTAGCCAGAACGATCTGGATGACGCGCGCGAGAAGGCCGAAGCGGCGCAGAAGATGTACCTGGCGACCAAGGCCCAGTCACAACTGGTGGCCTCGGGCCCTCGCGTGGAACAGATCGCTCAGGCGGAAGCCCGCCGTGATGCGCAGATCGATCAGGTCGCCTTCTTGAAGGCCGAGAAAGAGAAACGCTTCACCAAAGCCCCGTTTGCTGGCATTGTCGTTCGCGAGTTCACCCAGCGCGGGCAATGGCTCGCCAAGGCCGACCCCGTCGTGACTGTGGCCGATATCCTGGAGGTGGTTCACGTCATCGCCAATGTCGATCAACGCGATCTGCCCTTCGTGCAAATCGGGGCCAAGGTCGAAGTCGTCATCGATGCCACCGCTCAGAAGAAATGGCCGGGAGAGGTCATCGCGATTGTCCCTCGCAGCGATTGGGAATCTGGATCACGCACCTTTCCGGTCAAGGTGGAGATCCCGAACGTGATGAAGGAATCGGGCAGCCGAAAGTTCCCCACCCTCACCGAGGGGATGCTGGCCCGCGTCACTTTTAAAGGCCCCACCCACCTGGCCACCCTCGTTCCCAAGGATGCCATTGTCCGGTCCGAAGCGGGCAGCAAGCTCTTCGTGATCCTCGGCGACCCTGCCAAACCCGGCACTGGTAAGGCCAAGCCCGTCATGCTGCAAGAGGGGGCTTTTTTTGGCGACCGCGTCGAGATCCTCTCCAGTGAACTCCAACCCGGCATGTCCGTCGTGATCGAGGGAGCCGAACGGCTCCAGCCATTCGCCGACGTACAGATTCTGCCGGATGTCACCCCCGCTCCCGTGGCAGTCACGGGGGCGAACGACGAAAAATCGAAGAACTGAACACGCACACTCCCTCTCTCCGTACTGCGACAAGCTTGAGAGCTCTGGGACGTGGTGGCATGATACCAGAGCAACAGACGCATGGAGTCGCTGATGCGATGGCTCACAACTCTTCAATAGGGGAGAACTGCCGTGACCGCTGATTCTGGCCCACTGGTCAAAACACTTCGCCAGCACTGCTTGTCCATGCCTGGGGGGAAGTTGGACGATTTGGGAGATTACAGTGTTCTCGATGAGGATCTCAAGCAGTATGCAACGTTTGAGGTCAATGAATCTCCACCATTCCTACTATTTCGTTGTCGCGACAGTGTTCGCAACAAACTGGGCGCAAAGGC
>JAYTCW010000305.1:0-17321 GCA_043736295.1 Planctomycetota bacterium | reverse complement strand
GCGCACGTCGATCGCATGACCACTCCCGAAGCGAAACAAAAATACGCCGCCCGCAAACATCGCGGCGAACGTCCCTTCGCCCAGATCAAGCACCACTTCAGCGCTCGACAGTTCCTGCTGCGCAGCCTGAAAAAAGTCCGCCAGGAATGGCACTGGCTCATCGCCGCCTTCAACCTCCGCACCCTCCTGACCCTCCTCCAACCCCGCCCCGGCCCCGAGCCCCCACCCGTCCCCGCCGCCCCCTGAACCCCGCCCCGATCCGCCGCCCCCCCCTTAAAAGCCCCGTCGCGCACCGGGGAAGTGGGGAAACCTAGGATACGTGGAAAACCATCAATAAAATCAACACGCCGGTGAGCGGCCAGGCGCTAGCCGGCGGTTCTTCTGATCGTGTCTCGTTCAAGAACCACCTTCTGGTGGGCGCAAGGTCACGGGAACCGGCGGCTAGCGCCGTGCCGCTCATTCGAATTGGGACTTGCGTCGCAACAAATGATGATAGTGCTGGGCAAACCGGTGGGCTTCGTCGCGGACGAATTGGAGGAGGCGTAGGCCGAAGGAGTGGCGGCTGAGTTTGTAGGATTCGGACTCGCCGGGGAGGAAGACCTCTTCCTGTTGCTTGGCGAGTGAGATCGTGAAGGGTGGCTTGATCTCTAGGGCGGCGAAGGTCTCCATGACGGCGTTTAATTGTCCTTTACCACCGTCGATGAGCAGAATGTCGGGGAACGGCTCACCGTCCTGTTGCAGGCGGCGGAAGCGGCGGCTGACGATCTCGCGCATGCTGGCGTAGTCGTCGACCCCTTCGACGGACTTGATGCGAAACCGTTTATAACCCTGCTTAAACGGCAGACCGTCGATGAACTGCACCAGGCTGGCCACCGTCTCGCCGCCTTGCAGATGGGCGATGTCCATCCCCTCGATTCGGCGCGGAACCTTGTCGAGGCCGAAGACCTTCTTCAGGCCGAGTAAGCCGCGCTTCGGGTCGACGTAGAACGCCTCCGGTTGCAGATTATTTTCCAGTGCACTCTTCATACTTACATCGACGTTCTCGAGCGCCTTGATCGCATCTCGCAGCTTCCCCGCCCGCTCGAATCGCAGCTCCTTCGACGCGGCGAGCATCTCCTCCCGCAGTTCATTGAGCAGCGAGTCCGACTTGCCATCAAGGAACAGCGTCAGCCGGCGGATGTCCTGCTTATAATCTTCCTTGCTGATTCGCAGATTGCAGGGAGCGGTACATTGATTGATGCTCGCCAGCAGACACGGGCGGAACCACCGCCAGCGCTGGTCCCCCTCCTCGATGTCGAGCCCGCAGTTGCGGAACTTAAAGACCTTTTGCAGCACCACAATCGTCGCCCGCAGCCGCTTCGCATTCGTAAACGGCCCGTACAGCTTGACCCCGCTGCTGGCGGGCTTGCGGGTGAACTCCACGCGGGGGAAGTCCTCGTTCGTGGTGATTTGCAGATACGGAAAGGTCTTGTCATCTTTGAGTTCCTGATTGTACTTCGGCTGGATGTCTTTGATCAGCCGCGATTCGAGCAGCAGAGCGTCGACCTCGGTATGGGTTTGGATGAAGTCGAGGTCGGCGATCTCCGGGACGAGATTTGCTGTCCGCTGGTCGATCGCAGCTGTGGAGGAAAAGTAACTTCCCGCGCGGTTGCGGAGGTTGACCGCCTTGCCGACATAGATGACGCGGCCCTGGGCGTCCTTCATCAGGTACACACCGGGAGCATCCGGGAAGGTCTTGACCTTCTCGCGCGGAGTGAGTGGAGTGGGGGGAGTGGGGGAGGAGCTTTCAGCCATCAGCAGTCAGCGGTCAGCCAGAGGGGGGAGGCAACGAGATTCCATTGATGATAGGTGAAACGGTGAAGTGTCGACATCTTCCCCCGTAGCTCACGTCGCTCCGCGATTGAGATTCCTTCTCCAGGATATTCTTTGGGGATGAGGGAGACTCCGGGGAGAGAGCTTTTCTTCTGGCAGAGTGCGAGTCGCGGAGCGACATCGCCTACGACAAAGGACAGACGGGCAAATGTGCCCGTCCCACGGTCCGGCAGTTCGTTGACGGCATTCCCGGCCACTCTCTCTACCCCCCACCCCCGGCCAGCGTATATCCTCCCGGTCGTCGTCCTCTGTTCCGCTTCGGCGAGGTTTGCGTTGGCCAAAGATTCGCGTCCCAATCCCAGTTCCAGTCCGAGCCAGCCAGCTCAGGATCTCGATGAGTCTTCCGCAGCTGTGCGGTGGGCCGGACTGTTGATCATTCTGCTCGGGATGTCGATGGCGACATCGCGTCTGCTTTCGACTGGTCCACTGAATAGTGCGAACGACCGGTCGCGGTGGTGTACGGTCTGGTCGCTGGCGGAAAAGGGGACCTACCAGATTGATGAGGCGCGGAAGAAGGTCGACCCGGTCTCGAAGCAGAGTTGGAACACGATCGACCTGGTCAAGCACGAGGAGCATTTCTACTCGACCAAGCCGCCGCTGCTGCCGTGGATGGTGACCCAGCTGTATAAGGGGCTGAAGCTGGTGACCGGTTGGACGCTCGATACGCATCTGCTGAGCGTGAGTCGCATCCTGCTGTTTCTGATCAACATTGTGCCGATGACGATCGCGCTGGTGTTGTGGCGGGGGATGATCGCCGAGCGGACCAGTGACCCGTTTGCTCAGTTGTTCGCGTTGGCGCTGCTGTCGGGGGGCACCCTGCTCTCTCCGTTTCTGTCGGTGTTCAATAATCACACGGTGGCGGCGACGAGTTTGATGATCGCCATCTGGGCGGTCGACCGGATTCACCGCGAGGTCAACGGCAAGTGGGAGTTTGCCCTGGCCGGGGTGGCCTTTGGGTTTTGTGTCTGCAATGAACTCCCTTCGGCGGCGCTCGTGGGCCTCGTGTTTCTGTTGCTGTGGAATCATGTTCCGCGACCAATGTGGGCCTTGATGGTGGTGGCCTTTCTAGTGCCGATTGCGATGTTCTTCTGGACGAACTACGACGCCAGCGGTGGGCTGCGACCGTTCTATTCGTTCTACGGCAGCGACAAGTACCGCTTCATCCATGAGGGCGTTCCGAGCTACTGGATGGACCCGAAGGGGGTGGACGCCAATCGGGACGGGTTCGGGATCTACCTGTTGCACTGCACGATCGGGCACCACGGTTGGTTCTCGTTGACACCCGCGTTTCTGTGGACGCTGGTCGCTTGGGCCGTGCCGAAGTATCGCGAGTCGGGGGACGAGAAGAGTCGCTGGCCGTTCCTGATTGGGGCGGTGTCGTTCATCGTCTTCGCGTTCTATCTGCTAAAGACGGAGAACTACAACTACGGCGGCGGCAGCGTGGCTCTCCGCTGGATGCAGTGGCTGGCCCCGGCGTGGGTGCTGGTGATGCTGCCCGCGATCGAGGGGCTGGGTAAGAACCGTTACGGGCGTGTTGCGGTACTGGCGACGCTGGCCATTTCAGTCGTGTTTGCGTGGTGCCCGAGTGATGGCCCGTGGAAGCAGTCGGCGCTGTTCACCTTCATGGAGAAGGCGGGCTGGCTGAGCCAATACACTGACCCGAAGCCCAAACTCCCCCGCCCGGTCCACAGCTGGATTTATACTCTGCCGGACGGGATGCAGGCCGATCCCGACTACTGGGTCGAGTTCACAACCGACTACGCGACCCAGGGGCGAGAGACGTTGCGGATCAGCGACGGAGGTCCCGCTGGTTCGGCGGGGATGCCGCTACGGAGGATCGACTTCTCCTGGAATGGCGGTCTGCAACGAGAGACGATCTTCATCAATCGCGGTTCGTTTCTGGCGGGGAAGCCAGTCGCGGAGTGTGTGGTGGTCGGACCGGAAACCAATCGTTCCGCCAAGGATGCTGTCCGACTGATTAGTGGGTTGCCAGCAGCTTCAACTTATATCTGCTCCGCGATTCGCTACCTGCCCACGGCCATCCAGAAGGATGCCATTAAGTGCCACTATGCTTACGCGTATGTGCAGGAGAAATCTGCGAACGGACAGCCTGCTCGCCACTACACCCGGAATGTGTGGTTCAGCGATGAGACGCCGTTCGGTGTGGTGCAGATGGACATTCAAATCCGTGAGTCTGTGTCCGACACTCCGCATGCCGGGCAGAAGTTCTGGGTCACGAAGGTCGGCAAGCTGCTGGAGGTCGGGAGTAACGAATAGGGAGTCGGGAGTCGTATTCCTGTTTGAGGGAAGCTCGGTTAGGAATACGCTGCCCGATAAGTTAGATTCCACGTGGGCCCAGTGAGTCCAGTTGTCGCGGGCTTTCGCAATCGCAATCCAAGAGGCTGGACTCATGTCATCTCGTCCCCCAGTGGTCGAACTCATCGACGACGCGATGGCCCACATGTTGCGGGGGAAGTCGGAGGTCGAGCGGTTGCAGATCGCGGGCCGGATGTGGCGCTCCGCACGGGTGATGTTGCGAGCGGCCATTCGCTCTGAACATCCCGAGTGGGACGCCCAGCAGCTCAATCGAGAAATCGCGTGTCGTATCAGCCACGGATTGGTCTCCCATGAATGCGAGTGAGCTTCAGCCTTACGAACTGATGCAAGTCGTGGCCGACTTCCTGGAGGGGCAAGGAGTCACCTATCGTGTGGTCGGATCGATGGCCAGCATGATGTATGGGGAACCGCGTTTCACGAACGATGTCGATATCCTGGCCGACCTGAAGCCCGACGGAGTGGCTCCGCTCTGTGCCGCTTTTCTGCCCCCGGATTATTACGTCTCTGAGTCGGCAGCCCGTGAGGCGACTCTGCGCAGACGCCAGTTCAACATCCTGCACATTCCCTCGGGATTGAAGGTTGACCTCATCATTCCTCCGGACAGCGAGTTTGCTCGCTCGGAACTTTCGCGAGGCCGCCGCCTGACCAGCGAGGGGGAATTCTCCGTATGGTTTGGATCGCCGGAGGATGTGCTGCTGAGTAAACTCGTATTTTATCGGAGCGGTGGTTCCGAGAAGCACCTGAGAGACATGGCCAGCATGCTGAAGATTCAAGGGGATCGTATCGATCGCATATATATTGAGCATTGGGCTGCTCAGCTCGGTGTGCAGTCCGAATGGCAACTCGTCTGTGACCAGATTCGTGCCGGAGGCGGCCATTAGCGCGTCCGATCAGTCACACTCGGCACTCGTTCGGGGAGTTCGCTTCGGGCTGGCAGGACTGAGCTTGCTCGGTGCTGTGGCTACCACATTGCTGGCTGGGCTTGCGTGGCTCATCCCGCCCGAAGTGGTTCAATCGTGGGCTGCCGAGCGAGCCAATCCAGCCGACGCTTATGCTCAGTTCGAAGCTCTGGGCATGGCCGAAGCGGGACAGTGGGCGGCGCGATGGATAGGGTTAGGGCTGGCTGGGCTGGGCCTCGTGCTCTGGCGTCAGCGGGCGCGAGTGGCTCCGTGGATCGAGGGAGCGATGCTGGGCTTCTGGCGAGTTACCGAGGGGGCCGTTGCGACTCCCTCTGGTGAGCCAGCCAGTCCCCGGTTGTCGCTCGCCGTCTCGACCCTCAAGCGTGTCGCGATTCTGGCTGCTCTCGTCCTGTCTCTGGGGCACTGGAGTCAGGCCATGCGGCAGCGGTTTCGGGACTGGCCGTACTACCGGCTGAATGACGGGGACCAAGTCCTTCCGAATATCAGTGACTCGAACCGGGAGGTGATTCGCTACTTGCAACGGGCGACACCCGACCACTGCCGCATTCTGGTGGTCAGCGACCAGAAGCTGTTCTTCCTGTCGTACTATCTGCGACCCAGGACTCTCTTCCACCGGATGCACCCCTCAGCGGAACATCTCATTCCCCGTGCAAACCAGGCCCGGCAATTGGCCGCGTATCGGTTGGACGAACTGCCAGCGGATGTGTGGGAATGCCAGCCGGATTATGTGCTGGAATACTTCGAAGGCTCCGAGTACGTCGACCCCGCTCGCACGACCGAAGACCAGGAATGGCTGGCCTTTCTCCGGGCCTACTCCGGGGATTCCAGCCGTGTACCGCAGTATGTTGTCCGCTTGCGCCGCTGGCCGCTGACGGAGGGCCAGCCATGATGGGCTTCTGGATGGCCATCGTTGCGATGGCAGCTGCCACTCTGACGGGGTGGTCGTTGCTCATCTTCATTGAGCGTTTCCTGGTGGCGCGATCGACGACTCGTCACTGGGTCGAGGTGTTGGGGATCTCGATACTCCTCGGGATGGCGTTTACTACGGCGGGAGCGTTTGCGTGGTCCTACTTCGGGGGTCGGCTGAATGCCCGGTTCTCCTGGGTCCAGGTCATTATGGCTCTGGTCGTGGGAGTGGTACGTTATAGAGTGCGGTCGCGAGCCCTGCCCCTCGCTGCCAAACCCGTGGTGATTTCTCCGCAAGGACCAGGAGCGCTGGCCCGCGTCTGCCAAGTGGCGATTGGTATCATGATCGCGCTGGCCTTTGCCCAAACCCTGTTGACACCGCAGCGGTTCTGGGACGAGCGAGCGATCTTCGCCATTAAGGGCCGAGTGCTGTATGAAGCCGAAACGATCAATGCCCCCGAGCTGCGGCATCCCGACTTCGTCCAGTATCACCCGCAGTACCCAGTACTCATTCCCCTGCTGGAACGGCACATCTATGCCCTGTCCGGAGAGGTCTGTGACCGCTGGGCGAAGGTCTGGTTTCCGTTGATGTATGCCGGGCTGGTGCTCAGCTTTGCGGGGGTGTTGTCGCGGCGATTTTCCCCAGATGAGGGGTGGCTGATGTCGACCCTGCTGGCCACAGTGCCGATTCTGATGCCGGACGAGTATGGGTTCCTCTGTGCCCAGGCGGACGCCCCGATGGCCTGTTTCCACGGGCTCGCGGTGCTCTGTCTGTGGGATGGAATTCAAGAGCCCCCCGGTGCCGCCCGTCGGCGAGGTCAGTTCCTCGCCGCCTCCTTCGCCGCCACGGCCCTTTTCGTGAAGGACGAGGGTAAAGCGTACTTGCTGGTGGATCTCATCGCCTGGGGGCTGACGCTGCTGTTGAAGAGGGGGCGTCTCGGCACCGATCAGGCGGGAGAGGGACGCCTCCGCAGTGCGTCGCGCCACCTCGCGGGCATGATCGGGTTCGCCCTGGTCGCTTGTACCTTAGTGATCCCGTGGTCGCTGCACCGACTCTCGCTTCCCACCACGACGGAGATGCACTACTTCGAGCGACTCAGTGTCAGCCGGTTAATCGAACAATGGGCCACTCTGAAGTGGTCGATCCCGCATCTGCTGCACCGCATGTTCGGGGAGTGGAGTACGTGGGGCTTGCCGTGGTGGCTCGTGCTGATCGCAATGGTGACCGCTCCCCGTCGCTGCCTCGCCGGGCCACAGCTGTTTCTACTCCTGAATCTGCTGGGAGCATTGGCCGCATTCGTGGTGGCCGGGATGCTGGCTCCTGCGGAATTGGAGGAACACCTCGGCGGATCGAGCCATCGCTACCTGATGCAATTGGTTCCCGTAGCGATCCTGTTCGTCGCCGGAGCCTGGGGACGCCCGGGTGCTGGGCACACATCGAGTTTGAACATCGAGTAATTACCTGCGCACCTTGCTGTCCGGAAAAACGGGATAGAGGTGCTTCGGGGCCACGCTTGTCGTCTCGAAATGAATGTCGGGCTTGGCGATTTGCTCCGCAGTGGGAGCGCCTCGCTGCTGGCGAAGTGCTGTGGATCGGGCCTTAGCAGCTACAAAGAATTCTCGATCCTGTTCTGAGTCCAACCAGCGAACCGACCCGTCAAGCATCAGCATGTCACCTCCAAGTCGGCTCCCTCGTCCAAAGCCTTGCGGGCCGGAGTCCATGCAGTCCCCCAGTTCTCGCCAATTAAACGGATAGGCCCACGGGGTAAAGCCGTCTGCGATCTCGCCCACGCACCAGAGTGTCGAAGTGTCATCGATCTCCTGCATGGAAACGGAGCTGTTGCGGTAGAACAGGTCGGGATTCGCCATGAAGTGAATCAGCGGCCAACCATCCACGGTCCAGTTCTGATTATCGTATTCAGAGCGGTAAACCGAGTAGGGGCACCGCAGAAAGGGAGCGTTTCTCGGGTCGTTCCAAGGTAGATTCAAATCGAGATTGTTGTAAACCGGACTGGCGTCCAGGTAGGGCAGAATGGGAGTTGTCCACCCGTGGTGAGCAGTTCCATTCAGGGCAATCGTCGCACCGATCGGCAGACGGTCGAAAACCTCGTGATAGTTGTGCAGGGCCAACCCGATCTGCTTCAGATTGTTCTTGCACATCGACCGCCGCGCCGCTTCGCGGGACTGCTGAACAACGGGAAGCAGAAGGAGTACCAAGAGTATCGGCACTCCCATTATCACGCCTACCTCAATCCAGCGGCGGATCGGGGGGCGAAGTCGGGATGGCTCTGAAGAGCATTTGATCGGATCGCAATCAGTCATGTGTTCGTCCTGGCAGAACGGATGAATCACTCACTGGATGTGTCTACGTAAAAAACGGCGACGATGATGGGGGAATCCCCGCAGAGCGAGTCACCGCTGGTTTCTGAAGCCTAATTCCTGTGGCGTCCGGGTGGCGAGTTCAGTTCCTCACTCGACCACTGGGCTCGGCGGCTGGCGCGAGAAACATTTGTGCGCCAAGTTCCTGAGATTGGGGCGCATGGCACCGGATGTCTTGATGAAAGAAACGACAGCCAGCAGCGAGTTATTCGGGAAGGCACAAACGAATCGGTCCACGTAGCGCGGGCGAAATCGGCTCTTAAAGAAATCCTGTCCAGCGGTGTTGAAGATGATATTCAAGTGCTTGTACCAAAACCCCATCACCCACCTGATCCGAGGGTTTGCTTGCTTCGTGTAGTCGTGCTGGGCCCCCTTGCCGGGGACGACGCAGAGTGACACCTGACTGATCCCCTCGGACTGCAGCTGGTCGATCACCTGTCGAAAGAGAAAGGGGACGGTTCCTTTGGGTGCAGTACTGCGCTTGCGATAGGTTTCGAAGGCCCAGGTTTTGCCGCCGTCCATCGGGCTGGCGGCGAGAAAGCCCTCGACTCGACCGGTGGCCTGCTGGCGTGCGACGAACAGTCGGCGGCGATGCAGCAAATGCGGGTTAAACTCCCCTTCCAGCAGACGTAGCGGTCGCGAATAGACGCGCTCACTGAGGTCGTCGGTGAGGATCTCCTGCAACTCAGTGGACATCTCTTTTTGCTGGACCGGGCAGGTAATCTCCTGGACGGCCAATCCCGCGCGGAGGCAGAAATTCGTCTGGCGGCGGACCCATTCGAACGCCCCGCCCTTCCAATCAATCTGGCCCAGATCCAGCATGGGCTCTTCCCCAAACTTGTTCACCGAAAAGCCCGCTTCACGATAGGCGTTTACTTCGGTGGTCGAGATGGAATACATCAAGAGCGTCCGGCGCTGCTCATGAGAAATCTGCTTGAGCCATTGAATCATGTCCGGCTTCAAGTGCGGACTGGCGATGAGCCCCCCGGCGACGTGCCAGTATCTTCCGTCTGGCAGGACGCTCAGCGCTCCCCGACCGCAAGGAGTTCGCAACAGAGAACAGCTCGACCCCATGATGTCATAAGTCTCGGGGGAAGCGCTGTACTGATACGCCAATTGCTCCAGCTGGGTCCACTCCTCTGTACTCAGGTTGGTCCGATTGGTGAGCTGAGCACCAGCTGCGTTCCATGCGGAACTTTCACCGAACATCTCGGTGTTCAACGGCAGGCTGGAAATTGGGGAACCGAGGCTGATGGCCATGAGTGATCTCGGGAACGATCTTGGTTGGGCATTATGATTATGGATTCATCTCCAGTGGGATGGCCGCTGTCGGACTCTTGAGAACGATCGCGACATCCTTCGGAATCGTACCATTCATTTTGGGGTAATCACATCGACTGGGCGAAAATTGTCGAGCCAGTTCTCCTCCTGAACCAGCCCCGGATGCTTGTACTGAAAGTCGCCGGTCCCGCGTTTGTGGATCTCGGTTTGGATGTATTCGTCCCAAGCTCCTGGCGGCAACCGGAGCAGTCGCGGGGCTCCCACGACCCCTTCCTTCCGCCGAAACCGCCACAGAAAATTGAGGGCTGCCAGCTCTTGATCGAGTTGAATGAGGAAGGCCCGAGCCGTCGTCGCGTCCGGTAGATCGGTGATCTCGACGAGGAAGTCATAGCGTGGTCCTTCCGGTGTGATCCGGCGCGGGACACCGGTGATCAGATTCAAGCTGATGCCGAGTTGCTGGGCGGCTCGATGAGCCCCCTCGACGATCTGATGCTCCGTCAGCTTTTCGCCCTCGAGATCCCCGATGCGGTCGTTCTTTTGGCGAAATTCCAGCAGCGGAGCTTGGCCACGGAAGCCTCGACACCGCACGACATCACCCACATCAAAGCGGAAGTAGCCCGCCGAATTCGTGATCAGCAGGCGGTAGTCCTGATCGACAGTCAGCTCATGTCCCTCGAGCACCGTCGAAGGCTGCTGGCCGCTCTCGTCGACCGGGACGAACTCGAAGAACCCAGCTCCCACGGCGGGAACCCCTTCTGGCTTCGAGTTATCGAGTGGGATCGTATGTCGCCCCTCGCTCGACACCAGTCCCATGTCACGCAGGGGAGAGTCCCCGAAATAGTCCCGCAGATAACGAGACTGAAACCCAGCCGTGCCGCCCAGCCAGCAAGCGATCACCGGTTGTGACCAGTAGTCCTTGGGCAGCAGTTGCCCGGTCCGATCCGCGATCGCCTGCAACCGTCGCCCCCCAGCAGGATCCTTTCGCAGGTGCGTACGAGACAGGGCTGCGCGGATCGGCTGGGGAATCTCGAAGGCGTTGGTAAGAGTCCCCTCGGTCACATCGCGAATGATCTCGCTCTTGTACTGATTCCCGATCTCCGCCAGCCGAATCAGCGAGCCGGGATTCATCAGGATGATCCAGCCGATGTTCTCCGCGATGCACAGTCGCAGGGCGACGTAATGACGGGCCACGGGATCTGGGATGTTGTTCAAGATCTCCGGCAAGGCGTAAAACGGACGGAGGAACAACGACTGCTGCCGAGCGAGTAAGGCACTGACCATGCTGATCTGGTGCCCGCTCGGAGTGCGGCCCATGTCCCAGGCCCCCGCCATCTGCACGATGCGGTGGCCGGTATGCTGAGGATGATCGGTAAAAAGCTTGATCCCCCACACCTCCCACGCCGCTTTGTACTCCCGCAGCCAAGTCGCCGTCACCGGGTTCAACTTCGGAACTCCGGTGCTGCCCGTCGTGATCGTAAACTGCACCAGTTGGTCTTGCTCGGGAATGAGCGCGGCGTGATCTCCCGAGGCGACTGCATTGATATACGGGGCGAAGTCGCTGTAGTCCGCCACGGGCACGCGCTGCCGAAACTCAGCGAGATTCCGAATCTCAGCGAACCCATGATCCTGACCGAATCGGGTCGAACGGCACATCTCGATGCGGTTCTTCAGCCAGTCGCGCTGGTACTGGCTGGCATTCGCCAGTCGGCGTTCAAATGGGGCGTACTTCCGCCGCCGGATCAGCTGCATCGAGGCCGACAACACGAATTTGGGAATGAGTGAGACAAAACGGGACATCGGGCTTCTCAGTCTCTTTCACGTCGACAACTCAGGGGATCGGAAACTCGACTATCTCCAGAGGAGATGCAGCCGGCCCTGGGAGGGCACGTTGACGGGCAGGCCAGTCGATTGCAGCACGAGAAAAGTCTCCGGGAATTCCGGGACGAAGTGAGTCCGCAGCATCGGCCAGGCGGGGGTGTCTCCGCAACGGAGCTTGAGAGTCACAACCGCATCCTGCTGCACCATTCGCCGAAGTGCGGCATTGATCAAGCGGTATTGACCCCGGAGGGTGGCCCGCTGAAATGCGATCACATCGAACACTCCCACGTTCTCCACAGTCCGGGCTTGGAACGGAAGCACATGAAAATTGACCAGTCCGGTGATCTGCCCGCGTTCCTCCAAGACCAGCGTCTGGCTGATTGGATAGCCGGACAGGTGATGCCGCAGGGTGTCCGGTGTCCAATGAATCTGGAGTGTTTTTGTCGACTGTGATTCTTGCAACAGCGAGAGACAGGAGTCCAGATCCGCAGGGGAAAATTCGCGAATCGAATCGTCTCTGTCCGGGGCTTTGCGGACTCGGGCCAGCGGGGCCAGTACGCGACCGAGCCAGCCTTCGAAGCGGCTGTAGTGCCACTGGGCGAACCGGTCGGGGGCCAGCACGCGCGCCCAGAATCCCAACTTGCGGTGAAATCGCTTCAGCGGGGAGTTGTTGTGCGGCCGCTCCGCCTGGGAATGACGAGAACCGACTTGTCGGTAACTGAACACCAGAGGCGCTCCCTGGGCCTGTTGCCGGCGGATGCGTTCCTGGTCGAGTGCCGTCGCGATCCCCTGCCCTCGATGGTCCGGGTGAATCGACAACCAACTCCAGAGTGAGCCCGGGTGGATGCCAGCGGGTGACTCCAGCATGTAGTCCGTCCCCAGTAGCACTCCGACCAGCTTCGTCTCCTCATACGCCGCCAGCAGATTCTCGCGCGACCCCTCCGCGTCCCAGCGGAACTGCCAGCGAAAGAACTCCGGCGTCCAGCGCGGAAACGCCATCTTCCCGGCGTAGGAGTGGTTCCAGACCAAGTTGACAAAGTCAGCGAGTTCTTCTGCGGTTCCCGCAAAGGTTTCAATCGTCGCCATTCAGGTTCCTTGGGGGCAGCGGGCCGGTTGTCTGAGATAACAACTTCAGAAAGTTCCAGTGTCAGAGCGATTAAGCGAACGGCCAGTGGAAACCTCCCCGTCAGACTTCCGAAGTCTCCGAAGACTTCGGAAGGTTTTTGGTACGCGAAGTCTGGCCGGTCGCCTTAGAGGTTACGCAGGATCGCTCGGCCCGGCAATCCATCACGCTCTCCTTGGCCCCTGGCTCTTCCATATCGGCGGGGTGGCCAAGAAATGGCTGTGGGGTGATGGAGTCGCTCCTTCCATCACGGAGCAAGGGAACGGCTGACCATTCCGGTCAACCGTCGCATCTCTCGTTCCGAGACGGCCTGGAAAGAACGTCTGCCGAAAGCCCTGTTCCTCACGGCTGTCTCATAGGGGGAAATTACCCTCCGAATCCGGCAATCGTCACCCGGCGTTCCAGCGCCGTTTACTTGGCGACCTCTTGATCCGCAGCGCAATAGGCTCGGATTTCATCGCGAGCGCGAACAGCGCGATTCTGGAAGACCTCCAGCGAAGGTTTGCGTCCCAGCGGAGTGACGGTGATCTTGATCTCGACGCGATTCGTACGCCGCGTTTTGTCGACGGCTCCGATCTCGACCACGATCTGGATCGGCTGCTTCTCCAAAGTGGAGCCCCATCCGCCAAACAGTGTCGATTCGCCGACAGTCATGTGAAATCCGTCAGGGGTCACGTGTCCGAGTTTGGCACGGTTGGCGTCCACAAACCCCGCCAGCTTCTGATTGATCAGACTCGCGGCCACCGTCGTGAAGAAAGCGGCCTTCAGTTCGAAGGGGTTTTCGACCGGCTTCTGCTGCGATTGTACGGAGATCTCCTGCGTTCCATCTCGCTGGGCTCGCTGGCAGGTCCGATTTCTTCCGGACCGCTTGGCATCAAACATCGCCGCATCGGCCCGCCGCAACAGGCTGTCCACGGAGTCGCCTTCCTCCAGTTGAGCGACGCCGAACGAAGCGGTGACCTGCAAATCACCGGGCGAGGCGGATTGAACGGATCGCCGCAAACGATCGGCTCGCTGGACGGCATCCGCGAGCAGGGTCTCCGGACACACGACCACGAACTCTTCGCCGCCAAACCGGGCCACCATCTCACCTGAGTACAACTCGTCCTCAATCAGATGCGCCACGTCAACCAGAACCTGGTCGCCGACCTGGTGGCTGTGGTCGTCGTTGATGCTCTTGAAGTGATCGATATCGAGGAAGATCGTGCTGAATGGCACGGCTCCCGGCACCTGCGATTCCTCGTAGATTTTCGCCAAGCGGGTCTCCAGCGCGGCGCGGTTCGCTAATCCGGTGAGCGGGTCACGAGTGGCGGCCATCTGCAACTCCTGGTAGCGCTCGGTGCCCCGGCGGCTGGAGTTCTGGCGGTGGATGATCTCGCAGGCTCCACGAAAGACCGACTGCTGGTCCCAGAACGGAATCGCCTGCACTTCGGCCTCGATCTCGCCTTGCTTGGTCTTCACTTTGGCAGTGACCATGAACGGGCGCAGGCGGGCGATGGCCGTGTTGATGACACTGTCGTTCATCCCCTTGGCCGAATAGCCTACGATACTGCGAGACCACTTCGTCCCCAGCACAGCCGACCGCTTCTTGTCGAACATTTTCTCAGCGCCGCGACTCCAGACCACGATCCGGGACTCGGCATCGATCAGGTAGTACGCGTCGTACAGACTTTCCAGCAGGGTGAGGTGGGAGAACAGGTGACACAGACCGCTGGCCTGCGCCACCGCTTCGGGGTCATTCTGGCTGTTCGCGCGGATGGCCTGCTCGACTTCGGACGCTTGGTCGAGTTGCTGGGACTCTTCCGAGGCGAGCCAGCGCTGCAGGGCGGCGACCACATTGCGGTCGAACTTGGCTCCTTCCGTGTTTTGAAGGTGCTGGAGTGCCTGCTCCCGAGTCAGTGCCCGGCGATGGGCCTGGTCATGGGTCAGTGAGTCAAACGCATCCGCCACGGACAGAATCCGCGCTCCCAGATGACGCCCCAGCAGGCCACCGCCGTCGCCGTTGATCGACTGGGAATCGCGAAAGATCTCCAGCGTCGTCTCGGTAAACCGGCTGGCCTGAAACAGAATCTCGGCCACGTCATGGGCAGTCCGGATCAATTCCCGTTCGTCGGCGTTCAACTTTCCGGGCTTCTGCAGGATATGGTCGGGCACTCCCACCTTGCCGAAGTCGTGCAGGAGAGCTGCGATTTCCAGGTTCTGAACTTCCTCGGACGACCAGCCCAGCCGCTGAGCAATCCCCACTCCAATGATCGCGACGCGACGCGAGTGGAAAAAGATCGAGTCGTCCCGAAACCGGATGGCCGCCAGCATGCGTCCCAGCAGCGACAACCGGACATCGGGGTCGAGATGGTTCCCCACCTCGCACAGCCCCAGCAGGCCGAGAAAGTTTTGCGAGGAATTCATGGGGTGTGACGCGGTGAGCGATCCCCCTTGAGTGAGAACGGAATCCATGGAACCAACTCCCGAAAGTGGCGACCTTCTTCACAGACGCCTGCCTTTGCCGACTCTGAGGATGCCTGTTGTCAACACTAGGTCACAGCCCCGTGCTGTCAAAAGGAAACAGTGACTCAGGGGGGGACCGGTCGATGGAATGGTTCGATCTCACGGACTGGAGTGCGGCAGAAACGACCGATTCGGCACTCGTGAAACATTGGGAATAATCGGATTTCTGAACAAACCCGGAATAATCCACAAACTCCGCTTGACCGGAACGCCGAATAACAAATCAGCGGTTGACGCATTGAGAGATTCTCGGGGTTCTCCCAGTTGGTCTCTCAACAGAGTCACCCCAGACCGCACTTCTGCACTCGCGGTGAGTTGCCGAAATTTCACCCCGAATCCCTTAACGGAGCGTTCGTTTCCTGGTGGATGCGAACTGTGTCAGCCCGGGCGCCGGTCGGCCAACGGCGTGATGGAACACTGCAAACTGTCTTCTGGCCGAATCAAACTGAAAAGGACTTGCCATGCAATTCTCTCGCAAGCTGACACATGCCGTAGTTGCCCTCTCGTGCATCGGCATGGTCGTCCCCCAGGTCGCCTTTGCAGCTCCGAAGGCGGCAGTGGTCTCCGTCAAGGCCCGTGATGTCGCCTTGAACACGACTGGTCACCTGACCGGGGCGGTACTCAATGCTCAAGCGAAACCCGTCGATGGTGCCAAGGTCGTGCTCAGCCGCAATGGCACGGCAATCGCCGAGGCGATCTCCAAGAAAGATGGCACGTTTACCCTGCCACAAGTGAAGTCCGGCTCCTACGAGATCGCCGTTGGTGAAGCGAAGGCTCCCATCCGCGTCTGGACAGCCGAAGCAGCCCCCGCCAACGCCGCCCGCAAGATGGCACTCGCTTCCGAAGGCGTCATCCGTGCCCAAGACGAAGGCGAAGAATATTTCTACGAGGAACAAGGCGGCTTCGTCGGGGGTTTGGACATCATCACCCTCACGGTGATCACCGCTTCAGTGGGTGCTCTGGTGCTCAGTGCGGTCAACAATCAACAGCTCAACGACATCAACGACAAGCTGGATGATCTCGTCAGCCCATAATTCAGTGCTGTCTGATTTGTGAATAACTCCGTCCCAGTCCGACTCCCTTGTCGGACTGGGACTTTTTTGTGGAATGGCTGCGAACCGAAAGTGGAGGACGATGATCGAACACCCTCAGTCCCAATTGCCAAAACTCGCCCGGCTCGCGATCATGCCCACTCGGGATCGGACAATGCTTCGGCGGACGGAGCGCTGATCCCCTGCCCTCTTTTCCGTGAAGCGACTCGTCCCGATGGCGCGTTTGTCACAAGCTCGACTGCAAGAACTCAACCACACGCTCAACGACCGCACGCCGGACGAGCTATTGCATTGGGCTGCGGAAACCTTCGGGAACCGGTTGGCGGTGATCTCCGCGATGCAGATGGCGGGTAGCGTCGTGTGCCATATGGTGTCCCAGCTCAAGCTCGGGATTCCCGTGCTGTTCGTCGACACCGGGGTCAACTTTCAAGAGACGCTGACGACCCGCGATCGGATCGCGACCGAGTACGGGCTTACCATCCATACGCTGCATCCCGCGAAGACCATGCAGGAGCAGACCTCCCAGCTGGGGATTCTGTATCTCACCAGCGAGGGGCAGGAGCAGTGCTGCCACATGCGCAAGGTTGAACCGCTCCTGACTCAAAAGGGTAAGTACGACTGCATGATCGGCAGCCTGCGGCGGGCCGATGGCGGTAAGCGCGGGGTGTGCCCCGTCATCGCCGTCGACCCCGAGATGAACGCCCTCCGGTTCAACCCCCTGGCTAACCTGACCAACGAGCAGATGGACGCCTACATTCGCGAACACAACGTCATCGTCAATCCGTTGCACAATCAGGGATTCTCCACAATCGGCTGCAACCGCTGCACGACCCCGGTGCTGCCGCATGAGCACAAGCGCGCTGGGCGGTGGCGGCACCTCGGAGCCTCCGCCCAGTTCTGCGGCATCAACCCGACCGACCTGGACGATGCGACCTCCGCGTTCATCGATCTCCCTCAAGATCTCGTCGACCGCATCCTCGGCGTGAAGACCGACTTCATGATCTGAGGGATGGTTGATGGTTGATGGTTGATCGACGGAAGGCAGCACTCCCTACTCCCCACTCCCCACTCCCCACTCCCCACTCCCCACTCCCCACTCCCCACTCCCCACTCCCCACTCCCCACTCC
>JAYTCW010000304.1:0-2548 GCA_043736295.1 Planctomycetota bacterium | reverse complement strand
TCAGCCAAGGGCTGACACGCCATCGGCGCATCGGAGACCAGGATATTCCTTGGCAGGTGGCTTCCCAGCAGAGCCTGCCTCCGCTTCTCCTGGCAGGGGTATTGCAGCAGATCGCGGTATCTCCCTGCAACCATTGGACATCGGAGAGATGCCTTGAAAATCCACCCCCGCTACGGGGCATCCCCCCAAAATAGTGCGATGAACCGGTATTCGCCGAACGATCATAAGGAGACAAGAGACTGCGGAGGCGCAGCCACCTCGGGATCGTCCCTTGCGACCCAACTGGGGCGACGCTGAGTTCCATCTGTCGAGTGCCGCACAGGTATTCAACCACCGGTTCATGTCATTCTAAGTCTGACCGGGGCAGCGTCATCTCGCAGATGCCCTTCAAAAATTGTGAATGGATGCTAACACTTCCCTGTCCCCCCACGTCTCAATCACAGGACTGATTTCTGCACTCAGACAAGGACAAGATCTCATGAATCGTTCACGGCGTGATATTACTCAGGTGGCTAAGTGGTGTCAGGGCGGGATGTTCGCCCTGCTGTTCGGAATGTGTTTGACTGCGGAGGCTTGGGCCTTGATCACTGGCGTGGAAGGAAACGAGCCGCTGCACGACTACGGCTGGCAGAAGGGGGCGGCAGCTGTCTTCAATGTGAAGGCCCGCGTCGCCTATTGGGAGGGGCCACCGTTTGGGGGCGGACAGTATGTGGGCGAGTATCGCGGTGATGCTGCGGTGTTCAATGCGGTGCTGATTGACTTTGCCAAGATCGAGGCCACGAAGCACAAGCTGTACGTCCATGATGGGGTCGGCAACAGCTTCTGGCTCAACATCAACAACGAGGTGGAGAAGCGGAAGAAGGCCGAGATCGACTGGACCTTTACCGCCTGGATCCCGGCGAACTGGAAACGCTTCCGACGCGGAGCCGATGCCCGCCCCGATGAGGAGGGACCGTACCCCGAGATCCATCTCTACCCGGCAGGACGAGTGAAATGGGAGGATGTCCAAGTCCCCGAGGGGGTTGAGGTCATCGACGAACGACTCGCCGCTCACGGGTTCGCCGCCACGGATGGAACTGTTTTGGAAGGGCAGATCAACGATATCGAAACCAAAGCGGGGATGGTCGCGCACATCGAGTTGCAGCTCATCAAGACTCCCAAAACGGGCGGCTACGAGTACGAGACGATTCTCAAAACCGATTCAGACGCGAAGGGGAAGTGGATTCTTAAATCGATCCCCCTGGGGTGGTATCAGGTGGTGGCCTCTGCGGAGGGGTATGTCGCTCGAACGGTGACGCACGAACGTGTGGAGACAGGCCCGCGCTGGGTCGGAGTCAACACCGTGCTCGCCAAGCCAGGGCCAGTGTCCGGAATGGTTGTCGACGCGGACGGCAAGCCACTGGCCGGCGTCAGTGTGCGTTTTGATGACCCCGTGGCCGACCCGGACGAGGACTACTCGGCCACCCAAAGTGAGGCTGTCGAAACCGACGCTGACGGGAAGTTCTCCAGCGATCAGATTCCGCGCGGCCGGACCACAATCTGGATTCATAAGGAGGACTACTGCCGTCCCGGTCTGGGGCTGGCGGTGAAGACCCCAGCCAGCGATGTGAAGCTGACGATGGTGAAATCAGCGAAGATCGAAGTCGTGGTCGATTTTAAGAAGGCCGAACGCCCCACCGGATATATCGTTTCGATTGAGCCCGAGGGCGGGAGCGTCGTCGGCTCGTGGGGTGGCAGCGGCAACATTGATGCCGCAAACGCGATCACCTTTAAGAATGTCCCCCCAGGCCGGTACGTCCTCAAGGGCCGACCGAACCCCGGCAGCACCAATCAGGAGACTGAGCCGCAGACGATTGAACTGGTCGGCGGTGAGACGGAACCAGTGGTACTGGAAGCGAAGTAGGGGGAAAGAGTCATCTCACTGCTATTCCGACAAGTCGCTTGAATCACTGCACAACTCTCCACCCCGGAGGAGTCACCGTAACTAGTCGGTAGCGTCGCGGCGCTCAACTACCGGCTATTGACTATCATCTCTCCGGGATGGGGGAGCCCAAAGATTGTGAGCCTCTGGTCCTCTTCCCCTCTGGGCCTCTGGCCATCTGCCAATAGCCACAAGCCTCCCCGCCCACCGCGAGCCTTCCATGCAACTGACCGACCTGAACTGGAAGACCGTCGACGGTCTCTCTCGCGACATTCCGATCGTCTTCCCAGTCGCAGCCCTCGAACAACACGGGCATCACATGCCGCTGTTCACCGATAGCATGTTGCTGGGCGAGGTCGTCCGCCGAGTGGATGCCCGCATCAAAGATCGCGTGCTGTTCGCCCCGCTCCAGTGGCTCGGGAACTCGGATCACCACATCGATTTTCCCGGTACGCTGTCGAGTCCGCCGCGCATGTACCTCGACATGCTGCGCGGCTTGGCCGAGAACTTCCTGCGTCACGGATTCAAGCGGATCGTGTTCCTCAATGGGCACGGTGGGAACGACATCCCCGGACGCCAGTCAGTGTTCGAACTCCGGCAGCAGCACCGCGAGCGAAAAGATCTGCT